>NZ_JBVUBB010000006.1:0-354656 GCF_055791185.1 Bradyrhizobium ingae
CATTGGCGCGGTGCCAGGCCACAAGCTTGGCCTCGATCGCCTTCAGTTCGACCTGCACCTGATCATATTGGCGAGCAAGCATCGCAAACAGTTCGCGGGCCAAGGCCGGCACGCGTTCGTCTCGCTGAAGCGCGGCCAGGAACGCGGCAAGCTTGTCCAGCCCCTTGGCCTCGGTCAGGCCGAGCTCCGCTGCATAACCGCGGATCGTGTTGCTCAGTTGCGTGCGGCGCATGACCAACTGGTCGCGCACGCCCAGCAGTATCAGCGCCGCCTGCTGCTCAACCGTCTTCACCGGCACATACCGCATCCGCGGCCGGCTTGCCGCCTCGCACAGCCCCTCCGCGTCGCGCCCGTCGTTCTTGTTGCGCGACACATAGGGCTTCACCAATTGCGGCGCGATCAGTTTTGCCGTGTGCCCCAGCTTGCCAAGCTCCCGCGCCAGGTAGTGTGCGGCCCCACAGGCCTCGATCACCACCACCGTCGGCGGTAGCTTGGCAAAAAACTCCAGCATCGCCTTGCGGCTCAGCCGCTTGCGCAGCACCACCTGCTCCGACGCATCAACGCCATGGAGTTGAAAAATATACTTCGACGTATCCATCCCAATACGGATAATCTGGCTCACGGACGGCTCCTGTGAATGAGTTTCTGACAACCTCATTCTGGCACACTGATGCCGTAGGGGGCCGTCCACACCATCACCCCAGGGAGCAATTTGGCAAAGACTAGAAGTTCGGTACTGGGACCACCTGCCATCGATAGATTCCGCGGTATGGGTCCTGGCTTTCGCCAGGACGACAGCGGATTACCGCGGCAAGTCCGTCTTCCCCATCAGGAACGTGTCGATCGACCGCGCGCACAGCCGCCCCTCGCGGATCGCCCACACCACCAGCGACTGGCCGCGGCGCATGTCGCCTGCGGAGAACACGTTCGGGCGCGAGGTCTGGTAGTCGAGCGTGTTGGCCTTGACGTTGCCGCGCGGGTCGAGGTCGACCGAGAGCAGCTTCAAGAGGCCCTCATGCACGGGGTGCACGAAGCCCATCGCGAGCAGCACGAGCTCGGCGTCGAGCTCGAACTCGGTGCCGGCCATCGGCTTGAACTTGTCGTCGACGCGCACGCAGTGCAGCTTCTTGACCTTGCCGTTCTCACCGGTGAACTTCTGCGTCAGCACGGCGTATTCGCGGATCGCGCCTTCGGCCTGGCTGGAGGACGTGCGCATCTTGAGCGGCCAGTTCGGCCAGGTCAGGCCCTTGTTCTCGCGCTCGGGGGGCGCCGGCATGATCTCGAGCTGGGTCACGGTCTTGGCGCCCTGGCGCAGCGAGGTCCCGATGCAGTCGCTGCCGGTGTCGCCGCCGCCGATCACGACGACATGCTTGCCGCCGGCGAGGATCTCGGTGACACCGTTCAAGGGCTCCTCGGAGTTGCGGCGGTTCTGCTGCGGCAGGAAATCCATCGCGTAATGGATGCCGTCGAGGTCGCGGCCGGGGATCGGCAGGTCTCGCGGCGCTTCCGCACCGCCCGTCAGCGCGATGGCGTCGTACTCGTTGAGCATCTCGCGCGGATCGACGTTGCCGGTTGCGCCGACATGGCTGTTGTAGTGGAAGGTGACACCCTCCGCCTGCATCTGCGCGACGCGGCGGTCGATGATGCCCTTCTCCATCTTGAAGTCGGGAATGCCATAGCGGAGCAGGCCGCCGGCCTTGGCGTACTTCTCGTAGAGATGCACGTCATGTCCAGCGCGCGCGAGTTGCTGCGCGCAGGCCATGCCGGCCGGGCCCGAGCCGATCACCGCGACCTTCTTGCCGGTCTTCTCGGTGTTGACCTCCGGCTTCAGCCAGCCGTTCTCCCAGGCGCGGTCGACGATCGCGCATTCGATTGTCTTGATGGTGACCGGGTTGTCGTCGATGTTGAGCGTGCAGGAGGCTTCGCACGGCGCCGGGCAGATGCGTCCGGTGAACTCCGGGAAATTGTTGGTCGAGTGCAGGTTGCGCGAAGCCTCTTCCCAATTGCCCTGATAGACGAGGTCGTTGAAGTCGGGGATCTGGTTGTTCACCGGACAGCCCGCGGTGCCCGGCGCGACCGAGCCGGTGCCGTGGCAGTAGGGGATGCCGCAATTCATGCAGCGCGCAGCCTGGTCGCGCGTTTCCTTCTCCGAGAGTGGAACGACGAATTCCTTGAAATGCTTCAAGCGCTCGGCGACCGGGGTGTACTTGCGGTCATACCGTTCGATTTCGAGAAAGCCCGTGATCTTGCCCATTAAACCCGAAGTCCCTGCCGCTTAGTTTTCGTTTCCGTCGTTCCGGGATGCGCGCGCCGCGCGCAGACCTGGAACCCCGAGGTTGGTTTGCGAGATTCCGGGTTCGCGCTCCGCGCGCCCCGGAATGACGCCTGATGAGACTTACGCTCCGATCGCGATTTTCGGTTCGGCGTCGGCGTTTGCCTGCATTTCGCGCAGTGCACGCCGGTACTCGACCGGCATCACCTTGCGGAATTTGGGCAGCCACTCTTTCCAGTTCGCGAGGATCTCGATCGCGCGCCTGGAGCCGGTCGCCTTTTCATGGCGCGAGATCAGGACGTGCAGGCGCTCGACGTCGGAATCGAGCAGGTTCTTGAACACGTCGACCCGGCCATGCGCCTCGAGATCACCGGAGTGATTGTAGGTGCCGGCGTTGATCAGTTCTTCCGACAGCACCGGCTCGAGTTCGACCATGCTGAGGTTGCACAGCTTGTCGAAATCGCCGGCCTCGTCGAGCACATAGGCGATGCCGCCGGACATGCCGGCCGCGAAGTTGCGCCCGGTCTTGCCGAGCACGACCACGATGCCGCCGGTCATGTATTCGCAGCAATGATCGCCGGCGCCCTCGACGACCGCGACCGCGCCCGAGTTGCGCACGGCAAAACGTTCGCCGGCGATGCCGCGGAAATAGCACTCGCCCTCGGTCGCGCCGTACATCACGGTGTTGCCGACGATGATGCTTTCTTCCGGCACGATGCCGCCATTCTTCGGCGGCTTGACAATGATCTTGCCGCCCGAGAGGCCCTTGCCGACGTAGTCGTTGCCTTCACCCTCGAGCTCGAAGGTGACGCCGTGGGCAAGCCACGCGCCAAAGGCCTGGCCGGCGGTGCCCTTGAGGCTGACATGGATCGTGTCATGCGGCAGCCCCGCATTGCCGTAGATCTTGGCCACCGTGCCGGACAGCATCGCGCCGGCGGAACGATCGGTGTTGTTGATCTCGGCCTCGATCTTCACCGGTGCGCCGCGGTCGAGCGCGGGCGTCGCCTTCTCGATCAGCTTGCGATCGAGCACGGCCTCCAGATGATGGTTCTGGCGCTCCGAGTGATAGATCTTCTGGCCCTTCTCTTCCTTCTGCTTGACGAACAGCTTCGAGAAATCGAGGCCCTTGGCCTTCCAATGTGCAACCAGCTTGGTCTGGTCGAGCATCTGGCTCTGGCCGACCATCTCGTTGAAGCTGCGGAAGCCGAGGCTCGCCATGATCTCGCGAACCTCTTCGGCGACGAAGAAGAAGTAGTTGATCACATGCTCGGGCTGGCCAGTGAAGCGCTTGCGCAGGACGGGATCCTGGGTCGCGACGCCGACCGGGCAGGTGTTGAGATGGCACTTGCGCATCATGATGCAGCCGGCCGCGATCAGCGGCGCGGTCGCAAAACCGAACTCGTCGGCGCCGAGCAGTGCGCCGATCACGACGTCACGCCCGGTGCGGAAGCCGCCATCGACCTGGACCGCGATGCGGCTGCGCAGCCGCTCGCGCACCAGCGTCTGATGTGTTTCGGCGAGACCGATCTCCCAGGGCGAGCCTGCATGCTTGATCGAGGTCAGGGGCGAAGCACCCGTGCCGCCCTCGAAGCCCGCGATGGTGACATGGTCGGCGCGCGCCTTGGCGACACCGGCCGCGACCGTGCCGACGCCGATCTCGGAGACGAGCTTGACCGAGACGTCGCCCGTCGGGTTGACGTTCTTGAGGTCGTAGATGAGCTGCGCCAGATCCTCGATCGAGTAGATGTCATGGTGCGGCGGCGGCGAGATCAGGCCGACGCCCGGCGTCGAATGCCGGACCTTGGCGATCGTCGCGTCGACCTTGTGGCCGGGCAACTGGCCGCCTTCGCCGGGCTTGGCACCCTGCGCCATCTTGATCTGCATCATGTCGGAATTGACGAGATATTCCGTCGTCACGCCGAAACGGCCAGAGGCGACCTGCTTGATCGCCGAGCGCATGGAATCGCCGTTCGGCAGCGGCTTGAAGCGGTCAGCTTCCTCGCCGCCTTCGCCGGTATTCGACTTGCCGCCGATCCGGTTCATGGCGATCGCAAGCGTCGTGTGCGCCTCGCGCGAGATCGAGCCGAAGCTCATCGCACCGGTGGCGAAGCGCTTGACGATGTCCTTGGCCGGCTCGACCTGATCGAGCGGCACGGGCTTGCGCTTCTCTTCCTCGGCACTCTTGATCCGGAACAGGCCGCGCAGCGTCAACAGGCGTTCGGACTGCTCGTTGAGGATCTTCGCGAAGGCGCGGTAGCGCTCCTGCGAATTGCCGCGGGCGGCGTGCTGGAGCAGCGACACCGACTCGGCGGTCCAGGCATGGTCCTCGCCGCGGGTGCGGTAGGCATACTCGCCGCCGACGTCGAGTGCGGTCTTGTAGACCTGAGCTTCACCGAACGCGTCAGCATGGCGGCGCACCGCCTCTTCCGCGATCTCGGAGAGACCCACGCCCTCGATGCGGGTGTGCGTGCCGGCGAAGAATTTGGCGACGAAATCAGCCTTGAGGCCGATCGCATCGAAGATCTGCGCGCCGCAATAGGACTGGTAGGTCGAGATGCCCATCTTGGACATCACCTTGAGAAGCCCCTTGCCGATCGACTTGATGTAGCGCTTGACGATCTCGTAGTCGTCGAGCGAGCCGGGCAGGCGGTCCTTCATCGCGATGATGGTCTCGAACGCGAGGTAGGGGTTGATCGCTTCCGCGCCGTAGCCGGCAAGGCAGGCGAAGTGATGCACTTCGCGCGGCTCGCCCGACTCGACGACCAGGCCGACCGACGTGCGCAGACCGGTGCGGATCAGATGATGATGCACGGCGGCGCAGGCGAGCAGCGAGGGGATCGGCACGCGGTCGGTGCCGACCATGCGGTCGGAGAGGATGATGATGTTGACGCCCTCACGCACGGCGGCTTCCGCGCGTGCGCAAAGCTCGTCGAGCACCTGGTCCATGCCCGCCGCGCCGAGGCCGGCGTGGAAGGTGGTATCGAGTGTGCGTGACCTGAAGTGGGAGTCGCCGAGATCGGCGATCGAGCGGATCTTTTCCAGATCCGCATCGGTCAGGATCGGCTGGCGCACTTCGAGGCGCTTGGTGGTGGCGAGGCCTTGCAAGTCGAACAGGTTCGGCCGCGGTCCGATGATGGAGACGAGGCTCATCACCAGCTCCTCGCGGATCGGGTCGATCGGCGGGTTGGTGACCTGCGCAAAATTCTGCTTGAAGTAGGTGAACAGCGGCTTGGGCTTGGCCGACAGCGCCGAGACCGGCGTGTCGTTGCCCATGGAGCCCGTCGCCTCCTCGCCGGTGGAGGCCATCGGCGTCATCAGGATGGTGATGTCTTCCTGGCTGTAGCCGAACGCCTGCTGCCGATCGAGCAGCGACAGGTTCGAGCGCACGCCGCTGGTCGCCACCTTCGGCAGATCCTCCAGCACGATCTGGGTGCGGTCGAGCCACTCCTTGTAGGGATGGCTCTTGGCGAGATCGGCCTTGATCTCGTCGTCGGGGATCAGGCGGCCCTGCTCGAGGTCGACCAGCAGCATCTTGCCGGGCTGGAGTCGCCACTTGGTGACGATCTGGTCCTCCGGAATCTTGAGCACGCCCATTTCGGACGCCATCACGATGCGGTCGTCCTTGGTGACGAGATAGCGCGCGGGTCGCAGGCCGTTGCGGTCGAGCGTGGCGCCGATCTGGCGGCCGTCGGTGAAGGCGATCGCGGCGGGGCCGTCCCACGGCTCCATCAGCGCGGCGTGATATTCGTAGAAGGCGCGGCGCTTCTCATCCATCAGCGGATTGCCGGCCCACGCCTCCGGAATCATCATCATGACGGCGTGCGGCAGCGAGTAGCCGCCCTGCACCAGGAATTCGAGCGCGTTGTCGAAGCAGGCGGTGTCGCTCTGCCCTTCATAGGAGATCGGCCAGAGCCGGCTGATGTCCTTGCCATAGAGCTCGGAGCTGACGGAGGCCTGACGCGCCGCCATCCAGTTGACGTTGCCGCGCAGCGTGTTGATCTCGCCGTTGTGCGCGATCATCCGGTAGGGATGCGCCAGCGACCAGGTCGGGAAGGTGTTGGTCGAGAAGCGCTGATGCACGAGCGCCAGCGCGCTCTCGAAGTCCGGCTCCTGAAGATCGGGATAGTACTTGCCGACCTGGTCGGCGAGGAACATGCCCTTGTAGATCACGGTGCGGCAGGACATCGAGCAGGGGTAATAGCCGGCGAGCCCGCGCTCGCGGCGCTGATAGATCGCCTGCGAGATCGACTTGCGCAGGATATAGAGCTTGCGCTCGAATTCGTCCTCGGTCTTGGCGGAGCCGTTGCGGCCGATGAACACCTGCATGCAGGCGGGCTCGGTCGGCTTGACGGTGACGCCGAGCGAGGAGTTGTCGGTCGGCACGTCGCGCCAGCCGAGCAGCTTCAACCCTTCGGCCTTGATCTGATCGGCGATGATGCTCTTGATGACGTTGCGCCAGGCGGTATCGCGCGGCATGAACAGCGCGCCGATCGCGTACTCGCCGGGCTTGGGCAGCGTGAAGCCGAGCTCCTTGGCCTTGCGGGCGAAGAAGGCGTGCGGGATCTGCACCAGGATGCCGGCGCCGTCACCGGCGCGCGGGTCGGCGCCGACCGCGCCGCGATGTTCGAGGTTGCAGAGGATGTTGAGCGCGTCCGAGACGATCTCGTGCGACTTCTTGCCCTTGATGTTGGCGATGAAGCCGACACCGCAGGAGTCCTTTTCCATGCTGAGGTCGTACAGACCTTCTGCGGGCGGACGGAACGTGTGCTCCTGCGCGGGATCGGTTGTTTTCGAGGCGACCGTCGCCGACAGCTCTTCTGCCACGATGTTTGCGCGCTCGAATTGCGACCCGTTCATTGTTCCTGTCCTCTCCATGCGGCAAGCTGCCTCACCGCCATCTTCGGCGCACCTTGGGCGTTCCGCGGCACCCGCTCTTTGGGCCACCGCTCGTCCGTTGCGAGCCGCATTTTCTTAAATTCAGGCCTGGGCGTTCCACGTCCCCGAGAACGGCTTTGGCCTGCAGCTTCCTGGCGCTCGAGAGCGCCATTTTTCGTTGCAATCCCTGTGCCGGGATCGCAGGCAAAATTGAGACAGTCTTCCTGTCCTAACCATCACCTTGCCAAAATTTTGTCTAGCACACAAGCACGCAAAAGTCCCGATTCCCAAGGTGTCAATCACGCGCTTTCCCGCGGCAGGTCCGCCCCGGATTTGAGGCAAACGCGCCGCGATCCGGCCCTGAGGCCGTCGGAATCCCGGGGGAAGCTTCGGATCAGCCCTTCGAAAGGCGCGTCATGGCCCACAAGCCGAAAGAACGCATGCCGTCCGGGGGCCTGACAGGAGCGTTTCGACCATGAAGTTGTTCACAGGATGGGTGGCCGCCGCCGCATGCGCGCTGGCGGTATCTGCTGCCGACGCGCAGGTGCTGCTGCGCGGGCCCGCCACCACCGTCTCGGATTTCGACGGGCCCTATGGTCCACCGGAGGCTCCGCCCCCGCGTCCCCAGAACTATGGGTACGGCTACGAGTATGAGCGCGCGCCTGCGCCGGCGCTGTTGCCGGCAACCGAGGTCTATGCCGTGCTGCGCGAAAACGGCTTTTCGCCGCTCGGAATCCCTCGCCTGCGTGGGCTGGTCTATACCATCGCGGTGATCGACCGCCGCGGCGACGACGGCCGGCTCGTGATCGACGCGCGTGACGGGCGCATTCTGCGGTTCATGCCGGCCTTCGGTCCCGGCTTCGGCATGGGGCCGGCCTATGACGAAGGTGCGGTAGCACCTTACGGGCCGCAAGGCGCGCTGCCGCCGCCGACCGTGATCCGTAGCGGCGTGCCACGGCCACCGGCTCCGATCCCGCATGTCGCAAGCCGTACCGTCCCGGTTCCGAAGGCGGCCCCGCCCCGCGGCGAAATGCCTGTGGCCGCCGCCAGGCCGGCGGCGCAGGCGCAGCCCGCGGCGGCTCAGCCCGCGCAGCAGGCAGCCGCGGTGCAGCCCAAGCCCGCCGAGGCAGCGCCGCAAGCCGCCGCTCCGACCGTCGGCCAGGCCAAGCCCGCGCCGGCCATCCTGCCGACCCAGGACATGCCGGCGGCGCAGGGGCTGGAATAGGTGACAAGCACGGCGCCGACATCATCCTCGGTGTCGTTCTGGCGAAAGCAGGACGCATTAACCCAGGGAGAAGTTTGGCGAAGACTCATTCGTTCGGCACGCCCGGCACCGCTTAAATCGATAGACCTCGCGGAATGGGTCCTGGCTTTCGCCAGGACGACATTGGGAAGTAAGCGCAAACAAAAAACGCCCCGGGGCACCGGGGCGTTTTCGCAACTTGGCAGTCGAATGTGATGGACGCCTTAGGCGGCGGCCTTCTCGCCCTCGATCACCTGCGTGGCTTGCGCGCTGGTGTTGATCGCGATCTGGCGCGGCTTCTTGGCCTCGGGGATTTCGCGCACGAGGTCGACGTGCAGCAGGCCGTTCTCGAGCGAGGCGTCCTTCACTTGCACGAAATCGGCAAGCTGAAAGGCGCGTTCGAAGGCGCGCGCGGCGATGCCGCGATAGAGCACTTCGGACTTGCTGTTCTCGTTGGCGACTTTCTCGCCCTTGATCGTCAGCGTGTTTTCCTTCGCGACGATGGAGAGCTCATCCTTGGAGAAGCCGGAGACCGCAACCGTGATGCGGTAGGCGTTCTCACCGGTGCGCTCGATGTTGTAGGGGGGGTAGCCGGGGCTGCCGTCCGAGGTCGTCTGGTCGAGCAGGTTGAAGAGACGGTCGAAGCCGACGGTGGAACGATAGAAGGGAGTGAGGTCGTAGGTACGCATGGTTAGTCCTCCATTGAGCGACTGATCTGGTAACCCGCCCGCCAATCGGGCCGGGCCTTAGTCTGTGTGCAGCCTGATGCTCGGGTTCCCGAAGCACTGGTAGCGGCCTGCACGAAAATGATATGGGTGGGTGGAAACAGCGTTCAAGAGGGCGACACCGGCGCCTTTTCGGCGCTCCCGCCCCTTGATTCCTGGCATTTCCTGCCCATGACGCTGGTCTCGATTCCCGCCAATCCCGTTCCCGAAAACGTCGTCAGCGGCACCATCAAGACGCCCGACGGCGCCGAGCTGCGCTTTGCACGCTGGGCGCCGCCTGCAGGCCGCAAGGGCACGGTCTGCGTCTTCACCGGCCGCAGCGAACAGATCGAAAAATATTTCGAGACCGTGCGGGATCTGCGCGATCGCGGCTTCGCGGTGGCGATGATCGACTGGCGCGGGCAGGGCCATTCCTCGCGCCGCCTGCGCGATCCGCGCAAGGGTTATGTGCGGTCCTTCTCCGACTTCGAGATCGACGTCGAGACCTTCGTGCAGCAGGTGGTGCTGCCGGATTGCCCGCCTCCCTTCTTCGCGCTCGCCCATTCCATGGGCGGCGCCGTGATGCTCAGGGTTGCGCATGCGGGCAAGCGCTGGTTCGACCGCATGGTACTGTCGGCGCCGATGATCGATCTGCCGGGCCGCGCCACCTCGCTTCCGTCGCGGGCGCTGCTCAAGACCTTGCGGCTGCTGGGGCAGGGCGGCAGCTACATTCCCGGCGGCAACGATCGCATCACCGGCATGGATCCCTTCATCAACAATCCCCTGACCAGCGATCCCGTGCGCTACGCGCGCAATGCCGCCATCCTCGAGGAGGACCCCACGCTGGGCCTCGCCTCACCGACGGTCGCCTGGGCCGACACCGCGTGCGGCGCGATGCACACCTTCAAGGGCGTGTCCTATCCGTCCGATATCCGCCAGCCGATCCTGATGCTGGCGGCCTCCAACGACACCATCGTTTCGACCCCCGCCATCGAGGAGTTCGCTTATCACCTGCGCGCCGGCTCCCACCTCGTGATCGCCGGCGCCAAGCACGAGATCCTCCAGGAGCAGGACCGCTACCGCGCCCAGTTCTGGGCCGCCTTTGACGCGTTCGTGCCTGGCACGCCGCTGTTCGGGTGAGAGTTTGACGACGGATCACGCCACAAGCGCGGAAGCATCCTCACCACCCAACTACAGCGTCTTCAAATATTCGATCAAATCGTAGCGCTCTGCGTCGTCCTTGAACACGCGGCCGATCACGCCGGGGCGTTTCGGTTCGCTTTCCTTGCGCTCGAAGGAATGGCCGAGCACGCTGTTGCCCTGGATCGGATCCTTCTCCGAGCCCGCCGAAAACTCGGTTTCGCCCGTCTTGCACTGCTCGTCCGGGATGACGGCAAAGCCGACGTCTTTCGGGTCGTAGTCGCGGTGGCCCATGCAGAACCTCGTCGGGCGCTCGTGCTGTGGCTTCAGCAACCAGTACAGCGATGGCACCGAACCGTTATGCAGATAGGGCGCAGTTGCCCAGATGCCATTGAGCGGTCGCGCGCGATAGCGCGGTCCGGGCGCGGGATTGAGGCAGTTCTTGCGCGCGAGATTCCACAATTTCGCCCGCTCGGCTTCCGGCGTCTTGTCGTCATCCATCCACTTGCGGGCGATGAGGTCGACCACCGTCATGAGGCCGAGCGCATATACCATCTCGGTCGGCGAACTCGCGGTCGAGCCGTTGCATTGCCACCAGGTCTCGAGGTCGGCCGTGTTCACTTTCAGGAAGCCGGGCAGGTCGACCGTCCTGTCGGTGAGCACTCGCGATTGTTCGGGATCGGTCCTGATTTCGTCGGTGGGGATCGTTACGGCGTTCAGCACCTTGCTGTCACCGCTTGTCTCCCAATGTCCTGAGGACCAGAAAGCCGGCGTGTTGACGGCCGGCAAATGGCATCCGGCGCACATCTCCTCGTAGATCTTGCGTCCGTTCTCCGCCTTCTTCTGATCAATCCTCCAGGCATCGCCGAGGATCTGCGACGGCCATTTCGGCGACAGCAGGCCGCCGAACTTCTTCTCAGCGGCGGGATCTGACGCCTTGAACGGATCGGGGCCTCTGAGCAGGTCCTCGATCCAGCCGAGCGTGTCGATGTGAACCGAGGACCGCCAAAGCCTGTCCTCAGGATAGGCGTCGGACAGATTGAGCAGCGCTGTCACGCCGAGCGCTTCGCCGGCATTGCGGATCAGCGGCTGCTCGATCGAGGCGTCGTACTGGGCGAACTTGAACCACGGCACGGTCCAGATCGCGGGGTAGCTCACCGGCGCGTCCTGCGCATGCAGGTTCTTCTCGAATCCGTTGAGGCCGCTCAGCGCGAGATCCTGCGAGAACACCTGGTTGCCGATGCGGTTGAGCGCGTCGAGGCGACCGAACCCCTCATAGGTGTCCTTCTGCTGCCTTCCGTTCCAGGTCTTCTTGGCTTCAACGGTCTTTTCCTGGGTTTGCGCCCAGTTGATCAGGAAGTTGCCGATCGCACCCAGCTTCTGCTTGAGCGCGTCGCGGTCCTCCTTGCCTGCCTCCGGGCCGAGTACGCGATCGGCAAAGCGCTGGAAGCGGAACGGGACGTAAAGGGTGTAGGCGATCGACAGGGCGGTGGAGAGCTCGAGCTTCTTCAGGTCAGTCATGGCAGGGCCGCCATCGAAACGCACGTCCACGCCCTTGTAGTGGATCTGGCCGGTGTGGCAGGCCGCGCAGGTCAGACCGATCTTGTCCTCTTCGCGACGGCCCGTCGCCGGATCGACGACGCCGGTCATCCGTGCGAAGCCCACGGGCAGGCCGTCGACGTTCTCCGCCGGAGTCCACCTTGTCGACCAGTCCAGCACCTGCGTCGTCTCATAGACATTCGCGTAACCGAACCGGCGGAGCGTCGCCGCATCGGTCTCGATCGACTGCGGGCTGGGGATGAAGCCGAAGCGCTCGAGATAGGCGCTGTCCTTCATCATGCCCGGCCGCGAGAGCAGACGGAGGCGCGGCTGCTCCAGTGCCATGAACCACGTGTAAGGCACCGGAAAGGTCGCGGTGCCCTGGCTGGCGTGATGAAACCAGTGCCGGTCCTTCAGCGACCAGTTCTGCTCGAGCCAATAGGCTGCAGTCGTCTCCGGCAGCGTGGGCAAGGGCGGCGGCAGCAACTGCGCCAGGATTCCCTTCTGCGGCAGCATGGCGCGGACCTGGTTGGGGAATTCGGCGACCGCAACCAAGGCCGCGAGACCGAGGCCTACGGCGAGCGCTCCAAGTGCAAATGCCCAGCGAAACCTGAGCTGGCACGCCGACAGCAGCGGCTGCGACAGGATCCGCTGGTTGATGCGGGCTGGGAATTTGCGCTCGTTGAACAGCGTGCGCACGTCGTCCACGCTGAGATAGCGATCCTCGCCCTTGCCCTTACCCACGATCTTCAGGAGGATGGGCCATTCGAACTTCATCAGCAAAGGGTAGTACCAGCGCGCGGCGCTGCCGGCGCGCTTGAGGTTGTCGCGCATGAAGGTCTTGATTTCCGACGCGTTGAGACCTCGCTCGGTGTTGCCGCCGTCGGGATCGCTGTAGGTACGGCCGAAGCTCGCAAGCCGCGCGATCTCATCCTCGTTGACCTTGCCGTCGACGCCGAGGATGCGCGAGCCGGCCCCGAGCTTGTCCAGCGGGCCGCCGCGCAGCGCATCGAGCTGCGCGCCCGACCACATGCTCTTCAGAATGTGGCGGAAGCCGTTGGCGATGAGCGCCACGCCGCGGACCTGGATGCGGGCCGAGGTCTTCTTCAGTCCAGTCTCGCCGCTCGCATTCGCGATGGTCTGCGACAGGGTGATGAGCGGGACAGTCCCGCCATCGACAAAGCCTTCGCCGACCAGGCCGCGCAGGAACGGACAGGGATTGTTCGGCGAGACCTGGATCGAGGGGTCGAAGGGGGGCTTCGAAGCCGAATCATGCATGGCCCAAAATCCTGAAAACAGCGAATCGTGAAAAACAGACACGCCGATACAGCGCGGAAAGTCCTAAGAAAGAGAAAGCGCTGGACCGGCAGACTATACTACTACAGCGTGTAACGAAGTGTGGCCGAATTCACTGTCCTGTCAACAGAAGCGCGCGCAACGTCTGGGCTGCCCTGTCGCGGTCCTGCCTTTCAGGAATCGGCGGCGCGTTTGATGTCGCTCTGAACGAGGCTGAGCTTGACGAGCGGGACGCCAGCTTTCAGGAGCCCTTCGCGGTAATGGGCGAGATCCGAAGCCTGCTTCCAGTGGAAATTCCTCAGGTGCCGCTCGACTGTCAGGTTCGGGTAGTTGCTCATCAACACCTCGGCGGCCTCAGTGGCTTCTTCGGCCCGTCCGAGCTGCGCAAGTGCCGCGGCGCGGATCGCGAGCGCCTGCATGTGGTTTGGATTGATGTAGAGTTGCTCCCGGGCCCACGACAATGTCGCATCATATTGGCCCAGCATATAATGGCTGAATGCGTTCAGTGCCGCCCATTGGTAGCGCGGATCGCTGTTGCCGCGCTGCGCCGCCATCGAGAACAGCTCGATCGCCTGGCGATGCTCGCCGATGACGAAGTGGCAGATGCCGAGCACGCCGCGCGCGCCCATATCATAGGGGTTGAGCGCGACAGCGCGTTTGGCTGCGTCCATCGCGGCCTCGTAGTGCCCGTCCTGCGCATGGACCCAGGACAGGATCGAGAATGCGAAGGAGGAGCGCGGGTCGAGCCGGACGCTGGTCTCGGCCAGATGCATCGCCGCGATCCACATCTCGCGCGAGCCCTTGACCCAGCCGAACTGGATGTTCTGGAGCTGGATCGTCGCGAGATAGGCATGCGCGATCGACAGCTTGGGATCGAGCGAGATCGCCTCCTTGAACAGCGCGATGGCGGTGTCGAAGTCTTCCTTGGTCTGCCGGTAGTAATGTGACAGCCCTTTCAGGAAGCGGTCCCAGGCGGTGACGTCGTTGGTCTGGCGCGCCGGTGCGGAGGCTTCCGCGCGGAAGATCTCGGTCGCGATCGCTGCCGACAGGCTGGTCGTGATCTCGTCCTGCATGGCGAAGAGGTCGCCGATGTCGCGATCATAGCGACCGGTCCAGAGCTGCTCGCCGGTCTCCGGTGCGATCAGTTCGGCCGTGACGCGGATCTTGCTGCCGGCGCGCCGCACCGAACCCTGGATCAGGTAGGTCGCGTCGATTTCGCGCGCGATCAGCCGGGTCGAGAGATTCCTGCCCTTGAAGGCGAAGGTCGAGTTGCGACTGAGCACGCGATAGAAGGATTGCAAGGCCAGCGCGTGGATCAGGTCCTCGGTGAGGCCGTCGGAGAAATATTCGTCGCCGGCGTCGCTCAAATTGGCAAAGGGCAGCACGCCCACGATCGCGGTGCGATATTGCTGCGGCAGCGCCGAGACCTCTTTGGTCTGCGTCGCCTGCGTAGACGTCCCGTCCGGCGCCCAGGTGAAGACGCCGACCGGCTCCTTGATGTTCTTGAAGCGGTGCGCGCCGGCATCGACGAGCGGCACGTCGAGATGTCGGCTGGCTTCGCCATAGGCCTTGGAGGAAATCGCAAAGCCGCCGGGACTCGCCACCGATTCAAGGCGGACGGCGATGTTGACGTCGTCGCCGAACACCTCGTCTTCGTCGGCGATCACGTCGCCCATGTGGATCCCGAGCCGGAACTGCATCGCACGGTCGGCGGGCAAATGCTCGTTGCGCTCCGCCATCAGCGTCTGCATTGCGATCGCGGCTTCGGTGGCGCCGACGATGCTTGGGAATTCGAGCAGGAAGCCGTCGCCGGTGTTCTTGATGACGCGGCCGCCATGGTTGAGAATGATGGGATGAATCGCGCTGCGATGGGCCTTGAAGGCGGCATGGGTGCCCGCCTCGTCAGTGCCCATCATGCGCGAATAGCCGGCGACGTCGGCGCAGACGATGGCGGCCAGGCGTCTCTCCATATCCTTGCGGGCTCCAAGGGATCGGGCACCGGCCACCAGCGTGACGGTCTTCCGCGAATCCGTGCATTTCCAGAACCTAGCCCTTATAGACCACGCGCAGGCAAGCGGAAGTATGATCCGCATTGCAATTTCGTCGCAAATCCTACGCAAATCCGGCGGTGGACGCGGCTCGCTGAACCTTCTAAGCCGGCCGCTTGGGTGGCCTTCCGGGACGAAAGACATGCTCGGTATTCACGAACTCTGGCTCTTCGTCCTGTCGGGCGTGGCTCTCAACATCACGCCGGGACCGGATACGGTCTACGTCATGGGCCGCGGCATGCAATTGGGCTGGCGCGGCGGTGCAGCGGCGACGCTCGGCATCAGTTGCGGCTGCTTATTCCACGTCACGGGCGCGGCTATCGGCCTCTCCGCGCTGCTGATGGCCTCGTCCACCGCGTTTTCGATCGTAAAGCTGGTCGGTGCTGCCTATCTCGTGTTGACCGGCTTGCAGATGCTTTGGACGCGGCCGGCGCTCACCGGTTCCCTGACCGGCGAGGACGGGGGAACGCCGCTGCGGCGGGTCTTCCTCCAGGGCGTCTTCACCAACGCGCTCAATCCCAAGGTCGCGCTGTTCTTCCTGGCCTTCCTGCCGCAATTCGTCGCAGCCGATGCCCCGCACAAGCCGCTCGCCTTCCTGACGCTCGGACTGATCTTCATCTGCACGGGCACGCTGTGGTGTCTGTTCCTGGCGGCGTTCGCGGCGCGCGCCGCGCAGCGGCTGCGACAGTCCGAGGGTGTCTTTGCCTGGGTCAACCGGGCGCTCGGCGGCCTCTTCGTCTATCTCGGCTTCCGTGTCGCGATGCTGGAAGCGCGCTAAACAAACTCTTTCAACAGCGCGCTGCCCGCGAGGTAGAGTCCGAGCAGGACCATTGCGATCAAGAACCAGCGGCGAAACGTATCGGCCGGCATCTTCGAGCGCAGCGACTGGCCGATGAACATGCCGGCAAAGGCGCAGGTCATGGCGACGATGCCCGGCACGGCGTTGGCCGGCGTCAGCAGCCCGCCCGCGGTGAGGTTGAAGGCGAGCGCGAGCGTTGCCACCGTGAAGAACACGCCGAGCGCCTGCACCAGCTCGTCCTTCTCCATCCCGATCGCCTGCATGAACGGCATCGAGGGGATCACCTGCACGCCGGTCGAGGCCGAGATCACGCCCGTGACGATGCCGACGGCGCCGCCGACCCATTTCTCGTTCTTCGGCGCGACGCGGAACTGGAACTTGTTCAGCCCGATGATCGCATAGATCACCAGCAACAGGCCAAGCACCACCGTGCCGTAGCGCGCATAGGGGCCTGTCAGCGCGCCGGCATTGAGCCAGCTCCCGATCACGGTGCCGAGCATCAACGGCCATAGCCGCCGGAGGATGTCGAGCAAATGAGAGCCGACAAAAGTCTGCCAGATGTTGGTGACGATCGCCGGCACGATGACGATGGCAATCGCCCGGCCGGGCGCCATCGTTACCGCGAGCAGGCCCATCGACACGGTCGGCAGGCCGAGCCCGATCACGCCCTTGACGAATCCGGCGAGCAGGAAGACGGCGGCAATCAGAATGATGAGGGGGTCGATCATGCCGAGCACATTGACCGATCGGCCTCGCCGGCACAATCTGGAGGTTACGGAGATAGCCTTCGCTCAGGACGAAGGCAGGGAGACGCCATGCGATTTGACCTCGTCGACCTCCAGCTCTTCATCGCGGTGGCGGACCAGCGCAGCATCACCCGCGGCGCCGAACGCTCGCATCTGGCGCTCGCCTCCGCCAGCGCCAGGATCAAGGGCCTTGAGGACGCGTTCGGCGTCGCACTCTTGAAGCGTGGCCGGCGCGGCGTTGAATTGACCGCCGCGGGCGAAAGCCTGCTCGATCATGCGCGGCTCGTCATCCACAATGTCGAGGCACTCCAGGGTGATCTCGCCGCCTATGCCAGCGGCGTTCGTGCCAGTGTGCTGTTGCTCGCCAATACGTCGGGACTGTCCGAGCATCTGCCGCGGGCACTCGCAGCCTTCCTGCGCGAGCATCCCGACATCAATGTCGACGTCGAGGAGCGCGAAAGCGCCGATATCGCCACCGCGATCGCGAGCGGCGCTGCCGATCTCGGCTTCGCAGCCGAGCACGCTTTGCCCGACAGTATCGAGCGCTTCCTGTTCAGCGAGGACCGGTTGACCCTTGTGGCCGCCCGGCGCAGCGAGCTCGGCACCCGCCGCCAGATCAATTTTCAGGAGGTGATGGATCGTGATTTCGTCGGGCTCACCGCTTCGACCGCGTTGCAGGTTCATATTTCCCGGCATGCGGCGAAGCTCGGCGCGCGCCTGCGCGTCCGGGCCCGCTTGCGCGATTTCGACGCGATCTGCCAGATGGTCGCCGCCGAAGTTGGGGTCGCCGTCGTGCCGGAGATTGCGGCGAAGCGCTGCGCGCGATCGATGCCGATCGTGCCGATCCGAATCCGCGATGGCTGGGCCAATCGGAGGTTGACGATCTGCGCCCGGAGCTTCAAGGCACTGCCGCGCCCTGCCAAGCAGCTGGTGGATCATTTGCGCGCCGAGGTTCAGAGGTGAGGCACGATGTTGAAAGTCTGGGGACGACGCAGCTCACGCATGTGATGATTTCATTTGCGGAATTGCGCGGCCGTCTCGCTTATTAGCGTTACTTCGCCGTCTCCACCCCGGCGTCCTTGATCACCTTCGCCCACTTTGCGGTCTCATCCGCGATGAACTGCCGGAAATGCTCGGGGCTGTCGCCGATCAGCGTCGCGCCTTGTGCGGCGAGCTTCTCTTTCACCGTCGGATCGGCCATCGCTTGCGTAGCGAGACTGTTCAGCTTGTCGACGATCTCTTTCGGCGTGCCCTTCGGCGCCACCATGCCGTACCAGTTTTCGATCCGCAGGTCCGGAAAACCCGCTTCGGCCGTGGTCGGCACCTCGGGCGCTGTGGGCGCGCTGTTGGGCGAGCCAACGGCGATCGGCCGGAGGCTGCCGGCCTTGATCTGCGGCAACAATACGGGGAGATCGAGGAAAGTCATCTGCACCTGCTGGCCCAGCAGGTCATTCACCGCGGGCGCAGCCCCCCGATAGGGGACGTGCACGATGTCGATCTTGGCCGTCAGCTTGAACAATTCGCCGGCCAGATGCGGCAGGCTGCCGGGGCCGGAAGAGGCGAAGTTGAGTTTTCCGGGCTGCGCCTTCGCCAGCGCGATCAGTTCGTTCATGTCTTTCGCCGGCACGTTGGTGGCGACGACCAGCATCTCCGGCACGGTTGCGACCAGCGTGACCGGCGTCAGGTCGGTGAGCGCGTCATAGGCGACCTTCTCCATGCTCGGGCTGATCGCGAGCGCGCCCGCGCTGGAGATCGCGATCGTGTAGCCATCGGGAGCGGCCTTTGCGGCCGCGTCGGTGCCGAGCACGCCGCCCTGGCCGCCGCGATTGTCGATGACGACGGGCTGGCCCGAAATCTCGGACATGCGCTGGCCGATGACGCGGGCGATGATGTCGTTGGGGCCGCCGGCCGGGAACGGCACGATCAGCTTGATCGGTTTTGTGGGAAAATTCTCAGCCATCGCCAGCGACGGCAGGAGCAGCAATATGGAGAGCAATCCGGAGAGAAATCTGCCTGAGACGATCATGCAATCCCTCCGCTCGCTTTGTTATTGGTTGAGGAGTTTCAGCGCTTCTTCATGCACGCGGGGGTCACCGGCGGCGATGATGCGGCCGCCGCCTTGCGCCGGCTTGCCCTCCCAGGTGGTCACGACGCCGCCGGCGCCGGTGACGATGGGGATCAGGGCCGCGATGTCGTAGGGCTTCAGCTCGGTTTCGACCACGAGGTCGACATGACCGGCGGCCAGCATGCAATAGGAGTAGCAGTCGCCGCCATAGCGCGACAGCCGCGCGCCCTTCTCGATGCGGCCAAAGGTGGCGCGGTCGCGCTCGTTCATCAGAAGCGGGCTCGTGGTGTAGGTTGTCGCTTCGGCAAGCGAGGCGCAGCGGCGGACCTGGAGGCGGCGCTCGCCGGAGGGGCCCTTATAGTTGGCCGAGCCGTTGTCGCCGGAAAACCGCTCGCCGATGAAGGGCTGGTGCATCATGCCGAATACCGGCGTGCCCCTGTGCAAGAGCGCGATCAGCGTGCCCCAGATCGGAAAACCGCCGATGAAGGATTTCGTGCCGTCGATCGGATCCAGCACCCAGACATAATCGGCGTCTTCCCGCTCATTGCCGAATTCCTCGCCAACGATGCCGTGTTGGGGGAAGTTGGCCTTGATCAGCCGCCGCATCACCGCCTCTGCGGCGCGGTCGGCCTCGGTGACCGGGTCGAAATCTTTGGTCTTGCTCTTGTCGTCGATGGACAGCGACGTGCGGAAGAACGGCAGGATGGTTTCGCCGGAAGCGGTGGCAAGCCGTCCGATGAAGGCTGAGAAATCGATCACCGTCACGGACCTGTCCCTTGAACCCGAAAGCCAAACGAATGTTGGCTATTGCCTAGCTCAAATCGAGGGGTTCGGGCAGCGCTCTCTTGAATTGCACCCTGGTATTTTGGATGCAGTTCGTTGGTCGGCCCGACGAGCCATCCGCTGACCAAATATCGATCATGGGTTTGAGAGCTTAGTTCCGGGTATGCCTCATTGGTATGCAAACAGTAATCAACCCATTGAAATTCCTTATCAAAGAAACTGAATCCGGGTTTCTGCGGGGGCATTGGAGCCCTGTGTTTTTTGCATGGGAAACGGCTCAAAAGTCCTTGCACTTTGTGCAGCGCAGTCGCATATTGTTGCGGTGCGGTAGCGCCTCGCGTTACCGCTGCCCTCCTTGGGCGTTTCCTCCCTAGACTTGGGCCGCTTGCCATAACAAGCGGCCCTTTTTTCTTGCCCATTTTCCTTGTCGATCGTTTTCGTTTCAGTGCGCGCATCGGCGCCAAGCGAAAATGAGATCGCATGTTGAGGCGGCCGTCGTCGCGACCTGCGACAGGCACAAACTATCTTGCCGTTTATTCGGCTGCCGCCTGGAACGGGCCGAGATCGCCGAACGGAATGGTCGTGGCGAGTACGTCCGATAGAATCGCGAAATCCGCTGCGACCTGGTCGAAGCGCGCGCCGCGCTCGCGCCGCCGCTCATCCATATAGATCGCGCGGTTGAGTTCGAGCTGTACCGCGTGCAGGCCGCTCGCCGGATTGCCGTAGTGCTCGGTGATGAAGCCGCCGGCATAGGGCTTGTTCCGCCCGACCGAATAACCGAGCCCGCTCAAGGTCTCCTCGACCCGGTCGGGAAGCAGCGGCGTGCAGCTCGTGCCGTAGCGGTCGCCAATCACGACGTCGGGCCGGCGCGGCTCGTCACGGGAGACGCCGACAGACGGCATGGAGTGGCAGTCGACCACCACCACGGTGCCGAACATCTGGTGCACCTTGTTGATCAGGCGCCTCAGAGCGCGGTGATACGGCTTGTAGAGCGTCTCGATTCGCGCCAGCGCGTCATCGACCGCGATCCGCTCGCGATAGATCTCCTGGCCGTCGCCGACAACGCGCGGAATGGTGCCGAGCCCGCCCGCAACGCGCATCGAGCGGGTATTGGCAAAGCTCGGCAGCCGGCCGGAGAACATCCGCGGGTCGAGCTCGTAGGGTTCTCTGTTCACGTCGACATACGAGCGCGGGAAATTGACGCGCACGACCGGAAAGCCGCGCGCGCTCAAATGCCCGATCAGTTCGTCCATGAAGGAATCTTCGGAGCGGCGGAGCGTCGGCAGGTCGATGCGCGAGGCCGCCAAAAAATCGTCCGGATAGACCGAGCCGGAATGGGGCGAGTTGAAGATGATCGGCGCCCGCCACTCGGTAGGCTCGACAATCTCGAACGGTGGCGACAAGTCGCCGTCAAACCGGGTCATCTTGGTCAGTTTCGTCCCTCTAATATCCGCGACAATCCGGATTGGACTCGAACAGGCCGGCAAAGCGAGGCTCTTATGTGCGGTCATTGTCAGGAATCGCAACCAATCTGCCAAGTGAAAAGTACAGTTGCGGCGCTGGAACGTGTCTTAACCGTGCAGGCAGCGCGGGTACGAGGCTCGATTGATTCGTGCTCCATTCCGGTTCACAAAGGGCACGCCGCACAGGGGACAAAGGGTGCATTTTTCACCCGAAATTTACCCTCTGTCAGGCTTAGTGGACACTACCGTAGCTCCCGGGGATTCGACGTTTCCTGCCATGCCCAAAATCCTGCTCGCCGAAGACGACAACGACATGCGCCGCTTCCTGGTCAAGGCGCTGGAAAACGCCGGCTTTCAGGTCTCCTCCCATGACAACGGCATGTCGGCCTATCAGCGGCTGCGGGAAGAGCCGTTCGAGATGCTGCTGACCGACATCGTGATGCCGGAGATGGACGGCATTGAGCTCGCCCGCCGGGCCTCGGAACTCGACCCCGACATCAAGATCATGTTCATTACCGGCTTCGCCGCCGTGGCCCTGAACTCGGATTCGGAGGCCCCTAAGAACGCCAAGGTCCTGTCCAAACCGGTCCATTTGCGGGAATTGGTGAGCGAAGTGAATAAGATGCTAGCGGCCTAAATCGGTCGCCTTCCGTCCTTGCGCGGGCTCCCTTGAGCCGTTATAGGGACCGCACCCGATTTCTTTGGACTTCTAGGGCACGTAGCTCAGCGGGAGAGCACTACCTTGACATGGTAGGGGTCACAGGTTCGATCCCTGTCGTGCCCACCATCCTTCGCTCGCGAAGCGAGAGAAGGATGCCGCGCCGAAGCCAATGGGCGCAGGCGGGCTTTTGTCCGCGAGCTACGGCTCGGCAAGCCACGATCTCACCCTGCGATAAGTAAGCCAACACCATCGGGGCGAAGCGTGTCCGGCGTAGCTCGACGAGCGTAGACGGACCAGGCTGTCTTGCTCCGCTCATTGGAACACCCCGACGGCAACAGGCATTGATTCGCCATGCCGAACACCTTCAAGACGGGCGATCACGTGAGCTGGAATTCCGAGGCCGGCCGGGTGCGTGGCCATATCCTGCGCGTGCATCGGAAGGACGTGACGTACAAGGGGTACGTCCATCACGCGAGCGCGGACGATCCGCAATACGAGATCAGGAGCGACAAGACCGATCACGTCGCCATGCACAAGGGCAGGGCGCTGCGGCTGTTGCGAAGCTGATGGCGCGTTCTCGCGTTTTGTCCGGATGACGCGAAGCGAAATCCAGATCCTTTCCTGGGCTCATGCTTTCCCGGATTACGCTGCTTTTCCCGGATTGTGCTACGCTCTCTCACGCGCACGCTGACCATGATGTCCGCATTCGGCGAACGCGAGGTCAGCGGATTAGCTGGCCGACGTTACCGCATCCGCCCGGTGCCTGATGGGGATGTTCTGCTCCACTGCCTTGGCGAGCACCGTGCCGGTCGTACGGCCCAGCTCTTTCGCGATCATCGTCACCGGCATCGTGCCGGCGAGCGTCTTAAGTTTCTTGAGGTCTTCCTCGTTCCACGACTTCTTCCAACTCGGCATGGTCCCCAATCCCGCTCATGACTGTTCCCCCGACTCGCCCGTACACATTATGGTAGAAGGTGATATGAAATGCACCTGATGTGGCGGCCGCGGGGTGTTCGTCCGATGACACGGGGTGTTCCGTCAGTCCCCGACGGTCTGGCACAAACTGCACTTGTGATTTTTTCACGATGCGCTTCGACGAACGATCAATGAAGACAACATGCGTCGGGATCGCGATGCTGACGCTGATCGCGTCGGTCGCCGAGGCGCGAATCATCGACTGGCAGGCCGAGCTGGAGCGCTGCCGCGCGCTGCGCGAGAATATGGCACCGCTGCTGCTGGCCGGCGAGGGGACGTCCGGCGTCGCGCGCTCGGGCCGAGCCGCCCGCCGCTGCATGTGGATCGAGCACAGGGCGGCGCGCAAGGGCATCACGGGGGCTGATAGGCGGTAGCGCCGGCTGCGATACATGCTCCGGCGCGATGCGGAGATCGCGCGGGTCCTGTCTTTGGTTCACGGCATCGGTCACACGAACCGATCATCGCCTGCATCGACTAAGTTTTCCCTGTACTAAAGACCAATGGCACAAGGTACACTTGCCGCACGTTGGAGTTGCGTTTTGAAATTGGAGCTCAACACCGGCAGGGTTGGGTGATGGCTGAGAAGACACAGGACTTGCCTTCCGAGATCGCAGAGTTGTTCGCGGCGGCGGAGAAGCTGCCATTGGGCAAGAAGCGCGATGAATTGCTTTGGAAGGCGCTGGAACTGGAAGCCAGGTTCAAAATGGAGCGCTGGGTCAATTCATCAGGGCTGCGCGCGCCGCGTAATGCCGGAGGTGGAGACTGATTGATCGCGCTGCCATGTCTCCGCGCCGCGCCAGTCCCAATCGTCGCGCGCCACCTGCCTCGTTCCGGTCAACCGGCTGCGCGCGCCGCACTCAGTAGAAGCTAACCGTTCAATGTCGACACCACCGCGCGCGCGAGATCGGAAGTGCGCTCCACCAACGGGTCGGCGCCGGCCGCTTCAAGCTCGTCTCGGCTGCCATTAACGAAGCCTGCAGCATCTCTTCGAGCGGCGGTCCGATGGCGCGCTTAATGTCGAGCGTTCCGTCGAGATCGAGGAGCACGCAGCGGCTTGGACTCATGCTGTCAAAATCTTGCTGGCAGGACGGCCGGCCCTCAACTGAGATCGTGGAGATCCTTGCCGAGGGGCGGTGTCAGGTGGAACGTCGGGAAAGAGACCTTCAACCCGGCCCGCTCGGGCGTGCAGGCCATCGGTCCCACCAGGTAGGAGTTCGCCCTGGGAAATGGCGCAAGACGCATCAGTGGCCAAAGCTTGCCATCGGCCGAAACCTGGAGGCGAAGGACGCCGTCCGCGACGGTTGCGCGCAGGCGGAAGTCACGGGCATCGTGCTCATAGGGTGCGGTCGCCCAGTCGGATCGCCCGTTGGTCAGTACGCTCGCCAGCATGGCACGTCCGTCTGAAAACTCGATGCCGGCCTTGACCCAATGCTCGGCGTCAATGCGGACCATGATGCCTGACTGGTCGTAGAGTGCCTGGAAGTCGCCCCGTACATGCAACTCGGCAGTGAATGCGTCGCCGGTCGGGAAGCCCAGGAAATGCCCGCTGTCGCGGTTGAAGCCGTAGTGGGTTTCGCGCCAGAAATCGGTGGCATTGTCAGTGACGATCTGGAGGCTATCACCCTGCGCAGCCCATCGTTCCGGTTCGTTCAGCCAGACACCGTCGCTTCTGCGAAAGATTGGATCGCTCATGTTGGACCTCGATTGGCAGCGCTGGCCGATTTCGCAGGCGCAGGTCAGAGCACGGCATTGGTGAATTGCGGCTTGAAGAGGGCAGGGGAGCTGCCGGGCCGTTTGCGCTGCAATGACTAGCTGGCGAGATATCTGGCTACCGCTGCCTCATCCCATTGAATGCCGTTGCCGGGCTCCTCGCTCGGCAAGGCAAAACCGTCCTTGATGGTCAGGCGTGTCGCCAGCACGGCGTCGGCCCAGTCGACATATTCCAGCCAGTGCGCCGTTGGCGTGACGCAGAGCAGATGCGCACTCACCTCCGAGAACAAGTGCGTCGACATCTCGATGCCGGCAGCATGCGCAAGAGAGGAGGCGCGCAGCCAGCCGGTTACGCCGCCGATGCGTTGCACGTCGGGCATGACGAAGTCGCAAGCCTCGGCTGAAAGCGCGGACTGCATCGAAAAGGCGCTGTCGAAATTCTCGCCGATCTGGATCGGCGTGCGGAGCGCGTCGGCAATGCGTGCGCAGCCCGCATAGTCGTCATGCCGAATCGGCTCCTCGATCCAGAGCAGACCCTCTTCGTCGAGCATTTCGCCGCGGCGGATCGATTCCGCCACGGTGAGCGACTGGTTGTAGTCGCACATCAGCGTGACCTCGTCGCCAACCGACTTGCGTACCGCGCGCACGACGTTGAGGTCCTCCCGCGCATCGGGGCGACCGAGGCGGATCTTCGCGGCATGAAAGCCTTCGGCGAGCAGTTTTTCGGCCTCGTCCACGGCGGCACCGGCCGGCATGATGCCTAGGCCCTTCGAATTATAGGCGCGTACCGGCTTCGGTGCTCCGCCGAGCAGGCGTGCGAGCGGCAGGTCTCTGGCGCGGGCGAGCGCGTCCCAGGCTGCCATGTCGATGCCGGATTGCGCCAGGCGTTGCAGGCCGGCGAGTCCAAGGAGCGTGAAGCGCTGGCTCAGCTTGCGTTCGATCTCGAACGGCAGGAGCTCGTCGCCAACGACCATCTCGGCCATCTCGCCGACCATCGCCGTCAGCGGCTTCAAGGCGGCCGGCGTGATCGAGAACAGATAGGCGTGGCCGCGCACGCCCTGGTCGGTCTCGCAGTCGATCAGCACCAGCGGTGCCCGGGCGACCGCGCCGGTCGAGGTTCGGAGCGGCAGGTTCATCGGCACGATGACGGGGCGCGCGACAAAACGCTTGATGCGGATGGTCTCGGACATGGGCACTGGCTCCGGATCAATGAATGCGGGTTCATGCCGATCTTAAGCATTCGTCATGAAACGAAAAGGCGCCTGCCGCGACCACCATAAAATGGGGTTGCGCTGGTCTGTGTTTACGGGCTCTGTGCCGCCGCATATTGCGTCGCAGCCGCCGGATATCGCGACAAGAACGCACACAACGGAGCTACAGGGTGAAACAAGCGATCTCCGAAGAACAGCGCAAGAATGGCATTTTGACCGGCGTGGTGATCGCCTTCCTGTTGCTCGCCCTGCCGCTCGCGGTGTGGCTCGACCTGACCGAGCTCGGCAAGGCGGCGCTGCGACGGCAGGCCGCCGACCTCAATTCGGTCATCACCAGCGTGCGCAGCTATTACGCCACCAACGTGGTCGGGCGGATCCTCGCCAATCCCAACGGTACCACCAAGGTCGTGCACAACTACGAATCCGTGCCGGGTGCGATCCCGATCCCCGCGACGCTGTCGCTCGAGCTCGGGCGCGTGATCGGCGCCCAACAGGAGAACATCACTTATCGCTTCGTCTCCGACTTCCCGTTTCAGAACCGGGCGCCGCACCAGCTCGACAAGTTTGAGAAGGATGCGCTGGAAGCCTTGCGCGCGGATCCCGAGCAGAAGATCGTCGAGACAGAGACCTCGCTCTTTTCTGACAAGGTTCGGCTGGTGGCTCCCGTGACGATGGGCCCGGCCTGCGTGAGCTGCCACAACAGCCATCCCGAAAGCCCGAAGAAGGACTGGAAGGTCGGCGACGTCAGGGGCATCCAGGAGGTGATCATCGCGCAGCCGATCGCCGCGAACATCTTCTCGTTCAAATTCCTGCTCGCCTATCTCTTCATCGCAGCCGGCAGCGGCCTCTCCTTCCTCTCCATGCAGCGCCGCCAGGCCAACCGCATCAAGTCGATGAACAGGGAGCTCGAATCCGCCAACGACTTCCTCGCCTCGCTCTCGATGAAGATCTCGCGCTACATCCCGCCGCAGGTCTACAAGAGCATCTTCAGCGGGCAGAAGGACGTCACCATCCACACCGAGCGCAAGAAGCTCACCATCTTCTTCTCCGACATCCAGAATTTCACCGCGACCGCCGAGCGGCTCCAGCCGGAGCTTCTGACCCAGCTCCTGAACGAATATTTCACCGAGATGTCGGCGATCGCGCACGAACATGGCGGCACCATCGACAAGTTCATCGGCGATGCCATGCTGATCTTCTTCGGCGATCCCGAGACCAAGGGTGACCGCGCAGACGCACAGGCCTGTCTCCGCATGGCATGGCGCATGCAGCAGCGGCTCGCCGAACTCAACGCCAAATGGCGCGCCTCCGGCATCGAGCAGCCTTTCAAGTCGCGCATGGGCATCAATTCCGGCTATTGTAATGTCGGCAATTTCGGCAGCAGCGACCGCATGGATTACACGATCATCGGCGCGGAGGCGAACCTCGCCGCGCGCCTGCAATCGATCGCCGAGCCCGGCGGCATCGTGCTGAGCTATGAGAGCTTCGCCCTGGTCAGCGACGTCGTCACGGCGCATGCGCTGCCGGCCATCACCATGAAGGGCATCAGCCGCGAGGTCATACCCTATTCCGTCGATGCGCTGAGCGACGGGGGAGCTGCAAAGAGCGGCGTCATCACCGAGCGTGTTCCGGGCCTGGAGCTCTATCTCGACCCCTCGGTCGTGAAATCGGGCGACGCCGCGCGGGTGCGCTCGCTCCTGGAAAACGCGCTGGCCTCGCTCAAGCCGGCGTGAGGCTGGTCAGCGTTTCCGGCCTTCGGTGAATGCGGTTTCGATCACGTCGCCGAACGACTGCCAGGTGCGGCCGTCGAACTGCTCGAGGCGCATCTGCTTGATCGGTAGATAGTTGTCCGGCGACGTGGTCATCTTGATGCCGGGCAATGCGACCGAGGGCTGAAACTCGCGAAGCGAAGCCGCCTGCCGCATGACGTTGTCGCGGGAGAGGTCGTCGCCGCATTGCCTCAGCACCTGCGCCAGGGCTTCCGCCGCCGCATAACCATAGAGCGCGGCGCTGTTGTTGCGGCTTTCGGGGTGATTGTACTTGTCCATGAAGGCGAGCCAGTCCTTCATGCCGGGATCGTCCGTCCAGGCCGGATCGCTCGGATCCTTGAGGAATGCCGCCGAGATCACGCCGGCCGAGTTCTCGGTTCCTGCCGGGATCAGCGCATTGGCGATCGAGGCCGCGGCATCATTCAGAATGAACACGGGATGCCAATTGAAGCCGGCCGCCAGCTTGATCACGCGGGCCGCGGTGCTCGGCACGCCGGCGAAGACGAACACCTCGGCGCCGGACTGCTTCAGCACCGAGACGTGGGTGTCGAGATGCTCGTCGGCAATGTCGAAGGCGATATCGACGACGACGAAGCGGTTGAGATCGCCCAGGCCTTCCTCGATGCCCTTGAACAGGTCGCGTCCGAACTGGTCGTTCTGCCAGAGCACGACGATCTTGCGCCTGGGATAATAGGCCTGGATATAGTTGGCGTAGATGCGTCCCTCCGCCTTGTAGGAGGGTTGCCAGCCCATCGTCCAGGGAAACGCCCTGGGCCGGCTCAGCTCCTCGTCGCCGGACGCGACGAAGAGCTGCGGGATCTTGCGCTCGTTGAGGTACCAGCGCGTGGCGAGATTGCCGGGCGTGCCGAATGAGCCGAACATCAACAGCACGTCGTCCTTCTCGACCAGCCCGCGCGTCAACTCCATCGCGGTTGCAGGATCGGAATTGTCGTCGCGCGTGATGAAGCGGACCTTGCGGCCGTTGATCCCGCCGCGCTCGTTGATCATGTCGAAATAGGCGGCTTCCGCCTTGCCGATCGCCCCGAATTCCGAGAGCGTGCCCGAATAGGGCATGACGTTGCCGATGCGAATCTCGGAGACGGGCGCAGCATCGTCGGCACGCTCCTGCGACATCGCACCGAGCGAGCCGACGGCCACCATCAACGCGAACAGCAGCTTGCCGGTCACACGCATGTTCGACACCTTGATGTTGGACCCCAATTGGAGATCGGGGCAATCGGCATCAACACCGCTTGATCTAGGTCAAGGGTTTGTCATTCCTGTGTCGCGCGGCTCCTTAGCCAAGCGGCAGCCGTGCTGACGCGTCGAAAGCGCCGGGCTACGGCAATCCGCGTGCCTCGAGCTGACGCACGAGTAGCAGTGTCGGCTCGGCGAGGCTGTCGGCGGAGCCGTCGAGGCCGAACACGGAGGCAATGTCGTCGCGGGTGTGCAGGATGGTGGTGCGCGGGCAGTGGCCGGAGCCACAGAGCGCCTGCTTCAGCGTTTCGCCCTGCGCCACCAGGCCTGCCGGATCGGCCGCGGCCCAGGCCAGCACGATCGGTTCCTCGACCGTGAGGATGCCGGGGAAGGCGGAGCGCTTGTCATATTGGGCGGCGTCGGAGCCGAAATAGGCTCTTTCGCTGTCGCTCGCGTCCTTGCCCGCGCGATAAATGCCGGAAATCAGCACGACCCCGGCAACGTCGGTGTCGGCGCCCTGCAACTCCGGATGCGCGAGCAGGCTCGCGACATGGAAGGCACCGGCGGCATAGCCGACCGCGACGATCTCGCGGGCATCGCCGTTGAAAAGATCCACGTTCTGGTGGATCCACGACAGGGCGGCGGCGACGTCGCGCGCGCCGGATGGCCAAGGGGCTGCGGGTGCAAGGCGGTAGTTCGCGCGCACGCCCACCATGCCGTTGCGCGCGGCAAAGCACATCGCCTCGTCCTGGAACTCGCGCGCCGTATCGGGTGCGGCGCTGTCGCCGGTGAAACTGTCGCCGGCCACGAACAGCAGGATCGGCTGCGGCGTTGCCGCCTTGGTCTGGCTGGTCGCGACATCAAGGACGTTCTGCTCGCTGTCGCCATAGCGCAGGCCTCGCGAGAACGCGACCTGGTCGCAGAGCCGGGCCGCTCCTCCGGCGGACGTATCGGCGTCGGTGAGGCCTGTGCGCACCAGATCGAACGGCAATTGCGATCGGGCGGGAAGCAACCCGTGCGCGGAGGTGGTCGTGATGGTCAGCAAAAGCAAAAATGCGAGATAGTTTTTCATTGTTATATGCCGTGCTGATCACTCAAGCGCCGGCTCGCGTTCCGGCTTGGCTTGTCAATTCGCCTTATCGATTGCCGTTGGGGCGATTTGACGGCGCGCGCTAACTCCCCGGCTGGAACGTGCAGCTTGCGCCGCTGCCATCTTTCCGGCGGATGGCATCAGGATCGATCGTGCAGCTCACCTTCGACAGGCTCTCGAAGTTCGATCCCGCGGCGCCATCAGCCGGCACGCCGGCGAGCGCCTCGGTGGCATAGATCTCGTTGGCCGTGGAGCCGTTCACGGTCTTGATCTTCTTGCCGAAGGTCACCTCGCAGTTGCGCACGGTGATGTCGACATTGCCGGTGCGGCAGACGATGCGGTCGGCGGTCACGACGATCGGCTTCTTGTAGGGGATATCGCTGTTGGCCGCGAACAGCATCGCGATTGCCTTCTTCTCGCCCGAGGTCAGCACCGGCGACAGCGGCGCGATGACGCCGGCGAGCGCCAGCGCCGTCGAGCCCGAGATCGTCGAGGCGCCATCGGTGGCCAGCGCAACCGACGCGCCACCCAGCGCGAGCGACGCCGCAAGGATCAGCTTCCCGAGCTTCATCTCAGGCAGCCTTCCTGCGCTTGGATGCCTTCTTCGCAGCTCTTCGTTTCTTGACCGCCTTCTTCTTCGTGGCTTTCTGGCCGGCGAGATAGGCCTCGACCTTCCTCGACGAATGGCCGGCGGCGGCCACGGCGGCCTTCAGCCTTGCCGGGGTGATCTTGAATTTCTTCGACCAGTAGCGGACCTCGTAGGGCTCGGTGAGCGCGATCCGCACCCTGTCGCCGGCGCGGTGCTTCTGGAGCTTGATGTAGGCCTCAACCTTCCTGGCGGAGTGGCCGACCGTCTTGACGGCGTATTTCAGCTTGGCCGGCGTGATCTTGAACTTCTTCGACCAGTAGGCGACTTCGTAGCGCTCGCCGAGCGCGATCAGGGCACGGTCGGCTGCGCCCCGTTTGGACTTGCTGTCGGCCATGCGTTCCTCCTGCCGCGGAAATGCGCTCGCATAGTCTAGCATGCCACCGGCGGTAGGAAAGCAATCCTGCCACGCGCCGCATAGGCGCTACCGCTTCTCGCATTTCCGTGATGGAACCAAAACGGTCCTCGCGCGACTTAATAGGACAAGCACAAAAACGTGCGAGGCTGTCATGGCAGAGCATTGGAAGCACGCCGCCGATCCGAGCGAGATCATGCGGGCGACCGGTCATCCCGAACTGGAATATGCCGCGGGCTGGACCATCGCGGGTCTGGTCACGATCGGCACCATCGTCGCCGCCTGGGTGTTCGCGATCTGAAGTCGCTTCAGGCTGCGGGAAACTGCAGCTCGAAAGCCGTGCCTTCGTCGGTCGGCTTCAGCTCGATCGAGCCGCCATGGCTCGCCATCACCGCGCGCGCGATGGCAAGCCCCATTCCGGTACCGCCCGACTCCCGGCGGGTCGTGAAGAATGCATCAAATATCCTGTCGCGGTTCGGCGCCGAGATCGCCTCGCCATCATTGCTCACAGTCAGCCGCAGCGTTGTGCGCTCGTCGACCGCCTCCAGCCTGATATGCCTGGCGTGATGCCGCATCGCATTATCGGCGAGGTGTGACAGCACGATCAGTGCCTTCTCGCTGGACATGCCGATCGGCCGGTCGAGGCTGCCCGTGGCCGTGATAGTGCCTGTCGGAAACCGGCCCTTGAGGTCGCCGATGACGGGTGCGAGCTCGGTGCGCTCGTTCTGCGGCAGGCTTTCGGCCCGCGCCAGTTCGCGCAGCCGCTGCGCCATCGCTTCGAGCCGCTCGGCATCGGAGAGGATGTTGGCGACGAAGGTCGTCTGCTCGGCCGATGTCAGGCCGTCGGGCTTGTCTTGCAGCGAATCCTGCAACAGCTCGGCGGCACCCTTGATCGAGGTCAGCGGCGATTTCAGCTCGTGGGTCAGGTGTGCCGAGAAGGTTGCAATGTAATCAGAACGCCGCGCGAGTTGCTCGGCCATGCCGAGGAAGCTGTGCGAGAGCTGGGCGAATTCGCGCGTGCCGTAATGTTTCAGCGGCCGGAATGCCTCGCGGTCGCCGCGGCCGATCCGCGCCGCGCGGTCGATCAATTCGCGCATCGGCAGCGTGATGGTCCGGGAGAAGACGAGGCCGATCGCGATCGTGCCGAGGATGACGGCAAGACCCGCCAGGATGAACTTGCCGCGCTCCTGGTAGAGATGGTCGAAGATGTTGCTCGGTGTGCGCGTTGCATAGACCACGCCGGCGACGCGGTTGTTGACGACGACCGGCATTGCCGAAAACACATGCACGCCGAGGCCGCGGCTGAAGGAATAGATCGGCGGCGGTGGCTTGTCCGGCACGCGGTTGCGCAGCGTGGCCCGGTATTGCCCGTGCAGCGCTTCAGTGACTTCCTCGATATGGGCGAGCGACTGCCCGATCTCCTGGCGGCCCGCAATCACCACGCCGTTGGGATCGAGGATCCGAAAGCCGGCAAGCGTCACTTTCTGGGTTTCGCGGATGATCGGCGTCAGCTTTGCCCCGATCTCGACATAGGCCTGATCCGCCGGCCGCGTCGCAGGCATCGCGTCAGGCCTCCGCCGCAACAGATCGTTGGCGGTCAGATCGAGCGCGGGCCGGATAGGCGTAAACTGATCGCCGGGATCGGGCAGCACGCCGGGCGCGACCTCAGGACCGAGCGCGATCCCGCCGTCGAGCCGCGCCAAAACCTCCTGCGCATAGATCGTCGCGATCACGCGGCTCTGTGCGATCAGCTCGGCCTGGGTCTGGCGGATCAGCTGGTTGTCATAAAGGCGGAAGAAGAACAGCCCCACCAGCGGCAGCACGGCAACCGTGGTCAGCACCGCAAAGATCACGAGCCCAAGCGAGGGCCGCCATTTGTCGGGCGCTGAGCTCATGCCTCTTTCTCGCAGCGTCCTAGCTTGAAGCCCACGCCGTGAATGGTCTCGATCACGCTGTCGCAGCTCTGGGCCGCGAGCTTGGCGCGGATGTTGCGGATGTGGCTGTCGATGGTGCGGTCGGAGACCTGGATGTTGAGCTGATAGGCTGCCCGCATCAACTGCTCGCGGTTGAACACCGAGGTCGGCCGCGTCAGAAGGGCGCGCAAGATGCCGAACTCGATCGCGGTCAGCTTGAGCGGCATGCCTGCAAAGGACGCGACATGCTGCTCGGGATCGACCAGGAGGCCACCTTGCGCGAGTACGGCCGAGCCTGCCTTGGCATCGCCGTTACGCGGGCTCAGTCGCCGCAGGATGACATTGACCCGCGCAACCAGCTCGCGCGGGCTGAACGGCTTCGTCACATAATCATCGCCGCCGATCTCGAGGCCGAGCACGCGGTCGATCTCCTCGTCGCGCGCCGACAGGAACAGGATCGGCACGTCTGAGGATTTGCGTACCTCGCGGCAGACCTCGAGCCCGTCGAATTCCGGCATGCCGATGTCGAGCACGATCAGGTCGGGCCTGTCGGCGGCAAAACGGCTGAGCGCCTCCTTGCCGTCGCGCGCCTCGATCACGTCCATGTCCGCCTTCTTCAGCGCCACGCGGATGACTTCGCGGATGTGGCCTTCGTCGTCGACGATGAGAATGCGATGCGCCAAAGATGTCTCCGCGTTCTCAGCCCGCCGCCTGGTTCTTCGCCTGTGCGTCGAGCCTGCGCTGCAAGCGCCAGCTCCGGAAACTCCAGGCACGCCAGGACCCGATGTCCCGACGCTGCAGTTCTACAAGCCGATCGCGGCGCGACACAAGGCAAGTCTCGTTGGTCCCGTTCCGGATTTGGATGACCTTGTCGATCGCAGGCAGAGCCTGCGGTCCGAGCGTGAGCAGGTAGTTGGTGTCGATCTGCACGCCCTTGCCCGACATTTCCTGGCTGTGGCTCAAATTGTAGTCGGCAATGATGGCATCGAAGTTCACGAGCGCGCAGATATAGAGCACGATCGTTAATGCGATCAGATTGGCGCCGATCAGCCATCGGTTGGAGCGGTCGAGCACAATGCGGGCGAGGATCAGGACCAGCCCGAGCGCCACCAGTCCCATCCAGATGAAGGCCGCGATGCGCCAATAGGTGAGGAGATAGAGGTCGACATAGAGGTCGAGGCGGAGAATGGAGGAGAGGACGAGAAGCACGTTCTGTCCGACCCAGAGATAGACCAGCGAGCGGATCACCGGCGATTTCTCGGCCGGCCCTCCGGGCCGCATCGCAGCGAGCACGAAACCGGCCGCGAGCAGCGCGGTGACGATCAGCGGATAGGCGCCGCGATGGGCGTAGGCGGCGTAGGTGACGCCGGCCGGTAGCGCGGCGTGGCCCCAGAGGTAGATCCCATCGAGGATCGATTGCGCCGCGAACAGCAGATTGAACAGGATCAGGGCGCGCAGGATGGTGGGCGCGCCGAGCAGCTCGGCCCGGTCAGTCGGAGTCGTCGGCTCCTGTTCGGCCGGCTCGGCCGCTGCGCGGCTGCTGCGCCGCCACCGCACATGGATGAACGGCCAGACCAGCGCGACGATCAGCGTCCAGAACAGGATCCGCCGGATGCTGAGATGGTCGAGGATGAGCTTTGGATTGAGCAGGTCGACCCATTGCTCGATCAGCGGATTGGCCGCATCGAATAATGCGATGAAGACGATGCCGAGAACGGCGGGGACGAACCAGACGGCGATGCAGCGCGTAAAATCCGTGAGATCGAAGATTTGCAGCACGTCGCGGAAGACTCTGAACGGGCCGAACAGAAACAGATTGCGCAACGCGCGGGCGCGGTCCGCGAACAGGGTGGTGTCCGGATTGGTCGCGAGCAGAAGTCCGACTGCAAATGCCGCGACAAGGAGCAGGACGGAAACCAGGGAGACTTCCTCGATGACGGGCACGAGGCCGACGATCACGATGATCGCGCCAAGCGCCGCTCGCCGCCGGTCCAGTATCGCATGGTTGGCGAGCCAGGATCCGCAGGCGACGGCAACAGCAAAAATGGCGAGCGAGATGCCGATCCGCTCGTCGTAGAACAGCCAGTCGGCGAGGGCGACGAGCGCCAGCGCCATCGCAAGCCTCGTCGGAATGGCTGATCCCTGGATCGGGCGAATGTCGAGGGCGGCGGCTGATGCCGGGCTTGTCATGTCGAAGACCTTCTCATGGATGGTAGCGGCATGAGCTTGAATGGGTGATGTGCAGATGTCGGGAATGCGCTCTGCACGTCTTCAGGAGTTTCGTGCAGTTTTCGTGCAAGCGGGGTTTCAACCCTCGCGCGGCGCAAGACGCTTTGATAGTTGCGGAGCATCCTTTGCTTCGCACATGTCACACGCCATGCAATTCACGCGTCTTATCGGCCTCATCCTGCTCTGGCTGGCCCCGCTCTCTCTGGCCTTTGTTGCCGCAAACAAGAACGATCCCTATCTGGTCGCGTTGCGCGGCGTGGGAAACATCGCGCTGGTCGTTCTGAGCATCGCGATCGCCGTTACTCTGCTTCGCCGCGGCTATCGGCGGCGGGCCACGGGCAAGCTGCTCATCGCGTTCTGGTGCCTGCCGCCGCTGCTGATGTCGGCGGCACATCTGAGGTTCGAGCTGCGCAAGCATGAGGTCCTGCGCGCGAGCCGCGCGGAAGCGCGCCAGCTCGGACCGCATTTCGTTGTCGGTTATTCGTCGTTTCCCGAGGTTGCGCTTCTGGCCGAGCAGGGTCTGATCGGCGGCATCTACATCACCCGGCACAACATCGGGCGCAGGACGGTCGATGACCTCCGCGCCGAGATTGCGGCTCTGCAGGACAAGCGGCGCGCGGCGGGCTTGCCGCCGCTGATCGTGACTGCCGATCAGGAAGGCGGCATCGTCGGCCATCTCTCGCCGCCGTTGACGAAGGTGCCCGCGCTGGCAACGCTTGCCGAGCTGCCGCCTGAGGCACGCAAGGCCAAGGCGGAGGAGTTCGGCCGCACACATGGGCGCGAACTGGCGTCGCTCGGTGTCAATCTCAACCTCGCGCCGGTGTTGGACCTGAAGCCTCCGGCCAGGCGCAACCGGCTCGATTTCCACACCCTGATCGGGCAGCGCGCCATCGCCAGCGATCCCGCCGTGGTCGGCGAGATCGCGAGCGCCTATGTGCAGGGCCTGGAGTCGTCCGGTGTCGGCGCGACGCTCAAGCATTTCCCGGGCATCGGCCGCGTGCGTACCGACACCCATCATTTCGCCGCCAATCTCGACGCGCCTATCTCGGAGCTGGAAGCGTCCGATTGGCGGCCGTTCAGGGAGGTGCTCGGCCGGTCGCATGCGGCGCTCATGGTCGGCCATGTCACGCTGACGGCAGTCGATCCCGATCGCGCCGCCTCGCATTCAAGGCGCGTCGTCCGGGGCATCCTCCGTGACACCTGGAATTACCAGGGTGTGGTGATGACCGACGATCTCGTAATGGGCGCGATCTACCAGCACGACGTCTGCAAGGCCGTGGTCGAAGCGATCAACGCCGGCGTCGATCTGCTGCTCGTCGCCTATGACGGCGCGCAGTTTTATCGGATCTTTGACTGCGCGCTCGAGGCCGCGCGGCGGCGTGAGCTGGATGCTTCGGCGCTCCGCGCGAGCGAAGTCCGGCTCGGGCGCGTTCTCCCGGCGACGGAACCCTAGCCAACCCCCTACGGCGTGACTGGGCCGCGTGCCACCGCGCGCGGCGCGGTCAGGTCCTTCCAGGTCGAATTCGCGACATGCACCGGCGAGAACGCCGGCCGCTCGATGTAGCGGCCGTCGCCGGCCTCGGCGCGCAGATTTCCATCCTTCCAGGCGATCCGGCCGCGTGAGACCGTTACCGCGGGGCCGCCGGTGCAGGAAAACCCCTCGAACACATTGTAGTCGATACGGCTCATCTGGCGTTTTGCAGTGATCGTCTTGTGCGCTTTGGGATCCCACACGACGAGGTCGGCATCCGAACCGATGGCGACTGCGCCCTTGCGCGGGTAGATGTTGAGGATGCGGGCGATATTGGCCGAGGTCACCGCGACGAACTCTTCCTTCGTCAGCCGCCCGGTCGCAACACCGGCGGTCCACAGCAGGGCCAAGCGGTCTTCGAGTCCGCCGGTGCCGTTCGGGATCTTGCGGAAGTCGTCGCGGCCGAACCGTTTCTGTTCGGTCGTGAAGGCGCAATGGTCGGTCGCAACCACCTGGAGCGAGCCGGATTGCAGGCCGGCCCACAGGCTGTCCTGGTGCGACTTGTCGCGGAACGGCGGCGACATTACGCGCTGCGCGGAATGGTCCCAGTCCTTGCTCGCATATTCGCCGGCATCCAGCAGCAGATGCTGGATCAGCGGCTCGCCATAGACGCGCTTTCCTGCCGCACGCGCCCGCGCGATCGCCTCGTGCGCCTCACGGCAGCTCGTGTGCACGATATAGACCGGCGTTCCCGTCATGTCGGCGATCATGATGGCGCGGTTGGTGGCTTCGCCCTCCACCTCTGGCGGCCGCGAATAGGCATGGCCTTCGGGGCCGGTGATGCCGCGCGCAATCAACGCCTCCTGCATCAGCGCAACGACGTCACCGTTCTCCGCGTGCACCACCGGCATGGCGCCGAGATGGGCGCAGCGCGCGAACGAGTTATAGAGTTCGTCGTCGTTCACCATCAGCGCGCCCTTGTAGGCCATGAAGTGCTTGAAGGTGTTGATGCCGTAGGTTTTGACCACGGTCTCCATCTCGTCGAAAATCTGCTTGGACCATGACGTCACCGCCATGTGGAAGCCGTAGTCGCTGGCCGCCTTCTCGGATTTGCGCCGCCACTCCTGATAGGCTGCGAGCATCGATTGGCCGGGATCGGGCAGGCAGAAGTCCACCACCATGGTGGTGCCGCCGGTCAGCGCCGCCTTGGTGCCGGATTCGAAATCATCGGCCGTGACAGTGCCCATGAACGGCATTTCGAGATGAGTGTGCGGATCGATGCCGCCCGGCAACACGAAGCAGCCGCCGGCGTCGACCGTTTCAGTGCCCGTCGGCGCATCGATCGATGCGCCGACCGCGACGACGATGTCTCCGTCGACCAGCACGTCCGCTCGGCGCGAATGATCGTGATTGACGACGGTGCCGCCGCGGATGAGGAGGGGCATGGGGAACTCCGGGGAAGGGGAGGGGGCAGATGCTGCGTGAAGGCTAAGCTCAGGGGGCGCCATGCGACAGGCGAAATTTTAGTCATTGGCTGGAGCGTTCTTGAGCGTGCAGACGTTCTCGGGAGCGTGTTGCAGGTGCGAACAGGCATCGGAGGCATGTCCAATGCTCCGGCCGCCTGCCCTTGCGATTCCAGCCTCGGCGGAGCAGTCTGAGCATGCGGCGTGAACAACGCTGCCAATAAAGTCTGCCCGAGGAAGCTTCCATGGCGGCGACGCGGATCGATTGCGATGTCCACCCGGCGGTCGGGGGCACCCGCACCACGCTGCTGCGTTATCTCAGCGACCATTGGAAGGAACAGGTGGTGAGCCGCGCGATCGATGGGCTCGATCTCACCAGCTATCCGCCGAGCATGCCGCTCTCCGCCCGCGCCGACTGGCGGCCCTCGAGCGGCGCAAAGCCGGGCTCCGACCTTGCGATGGTGCAGAAGGGTGCGTTCGATCAGCTCGGTGCCAGCCACGCGATCCTCAACGTGCTCTACGGCGCGCAGGCCGTCTACGATCCCTACATGGCCGCGGATTTCTGCAAGGCGATCAACGACTGGATCGCCGCCGAATGGCTGTCGCGCGATCCGCGCCTGCGGGCGTCCATCGTGGTGCCGATGCAGGCCCCGGATCTTGCGATAGAGGAGATCGAGCGGCGCGCCGGCGACAACCGCTTCGTGTCGATCCTCGTGCTGGCGCAGGGTGAGACGCTGCTCGGTCGTCGCCACTTCTGGCCGGTTTACCGGCTTGCCGAGAAGTACCGTCTGCCGCTCGCGATCCACGCCGGCACGCAATATCGCTACGCGCCGAGCTCGGCCGGCTGGCCGTCGCATCGCTACGAATATTACTTCGTCGAGGCTCAGGCCTTTCAGGCCCAGATTCTCAGCCTGATCTATGAGGGCGTATTCGGCAAATTCCCTGATCTCAAGATCGTGCTGATGGAATCAGGTGTGAGCTGGCTGCCCGCGTTCATGTGGCGCGCCAACAAGACCTGGCGCGGCGTGCGCGTCGAGGTGCCCTGGGTCGAGCGCGAGCCGGCCGCGATCATCCGCGACAATGTCCGCGTCACCATGCAGCCGTTCGACGCGCCGGCCGATGCGAAGAGCGTTGAGGAGATCATCGATCAGATCGGCTCCGAGAAAATGTTCCTGTTTGCGTCGGACTATCCGCACTGGCAGTTCGACGGCGATGATCCGATTCCGCCGAACCTGCCAAAGAGCGTCATCGCAAGAATGTGCGTCGACAATCCGCTGGAGACGTTTCCGCGATTGTCGCTCAATTAGTTTCTGGAGGATCGCATGAGCGACGTCATCGACCGCCCGCTGCTCGAGGAAGAAAAGTCTGCCGCGCCGCGGCTGAAGATCATCGATTGCGACATTCATCCAAGCCTTCGCTCGACGAGCGATCTCAACGAGTTCCTGCCGAAACGCTGGCAGCAGCATCTCAAGGAGTATGGCAGCCATCTGCGCACGCCCTATCTTTTCACCACGCCCTATCCACGCTCTTCGCCGCTGATTGCGCGGCGCGATGCCTGGCCGCCGACCGGCGGGCCGCCGGGCTCCGATCTCGCCTTCATGCGCAAGCAGCACCTCGATCTGCTCGACGTCGAGTTCGGCATTCTGCAGGTGCTGGACCTGTTCATCTTCTCGCAGCAGAACCTCGAATTCGGCGCCGCGATCCAGCGTGCCATCAATGACTGGCAGCTTGCGTTCTGGTCACACCGTGATCCTCGATTGAAGGCATCGATCCTGGTCGGGCAGGACAGCACCGACCTTGCGCTCGCCGAAATCGATCGTTGCGCGAAGATCGGGGAGTATATTCAGATCAACGTCTCCCCCCGTGCCAACGAGCCGCTCGGCCGGCGCCGCTACTGGCCGATCTACGAACGTGCGCAGGAACTCGACCTGCCGCTCGGCATCCATGTCGGCGGTTACGGCGGACATGCGCCGACCGGCGGCGGCTGGCCGTCGTATTATGTCGAGGAGCATCAGTCGAACGCGCATACCATCGCGGCACAGCTCGCGAGCCTTGTCATCGAAGGCGTGCCGGAACGCTTTCCCAAGCTGAAGATCGTCTTCATCGAGGGCGGCTTTGGCTGGATCCCGTCGGCGGTGTGGCGCATGGACCAGCACTTCGAGCGTTTCCGCAGCGAGGTTCCGCATCTCAAGCGGAAACCGTCGGAATATGTCCGCGAGAACTTCTGGTTCACGACGCAGCCAATCGACGAGCCCGACGAGGCGCGGCATCTGCGATCACTGATCGAGTGGGTCGGCATCGATCGCCTGCTGTTCTCGTCGGACTATCCGCACTGGGATTTCGACGATCCGCGCTTCGCCTTCAAGACGCCTCTGTCCGATGCCGAGCGGCGGAAGATATTCAACACCAACGCCCGCGCCGTCTACAAATTCTGAGATCGGCATGGCCCGTCATATCGTCGCCCGCACCTCGGAGATTCCGCCCGGCGGCAACAAGGTCGTCGATATTGCCGGCCGCGACATCGTCGTGTTCCACGTCAATGGCGAGTTCTTCGCACTGTTGAACCGCTGCCCTCATGAAGGCGCTCCCCTCCACAAGGCGGCTTGCGTCGCGCGTCTCACTTCACCGGAACCGGGCGTCTACCAGCGCTCGCGCATCGGCGAACTCCTGCGCTGCCCCTGGCATGGCTGGGAATTCGACATGCGCAACGGCCAGTCCTGGTTCGATCCGAGCCGGGTGAAGGTGCGTTCTTATCCGGTCGCGGTTGAGCGTGGCGAGGAGTTGCAGAAGGGTCCGTATGTTGCCGAGACCTTTCCGGTGCATGTTGAAGACAGTTACGTGATTGTTGAGGTCTAACCGGCTTTGCGGATTGTGAATTGAACGCAACTGCGATAAGGCTGCGCGCGCATTCATGGCGGAGATGAGCTTTGTCGAAACAATCCTTGCGCGAGGAGGCCGAGCGCCTGATCCGCGAGACGATGGAAAAGAAGAACATCGTCGTCAAGCAGGGCACCACCCGCATCGAGACGCTCTGCGGCAAGTGCGGCGCACCGAACCGCGTGCAGGCCCCCAAGGGCCAGACCCGTGTCAAGTTCGCCTGCAAGCAATGCGGGCAGCAGCAAGAGACGCTGTAGACGCCGTCGCTTAGTTGCCTTTCACAAACTTCGCAAACGCATCCGCATAATCCGGATGCCAGCGCGACAGCGGCGGCCGGTTCTCGACGATATCGCCTGCCGCCCACAGCATGCGCTTTTCGTCGAGTTCGCGCGGTACGTCATTGTCCGGGCAGAGGATGTAGAAGTCGCCGGCCTCGAGCCGCGTCATCATGAAATCGACCGTTTGTTCCGGCGTCCAGGCGCCGGCCGGTTTTTCGGTGCGGCCGCGCGCGGTGAGCCCCGTGAAGACGAAGCCGGGGATCAGGAGGTGCGCCGTGATGCGGCAATCCCTGGTGTTGCGCAATTCATGCTGGAGCGCCTCGGTGAACGCCTTCACGCCGGCCTTGGAGACGTTGTAGGCGGGGTCACCCGGCGGCGTAGTGATGCCCTGCTTCGATCCGGTGTTGATGATGAGGCCGGCCTTGCCGCGCGCGATCATGTTGGACGCAAAGATGCGCGAGCCGTGGACGATGCCCCACATGTTGACCGCGATGATGCGCTGCCAATCGTCGGGCTCGCCGAACATCGTGCTGCCCGGCTGAATGCCGGCATTGTTCATCAGCACGTCCGTTCCGCCGAACCGTTTCTGCACAGCGGCTTCCAGTTCCGTCAGGCTCTCCTGCCGGCTGACATCGACAACGGCAGCCATCACATGATCGGCGCCGCCCGGTGCGATCGATGACAGTTTTGTTTCGGCCTGCGTCAACTGTACCGAATCCACGTCTGCGATGCAGACCTTCATGCCGCGCCTTGCAAGCTGTTCCGCGGCGGCGAGACCGATTCCGGACGCGCCACCCGTTATCACGGCAACGTTATTGGCTGATAGGGCAGGGTGCGGCATGGAAATACTCCGGATCACGGCAGGCGGGGCGAGAGCAGGCGCGATCTATAGCACGGCAATCCTGCAACCATGCACAAGTCGGCATGGGAGGTCTTCGTTCCGCGCCGGCTTTACGCCGATTCGGCACCGCTGTATTTTGTTCGACCTAACGATCCCGCCCAGATCGAACCCAATCAAGTCAGTCAGAGGGAGTGCAGCCATGGCTGTGTCGCAGGCTATTCCGATCACGCGCCATCCGTTCGCCAACGGGTCCTACAAGCAGATGCTCATCGACGGCAAATGGGTCGATGCGGCCTCAGGCAAGCGCTTCGAAACCCGCAACCCCGCGACCGGTGAGTTGCTCGCAACCGTCGCCGAGGGCGACAAGGAGGACATCGATCGGGCCGTTGCGGCCGCGCGCCGCGCGTTCGAGGGGCCATGGAGCAAGGTCAAGCCGTTCGAGCGGCAGAACCTGCTGCTCAAGCTCGCCGAGCTCATCGAGAAGAATTTTGATGAACTGGCACAGCTCGACACGCTCGACATGGGCGCGCCCGTCAGCCGCACCCGCTCCTACAAGCTGCGCGTGCTCGGCATGCTCCGCTACTATGCGGGGCAGACGACCGCGATCCATGGCGAGACCATCGAGAACTCGCTGCCGGGCGAGATCTTCTCCTACACGCTGAAGGAGCCGGTCGGCGTCGTCGGCGCCATCATTCCCTGGAACGGCCCGTTCACCGCGACGATCTGGAAGATCGGACCTGCGATCGCAACCGGCTGCACCGTGGTGCTGAAGCCTGCGGAGGAGGCGCCGCTGACCTCGCTCCGGATCGCCGAGCTTGCGCTGGAGGCAGGCGTGCCGCCCGGCGTCATCAACGTCGTGCCGGGCTATGGCGAAACCGCGGGTGCGGCGCTCGCCTCGCACCACGACGTCGATAAGGTCGCCTTCACCGGCTCGCACATCACGGGTCAGTCGATCATCCGCGCCTCGGCCGGCAATCTGAAGCGCGTCTCGCTCGAGCTCGGTGGCAAGTCGCCGGACATCGTGTTTGCCGACGCTGATCTCGACGCCGCCGTGCCGGGCGCTGCGATGGCGGTGTTCGCCAACTCCGGGCAGATCTGCAGTGCCGGCACGCGATTGTTCGTCGAGCAGGCGATCTACGACGAATTCGTCGGTCGCGTCGCCGAGTTCGGCAAGAAGCTGCAGGTCGGCAACGGTCTCGATCCCAACACCCAGATCGGCCCGCTGGTCTCCGAACAGCAGCTCGAGCGCGTCACCGGATATCTCGATGTCGGCCAGAAGGAAGGCGCCAAGGCGCTGGCCGGTGGTGGCCGCGTCACCGAAGGTGCGCTTGCCAAAGGCTACTTCGTTTCGCCAACCGTGTTCGCCGGTGTCCAGGACGACATGCGCATCGCGCAGGAGGAGATTTTTGGTCCCGTGATCTCCGCGATCGCCTTCAAGGATATGGACGAGCTCGTCAAGCGCGCCAATGCGACGATGTTCGGCCTCGGCTCAGGCCTGTGGACGCGTGACGTCAGCAAGGCCCATCATGTTGCCAGGTCGCTGCGGGCCGGATCGGTCTGGGTCAATTGCTACCAGGCGATGGACCCGGCCGTGCCCTTCGGCGGCTACAAGATGAGCGGCTATGGCCGCGAGTCCGGCAAGCAGCACGTCGAGGAGTATCTCAACGTCAAGGCCGTCTGGATCAAGACGATGTAATGCTCTTTCCGTCCGGCATCTCGTGGGACGGAAAATTCCATTTGCAGAGGCGGCATTTTTTCTGGTGGCCGCCCCTCGCTATATGATCTCTATCCTTCCATTACCATTTGGGGCCAGCATGAAATTCCCGGCGTTGTTTCGACCGTTGCAGGTCGGTCCGTACAAGCTTGCGCATCGTGTCGCGATGGCGCCGTTGACGCGCATGCGGGCCGAGCGTGAGAGCTTTGCGCCGCGGCCGCTCAACGCCGAATATTACGGCCAGCGTGCCACGCCTGGTGGCCTCATCATCGCCGAAGCCTCGCCCGTGCTCTCGCACGGCCGCGGCAATCCGGCTACGCCGGGCATCTATTCGGATGCGCAAGTGGCCGGCTGGCGCAAGGTCGTCGATGCCGTGCATGCCAAGGGCGGCATCATCTTCCTCCAGCTCTGGCACGTCGGCCGCGTCTCGCATTCCTCGTTCCATGGCGGTGAGCTGCCGGTCGCGCCCTCCGCGATCGCGATCAACGCCGAGGGCATGAAGGCGATGACCGCCGACGGCAAGATCGCCGATTATGAGACGCCGCGCGCGCTCGAAACCGAAGAGGTCAAGGGCATCGTCGAGGCATTCCGGCAAGCCGCGAAGAACGCGCTCGCCGCGGGCTTCGACGGCGTCGAGATTCATGGCGCCAACGGCTATCTGCTCGAGCAGTTCTTGCAGTCACACAGCAACCAGCGCACCGATGAATATGGCGGCGGAATCGAGAACCGCGCGCGGCTGCTGCTGGAGGTCACGCAGGCCGCGATCGACGTTTGGGGCGCGAATCGCGTCGGCGTGCGGCTGTCGCCCTACGGCATCGCCAATGATTCCGGCGAGCCGGATCCGATGCCGCTCTATACGCATGTCGTGAAGGCGCTCGACAAGCTTGGGCTCGCCTATCTTCATGTCATCGAGCCGCGTTCCAGCGGCGCCGGTCGCGCCGACGTCAACTGGCAGAACGTGCCGTCGGCGATGATGCTGTTCCGACCGCTCTATGGTGGTATCCTGATTGCAGCCGGCGGCTTCACCGGCGAGACGGCGAATGCCGCGATCGCCGACGGCCACGCGGACCTCATCGCCTTCGGTCGCATCTTCATCTCCAACCCCGATCTGACGCGCCGCCTGCAGCACGACTATCCCGTCACGCCCTACAACCGCGCGACGTTCTACGGCGGCGAGGAGAAAGGGTACACGGATTATCCTGTGTATGATGAGCTGACGCCGGCGTAACCCTCTTTCGTCATTCCGGGGCGACGCCCGGAATCCATTTCTCCGCTTGGATATGTCGTCCGATGGATTCCGGGCTCGCGACTTCGTCGCGCCCCGGAATGACAGGCTTGATTTGCTGCGCGACTATCAACACAATTTCCGTCGTTGCGAGCGCAGCGAAGCAATCCAGAGGTTTTCCGCGGATCCGTTCCTGGATTGCTTCGCCGCGCTCGCAATGACGATGAGGAAGCACCATGGCCAAAGCCGCAGTCGCCGCAGGAACCGCCACCGGCCAATGCCTGTGCGGCAAGGTCACCTTCGAGATCGACGTCCCCGCGCGCTGGGCCTGGCACGATCATTCCGCAGCCAGCCGCCGCGCGCATGGCGCGGCCTATGCGACCTACGTCGGAAGCTGGAAGAAGCGCTTTCGCGTCACGTCGGGGAAGACTGCGATCACCCGCTATGAGGACAAGGCGACCAAGACCGCGCGCAGCTTCTGCTCGCATTGCGGCACGCCGATCGCTTATGAGCGTCCGCGCGGTCCGCACATGGTCAACATTCCCCGGGCGCTCTTCAACGAGCGCACCGGCCGCCAGCCGCTCTATCACATCGCGATCGAAGAGCTCCAGGAATGGGCCTATACCGGCGAGCCGCTGGTGCCGCTGAAAGGGTTTCCCGGCGTGGTCTGGCAGCGTTCGAAAAAGAAGAAGCGCGCTGGTGGTGAGGATCCGTTCGAGCTTGGCCGCGAGGAGATGTAGCACACTCCACTCTCTTCCCCCGGACGCAGTGCGGCGCGAAGTGCCGCCCTGCTTCGTGCTGCGCCGCGTCCGGGACACGAAAGCGAAAGTTTTCCGCTTCCACGCAACGCTGCCATGACCGCGCTCCATTTGCGCGCGCCCTCCGACTTCGGTCATCATGCTCCGACCTGCGGCAATGTCCGTGAGGCTCGGAGGCAATATGAAGAACCGCATCGCCGGGCGCTCGGCCTTTCTCGCGCTGCTCAAGGACGAAGGCGTCACGCATCTGTTCGGCAATCCCGGCACCACCGAATTGCCGATCATGCATGCGCTGAAGGATCATCCTGATCTCACTTATGTGATGGCGATGCAGGAGAGCCTGGTGGTTGCGATCGCCGACGGGTTCAGTCGCTCCTCCGGGAAACTCGTCGCCTGCAACGTTCATGTCGCGCCCGGCCTCGGAAACGCGATGGGCTCGCTCTACAACGCGCAGTTTACGGGCACGCCGATGATTTTGACCGCGGGCCAGCAGGAGCAGGGCCACGGCCTGATGGAGCCGGTGCTCTATGGCCCGCTGGTGCGGATGGCCGAGCCTCTGGTGAAATGGGCAGTGGAGGTGACACAGCTGGAGGACCTGCCGCGCATCGTGCGCCGCGCCGCGAAAGTTGCGACCACGCCGCCCACGGGGCCGGTGTTCATTTCGTTGCCCGGCGATATCCTCAACAGCGAAGCTGGTATTGATCTTGGCCGTTCCACCCGCATCGATGCGCGCACAAGGCCGTCCGATGAGGCGTTGAAGGCATTCGCGGAGCGGCTCCTTAAGGCCGAGCGTCCCGTCATCGTTACGATGGATGAGGTGGTCAAGAGCGACGCACTGAAGGAAGCCGCCGAGCTTGCGGAGATGCTCGGCGCCGCCGCCTATCAATCCTCCACCGCCTATGGCGCGCATTTTCTCTCCGAGAGCCCGAGCTTCGTCAGCACGCTTGCGCGCCTCCAGAAGGTGGCGCGCGATACGCTTGCGCCTTACGATCTGCTGGTCGCGCTGGGCGGCGATCCGTTGCGGATGTCGGTCCATAGCGAGGTCGATCCGCTGCCCGATGGACTCCCCATCGTGCAGGTCGGCCTCGTCGATTGGGAGATCGCCAAGAATTTTGGCGCGGACATCGCGCTCAAGGCTGACGTGAAGGAAACGCTGCGCGCGCTGATCCCAATGCTCAAGGAGATGGGCGGCTCTGCACTGGAGCGGCGTGCGAGGGAACGTCTCGCCGAGCTTGCGCCGAAGAACTGGACCGCGCGCCGAGCCCCGCTGGTCGACAAGATCACGAAGGCAAGGGACCGCACGCCGATCGATCCCGACTGGCTGACGCTGCAGATGATCGAAGCGATGCCTGACAACGCCATCCTCGTCGATGAAGGCCTCACCTCCGGCCGTCAGATCACGAGCCTGCGTCCGCATCGCGATCGCTACGGCTATCACGGCCTCGCTTCCGGAGGCATCGGCTGGGGCCTGCCGGCCTCCGTCGGCGTCAGCCTGGCCAGCCCCACGCGGCCGGTGGTCTGCTTCTCCGGCGATGGCAGCGCAATGTACTCGATCCAGGCGCTTTGGACCGCGGCCCACCACAAGCTGCCGCTGACGATCGTGATCGCCAACAATGGCGGCTACCGCATCATCAAGCAGCGCCTGCTGGCCTTCCACGGCGATGACAATTATGTCGGCATGGATTTCGTCGACCCGCCCGTGGATTTTGTAGGGATCGCGCGGTCATTGAGATGCGAGGCGATCAAGGTGAGTGATCCTGGCGAGTTGAAGTCAACGCTGTCGTCCGCCTTTAACCGCCCCGGTACCAAGCTGATCGAGGTGATGGTGGACGGGAAGGTGTAAGGTACGAGGCTTCCCCATTGTCGTCCTGGCGAAAGCCAGGACTCATACCGCGTGATCTCTGCGATGGGCAGGATGCTGGTGGCTCTTGCCTTCGCCGAACAAAGTCCTGGGGTAATCGCGACGAGCTCAGGCGCTCGCGCGGGGGTCCTGGCTTTCGCCAGGACGGCAGTGAGGCAAAAACTCGAAAAACAACCCCATGCAAAGTAGCCGGTCTACCCCTTCCGCCCGACCCGGTACCCCGCCGCCGGGTGCGGCCCGGTGAGCCGGGCGCGGCCGGGGCCGAACAGTTTTTCCCGCAGCGTGCCCTTGGCGTACTCCGCCTTGTAGCGTCCGCGCCGGGTCAACTCCGGCACCAGCATGTCGGCGATATCCTCGAAATCGCCGGGCGAGATCGCAAACGCCACGTTCAGCCCGTCGACGTCGGTGGCCTCGAACCATTCCTCGATCTTGTCTGCGACCATCTCCGGCGTTCCCACCACGACCGGGCCGGCGCCGCCAACGCCGACATGTTCGATGACGTCGCGCACGGTCCAGACGCGATCGGGATCGGCGCGTGTGACGTTGTCCAGCGCGCTGCGGCCGGCATCGTTCTGCACGTGACGGACCTGCTGATCGAGCTCGTAACCGGAGAAATCGACGCCGGTCCAACCGGACATCAGGGCCAGTGCGCCTTCGGGGCTGATGTGACGGCGGTAGTCGGCGTATTTCTCCTTCGCCTCTGTCTCGGTCCGTCCGAGGATCAGCGTCATCATCGAGAACATCAGGATCTCGGCAGGGTTGCGCCCGAGCGCGGCCGCCTCTTGCCGGATCGCGGACACGCGCGGTGCGATCACCTTGGAGGACGGCCCCGACATGAACACGCATTCGGCATGCTGGGCCGCGAACCGTCGTCCGCGTGGCGAGGTGCCGGCCTGATACAGCACAGGCGTGCGCTGCGGTGACGGCTCGCTCAGATGAATCGTGTTGTTGAGCCGGAAATTCTGGCCCTCATGCGTGACGCGATGAACCTTTGCCGGATCGGTGAAGATGCCGCGCGTGCGATCGCGCAGCACTGCATCGTCCTCCCAGCTTCCTTCCCAGAGCTTGTAGACCACCTCCATATATTCGTCGGCGATGTCGTAGCGATCGTCATGCGCGGTCTGCTTGTCCTTGCCGGCGCCGCGCGCGGCGCTATCGAGATAGCCGGTGACGACGTTCCAGCCGACCCGCCCTTCGGTGAGATGATCGAGCGTCGACATCCGTCGCGCGAAGGGATAGGGCGGCTCGAAGGAGAGGTTGGAGGTGACGCCAAAACCAAGATTCTGCGTCACCGCGGCCATCGCCGAGAGCAGCAGCAACGGCTCGTTCGATGGCGTCTGCGCGGCGTTGCGCAGCGCGGCATCGGGGCTGTTGCCATAGACGTCGTAGACGCCGAGCACGTCGGCCAGGAACAATCCGTCGAAGCGGCCGCGCTCCAGCGTCTTCGCCAGATCGATCCAATAGGGCAGGCGATTGTATTCGGCGGTGCGATCGCGCGGATGGGTCCACAGGCCCGGCGATTGATGCGCGACGCAATTCATCGCAAATGCGTTGAGCCGGATTTCCTTTGCCATGCTTGTCCCTCGGCGCCACTATCCCCGGACTTGCCGCGATGCTATCGGTGCCGGACAATTGGCCAAGTTCTTGCATCCGGCTTGCTCTCGGCAAGGGCCAAATTCAAGAAGCTCCGGCCGTCGGCAAGAGTCAATTGCCAACTCCCGCCCCTTCCGAAACACGGCGTATCTCGCTACGCTTGTTCCAAATCCAGGCTTGAAAAAGAACGAAATGACCAGAGCCGACGCCATCGCCCGCGCCCGTGAGGATTTCTCATCCGGGGCGTTTCTCGCTGAACTCGACCGCCGCGTCGCTTATCGCACCGAGAGCCAGAACGGCTCGCGCGGCGCCGAGCTGCGCGCCTATCTGGAACAGGAGATGAAACCCGCCTTCGCTGCGCTCGACTTCGAAAGCCGGCTGGTGGAATCGCCGAGCGGCAAGGCGCCGTTCCTGATTGCCGAGCATATCGAAAGCGCGTCCGCGCCGACGGTGCTGATCTATGGCCATGGCGACGTCGTCGACGGCATGGAGGGCGAGTGGCGCGACAATCGCGATCCCTGGCGCACGACGACATCGGGCAATCGCGTCTACGGCCGCGGCACCGCCGACAACAAGGGCCAGCACAGCATCAACTTGGCCGCACTCCGCGCGGTGCGCGCTGCGCGCGGCGGCAAGCTCGGCTTCAACGCCAAGTTCATCGTCGAGATGGGTGAGGAGATCGGCTCGCCGGATCTCGGCAAGGTCTGCGATCTCAATCGCGACGCGCTGAAGGCCGATCTCTTCATGGCCTCCGATGGGCCGCGGCTGTCCGCGGACCGCCCGACGCTGTTCCTCGGCTGCCGCGGCGGCATTCGCATCCATCTCGACGTCAACTTGCGCGATGGCGGACATCACTCCGGTAATTGGGGCGGCGTGCTTGCCAACCCCGCAACCATTTTGGCGAACGCGATTTCGACACTGGTCGACGGTCACGGTCGTCTCCAGCTCGATGCCTTGAAGCCGCCGCGGCTGACCAACCAGATCCGCAGCTTCCTTGCGGACGTGAAGGTCGAACCGACCGCGGACGAGCCCGCGCTCGCGGAGAACTGGGGCGAGGACGGATTGTCCGCCGCCGAACGGCTCTACGCCTGGAACACGCTCGAAGTGCTGGCGATGTCGTCGGGCAATGTCGAGAAGCCCGCGAACGCGATCCCGGGCAATGCCAATGCGGTGCTGCAACTGCGTTTCGTGGTCGGCACTGGGATCGACGGCCTCATTGAGGCCATCCGCGCCCATCTCGTCGCAAAGGGCTTCCCGATGGTCGAGGTGCGCGCGGCGCAGAGCTTCGCGGCCTCACGCACCGATTTCGATAGCCCCTGGATCAAATGGGCCGCGAACTCCGTGCAGGCGACCACCGGCAAGGCGCCGGCGATCCTGCCGAATTTCGGCGGCTCATTGCCGAACGACGTGTTCTCCGAGATTTTGGGCCTGCCGACGATCTGGGTGCCGCATTCCTATCCCGGCTGTTCCCAGCATGCGCCAAACGAGCACATCCTGCTGCCATTGACCGAAGAGGCGCTGACTGTCATGGCCGGCCTGTTCTGGGACCTCGGGGAGCTACCCCGTCCGCTCGGCTAGGTGAAGGGCTCCGAAAGTCACATTCTAATCCGGCCCGATTTATGCAAGCATCCGGCCGCCATTCCATAAGGGGAGAAAAAAGTGAACCATTTCCGTAACTTCGGCCTGGCGCTCGCGGCGACCATGGTCATGAGCCAGGCCGGTGCCGAGGAGCTGACCGGCACGCTCAAGAACATCAAGGATACCGGTGCCATCACGCTTGGCTTCCGCGACTCCTCGATTCCGTTCTCCTATCTCGACGACAACCAGAAGCCCGTCGGGTTCGCGATGGACATCTGCTACAAGATCGTTGACGCCGTGAAGAAGGAGCTCAAGCTCGACAAGCTCGAGGTGAAGCTCAACCCGGTGACCTCGGCCACCCGTATTCCCCTGATGGCGAATGGCACCATCGACCTCGAATGCGGCTCGACCACCAACAATGCCGAGCGGCAGAAGCAGGTCTCCTTCACCAACACCCACTTCCTGACCGCCAGCCGCTACGTGTTCAAGAAGTCGAGCGGCCTCAAGTCGATCGATGACCTGAAGGGCAAGACGGTGGTCTCGACCGCCGGCACCACCAACATCAAGCAGCTCACCGAAGCCAACGTTGCGAAGGGCCTCGGCGCCAACATCATTCCGGCCAAGGACCATGCCGAAGCCTTCCTGATGGTTGAGACGGATCGCGCCGTTGCCTTCGTGATGGACGACATCCTGCTCGCCAGCCTCGTCGCCGGTTCGAAAAACCCGTCCGACTACGTGATCTCCAAGGACGCCTTCTCCAAGCCCGAGCCTTACGGCATCATGCTGCGCAAGGATGACGCGCCTTTCAAGAAGGTGGTCGATGCGGCGACCGCCGCGCTCTACACCAGCGGCGAAGGCGAGAAGATCTACAACAAGTGGTTCATGGACAAGATCCCGCCGAAGGGCCTGAATCTCAACACGCCGATCTCGGCCGAGTTGAAGAACGAGTTCGCCAAGCCGTCGGACTCGCCGAACCCGGACGACTATAAGTAGGCCTCGATCCCGAGGGATCAGGAGCTTTGTCCGGCCATTCTGGAGAGGGAGTGGCCGGACATTTGCATAGACGCAAACAGTAACAGTATCTGTGATTGTCGCGTTCGCGCGGGGGACTCGTGAACTACAATTGGAACTGGAAGATCTTTTTCGAGCCGAACCCGATGGGCACCGGCACTTATCTCGACATGCTGTTGTCGGGGCTGGTGCTGACGATCGAGACCGCGGTGCTGGCCTGGATCATCGCGCTGATCACCGGCTCGATCGTCGGCGTGATGCGCACGCTGCCGTCCAAGGGCGCCTACTGGTTCGGCTTTTGCTGGGTCGAGTTCTTCCGCAATATGCCCCTTCTGGTGCAGCTCTTCCTGTGGTTCTTCGTGCTGCCGGAAATCCTGCCGAAGGCCGCCGGCCTGTGGCTGAAGCAACTGCCGAACGCGCCGTTCTGGACGGCGTCGATCGGCGTCGGCCTGTTCATGTCCGCGCGCGTCGCCGTGCAACTGCAGGCCGGTATCGGTTCGCTGCCGCGCGGGCAGAAGATGGCGGCGACCGCGCTCGGCCTCACCACCGTGCAGGGCTATCGCTACGTGCTGCTGCCGATGGCGTTTCGCATCATCCTGCCGCCGCTGACCTCCGAGTTTCTCAACACCATCAAGAACACCGCGGTCGCCATTACCATCGGCCTGTTGGAACTGACCGGGCAGGCGCGCTCGATGCAGGAATTCTCGTTCCAGGTGTTCGAGGCCTTCACCGCCGCGACCATCCTCTATCTCCTCGTCAACGCCGTCGTCGTGACCGCGATGCGCTTTCTCGAGCGCTGGGTCGCGATCCCCGGCTACATCACGGGGAAATAGCGATGCTCGGCAATTTCGATTTCGACGTCATCCGCCGTGCGCTGCCCTATCTGTTCTACGAGGGCATGACGTTCACGCTGACGCTGACGGCGCTCTCCGCGCTCGGCGGCCTGATCTTCGGCACGGCAATCGCACTGATGCGGCTGTCCGGCTACAAGCTGCTCGGCCGCATCGCCGGGTTCTATGTCGATTTCATGCGCTCGCTGCCGCTGGTGCTTGTCATCTTCTGGTTCTACTTCCTGGTGCCCTATATCGGGCAGTGGCTGACCGGCGCGGCGCGGCCGATCAAGGTCGGCGCGTTCGCTTCCTCGCTCATCACCTTCATCATGTTCGAGGCGGCCTATTTCTCCGAGATCATGCGCGCCGGCATCCAGTCGATCTCGCGCGGGCAGCCGGCTGCTGCGAACGCACTCGGCCTGACCTACGCGCAGACCATGCGCTACGTCGTGCTACCGCAGGCGTTTCGCAACATGCTGCCGGTGCTGCTGACGCAGACCATCGTGCTGTTCCAGGACACCTCGCTGGTCTACGTGCTGTCGATCCCTGACTTCCTCGGCGCCGCCAGCAAGGTCGCGCAGCGCGACGGCCGTCTCGTCGAGATGTACCTGTTCGCCGCCGTCGTCTACTTCACCGTCTCCTGTATCGCGTCCTTCGGCGTTCGCCGCCTGCAGTCGCGCATCGCCATCATCCGCTAGGGCCCGCCATGATCGAGATCAGCCACGTCAACAAATGGTACAGCCCGAGCTTCCAGGTGCTGACCGACTGCACCACAGGCGTTGCCAAGGGCGAGGTGGTCGTGGTCTGCGGTCCCTCCGGTTCGGGCAAGTCGACGCTGATCAAATGCGTCAACGCGCTCGAGCCGTTCCAGAGCGGCGACATCCTCATCGATGGTACCAAGGTCAACGATCCCAAGACCGACCTGCCAAAACTGCGCTCGCGCGTCGGCATGGTGTTCCAGCATTTCGAGCTGTTCCCGCATCTCAAGATCATCGACAATCTCTGCCTTGCGCAGGAGAAGGTGCTGGGCCGGTCGCACGACAAGGCGATGGCGAAGGGCATGCAACTCCTGGAGCGAGTCGGCTTGAAGGAGCATGCGCAGAAGTTTCCGGCGCAGTTGTCCGGCGGCCAGCAGCAGCGCGTCGCGATTGCGCGTGCGCTCGCTATGGACCCTATCGCCATGCTGTTCGACGAGCCGACCTCCGCGCTCGATCCCGAGATGATCAGCGAGGTCCTGGACGTCATGGTCGACCTCGCCCGCGAAGGCATGACCATGATGGTCGTAACCCACGAAATGGGCTTTGCCCGCAAGGTCGCCAATCGCGTGATCTTCATGGACCGCGGCGAAATCGTCGAGGACGCCCCGAAGGACGACTTCTTCGGCAAGCCGAGAAGCGACCGCGCACAGAAGTTCTTGTCGAAGATTCTTTCCCACTGACCACCACTGTCATTCCGGGATGCGCCGAAGGCGCAGGCCCGGAATCCATAACCCCGAGCGGCGGTTATGGATTCCGGGCTCATTCGCTTCGCGAATGCCCCGGAATGACAGTTGAGGGTTTATCGCCGCCCGCGAATTTCGTATACGAGCAGGTAATTCCCGCATTTCCGACAGGAGACCTGCCTTGGACTCGATCGCCTACGTCAACGGCTCATTCGTCCCGCTTTCGGAAGCCAAAATCTCGGTCCTCGATCGCGGCTTCCTGTTCGCCGACGGCATCTATGAGGTCGCGGCCGTGCTCGACGGCAAGCTGGTCGACAACGCCTCGCATCTCGCCCGGCTCGAGCGTTCGGTCGGCGAGATCAAGTTGAAGTTGCCGGAGACGGTCGAGCGCATCACGGAGATCCAGAAGGAACTCGTCGCGCGCAACAAGCTCACAAATGGTCTGGTCTATCTCGAGGTGACGCGCGGCGCCGACACGGGACGCGACTTCGCCTTCCCGAAGGGCGACGTCAAGCCGACGCTGGTAATGTTCGTGTCCGAGAAGGACATCATCAACGCGGCCTCGGCCAAGACCGGCATCAACGTCATCACGGTGCCCGACATCCGCTGGGAACGGCGCGACATCAAGAGCGTCGCGTTGTTGGCCCAGGTCCTGGCAAAGCAGGCGGCAGCCGAAGCCGGCGCGGGCGAGGCCTGGATGCTCGAAGACGGCCTCGTCACCGAGGGCGGCTCGTCGTCGGCGTTCATCCTGACCCAGGATGACGTCATCGTGACCCGGCAGAACTCGAATTCCATCCTCCCGGGCTGCACCCGCAAGGCCGTTGTCGCGCTCGCCGAGGAACGCCAGCTCCGCGTCGAGGAGCGCGCTTTCACTGTCGCCGAAGCGCTCGCCGCCAAGGAGGCCTTCATCACCTCCGCCTCTCTGTTCGTGCAGCCGGTGGTCGCGATCGACGGCAAGCAGGTCGGCGGCGGCAAGCCCGGTCCGATGGCAACCCGCTTGCGCGAGATCTACGTGGAGTTTGCGAAGGCGACGGGGGTTTAGCTGATTAGAGTCTGCGCCAAAGTCGAGAGGTTTGAAGACGTCGCACCACACTCGGGTGTCGTCGCCCGTGAAGACGGGCGATCCAGTACGCCGCGGCAGCGCATGGAACGTCGGGCGTCTCTGGAATACTGGATGCCCCGCCTTCGCGGGGCATGAGAATTTGGAAGCGGTGGCGCGTTCATCACACCAGCGATGACGTCCCCGGCCCCTCACGCCACCGACGCTTTCACTTTCACCGGATGAACGGCCCGGAACGCGATCGCGATTCTGTTCCAGGCGTTGATGGCTCCGATCAGCATGGTCAGGTTGACGGTCTCCTCGTCGGAGAACTGCGCGCGGACCTGCTCATAGACGTCGTCGGGAGCGTGCGTCTCCGAGATCAGCGTCACCGACTCGGTCCAGGCCAGCGCGGCGCGTTCGCGATCGGTGTAGAGCGGGGACTCACGCCACGCGTTGAGCAGGTAGATGCGCTGCTCGGTCTCGCCGCGCTTGCGCGCGTCCTCGGTGTGCATGTTGATGCAGAAGGCGCAACCGTTGATCTGCGACGCCCGGATCTTGACGAGCTCGATCAGCGACTTCTCCAGCCCCGTCGACTGGATATGCTCTTCCAGCGCCATCAGGGCTTTGAGCGTGTTGGGGGCGGCCTGGTAGAAATTCATGCGCGGCTTCATGGTCGTTCTCCTTGGTTTGGTCAGTGGGCTCCGCCCGCCGAAACATGGCCGGGCTTCTTCAGGAAGAGGGACGCGATCAGGGCGACGATCAGCGCCGCACCGAGCAGGTAGAAAGTGTCGCTGAAGGCCAGGATGAACGCCTGCTTCTGCACGACATGGCCGATCGCGACATAGGCACGATGCGCCGCATCGGTTCGGTCGACGATGCCGTGATTGACGAAATACTGCGTCAGCTGCTCGAGCCGCGTTTGGGTCGCCTGCTCGAACACCGAGACCGATTGCGTCAGCACATTCGAATGATATTGCTCGCGCTTGGTCAGCACGGTCTGCAACAGCGCGATGCCGACAGCGCCGCCGAGGTTGCGGGTCATGTTGAACAGGCCGGATGCGGAGCCCGCGTTCTCGGGCTCGATGCCTGCGGTTGCGACCGCCGACAGCGGCGCCATCACCAGCGCTTGACCGATCGCACGCACCACGTTGGGCCAAAGGAGCTGATCGGCGGCATAGTCGTTGGTCATGGCGATGTTCATGAAGTTGGAGGCCGCGAACAGAACGAAGCCGACGCCAATCACGATCCGCGCGTCGAAGCGTTGCATCAGGCGCGGCACCAGCGGGATCAGCACGAGCTGCGGCAATCCGGTCCATGCCAGCACCATGCCGATCTGTTCGGCATTATAACCCTGGATGCGCGCCAGATACTGCGGCAGGATGAATACGGAACCATAGAGCGCGACGCCGAGTAGGAAGTTCGCAAGAACGCCAAAGCCGAAATTGCGGCGGACCAGCAGGCGCAGGTTGAGCAACGGCTTCTCGACGGTCAGCTCGATAATGAGGAACGCAGTCAGCGCAACGGCAGCAATGACGGACAGCTCGACGATGAAGGGCGAGCTGAGCCAGTCATCCTTGTTGCCTTCCTCCAGCACGGTCTGAAGCGCGGAGAGGCCGATCGCCATGGTGATGATGCCGGCCCAGTCGCCATCGCGCAGCAGCGCAAGCTTCATCGGCTTTGCTTCCAGCGAATACCAGAGCATGCCGACCATGATCGCACCCGGCACGAGGTTGACGTAGAAGATGTACTGCCAGCCCAGGTTCTCCGTGAGATAGCCGCCGATGGTCGGGCCGATCGCGGGTGCAAACGTCGCCGACAACGCGAACAGCGCAAGGCCCACCGGCTGTTTTTCGCGGGGCAGCAGCGTGATGATGAGCGTGAAGGCCAACGGGATGAGCACGCCGCCGGTGAAGCCTTGCACGGCGCGCAGCACGATCATCTGCGGCAGGTCCTGCGCCAGCGCACATGCCGCCGACAGGATCAGGAACAGGATCGCATTGGTCAGCAGATAGACTCGGATCGAGAACACCTGCGCGAGCCAGCCCGACAGCGGGATCACCACGATCTCGGCGATCAGATAGGAGGTCGAGATCCAGCCGCCATCGTCGATGCCGGCACCGATCGCGCCCTGGATGTCGGCGAGCGAGGCGTTGACGATCTGGATGTTCAGCACCGCCATGAAGGCGCCGAGCGTTGCGCCGATCACGGCGATCCATGTTTTTGCGGAGACTGCCGGTGTGGCGGGCGCGGCCGGAGCCGGGATACTGGCGGTGTTGAGGGCGGATTGGAGCGTACTCATGGAAGCCTCGTCTCGGTTGCAGAGACAGGATGCATTAGGCCGGTGGTTTCGATAATCGTGGAAGTTCTGGAAGGATCGTCCGGCAATACTTGATAATCGTGCCGGAGTGGCGACTTCAGCCGCCATTCGCTCGCATAGTGGTCTCGGCCACCTGCTTGCCCGTATCACGCCCGGCCGTGACGGCCGCCTTGGTGTTGACGGTCGGCACCGCCGACATGCCGGGTCGCAACAGGCCGCTCAGGCTGTGGTCATCGAGCACGATCTTCACCGGCACGCGCTGCACGATCTTGGTGAAGTTTCCGGTGGCGTTGTCGGGTGGCAGCAACGCGAATTCGAGCCCGCTGGCCGGCGACAGGCTGTCGACATGGCCGCGCAGCGTCTGATTGCGGAAACTGTCGATATGCAGTTCCACCGGCTGGCCGGCCCGCACATGGGTGAGCTGCGTCTCCTTGAAGTTGGCGACGACATAGACCGCATCCAGGGGCACCACCGCCATCAATTGCGTGCCGGCCTGCACGAGCTGGCCGACGCGGATGGAACGGGCGCCGACCGTGCCGTCCACCGGCGCGGTGATCTCGGTATAGGAGAGATTGAGCGAGGCCTGCTCCGCGACCGCGCGGGCGCGTTCGAGCTGCGCCACGGCCTTACCGCGCTCGGTGGTGAGCACGTCGACCTTGCGCTGCGCAGCGAGCAAGCCCGATTTCGCGTGCTGCAATTGCGCGTCGCTGGCACGGAGCGCGGCATCGGTCTGCTGCGCGCGCTGGATCGTACCGGAGCCCGACTTCATCAGGTCGTCGTAACGCGCGCGTTCCTCCTGCGCGAATTTCAGATTGGCCTCGGCCGCGGAAACGTCAGCCGTGCTCTGCTCGATGATGGGCTGCTGCAGCGCGATCTGCGCATCGAGATTGCGCACCGACGCCTCGCCGGCGGCAACGTCGGCGCGGGCCTGGCCCAGTGCCGCCCTGAAGTCGCGGTCGTCGATCCGCGCCAGCAGCTGGCCCGCCTTGACCTTCTCGTTGTCGCCGACCAGCACCTGGGCGATGTAGCCGGAGACCTTTGGCGCGATGATCGTGGAGTCCGCCTTCACATAGGCGTCATCGGTGGATTCGAGATAGCGCCCGGTCGTCATGTAGCCGTAGCCAAAATCGCCGGCGGCTGCGACGCCGAGTGCCAGGGCCAGCGCAACGGCCGCCCGCTTGATCGCCCGGCGCGACGGACGAAGGCTGATTTTCGCAGTCGGTTCAGAGGTATAAGCGGCGGTCGACATGGCACTCTCCGGATTTCCTGACACCCTTTGGGGAATGGGCGCCATTGCTGGCCCGTAAGATGCGCTGTCCCCGCCGTTGTGATAATCCCTGAAGAACTGGAAGCATTATCCAGCGATAGCGGATAATCGGAGCCTCAAGCCATGGATCGCTTCACCAGCCTCACGGCCTTCGTCCGGGTGGTCGAAAACGGCGGATTCTCCGCCGCCGCCCGCCGCCTCAACATGTCGACGACCATGGTGAGCAACCATGTCCAGGCGCTGGAGGACCGGCTCGGGGTGCGGCTTCTCAACCGCACGACGCGCAAGGTGAGCCTCACCGAAATCGGCAAGGCCTATTACGACCGCTCGACGCAGATCCTCGCCGACCTCGAGCAGGCCGACGACATCGCCAGCGAGTTGCAATCGGTCCCGCGGGGAACGCTGTGCATCCACTCCGCCACGCACATGGTGCCGTTTGTCGCACCGGTGGTGGCGAAGCTCCTGTCCATCTATCCGGAGATCAAGGTCGATCTGCGCATGGGCGAGGCCGAAGTCGATCTGATCGAGGAGGGTTACGACGTTGCGTTGCGCATGACCTCGCCGCCTGACTCAAGCCTGATCGTCCGGAGCCTCGCCACATGGCGCCACGTCTTGTGCTGCTCTCACGACTATCTCGACAAGCATGGACGCGTGCAGCAACTCCATGAACTCGCCGGGCACAATTGCGGCCGTCACCTGAACTATCCCTTCGGCGACGAATGGCGATTTCTCGATCGCAAGGGAATGCCGGCATCGGTGCGCATCTCGGGCAGTCTCATCACCAACAGCGGGGAGGCGTTGCGGGAAGTGGCGCTGGCCGGCGCTGCCGTCTGCCTGCTGGCTGGCTTTCTGATCAGTGACGACCTCGAAGACGGCCGCCTGGTTCGGCTGCTGCCTGAATATCGACCGATCGAGCTCTCGATGAATGCGGTCTATCCGCACCGCCACCATCTGTCGGCGAAGGTCAGAACGTTCATCGACATGCTGGTGCATCACAGTGCAGAGCAGCAGAAACTGATCAACCCCTACTCCTGATGCATGGAGCGCGATACCGGTTCCCCCGGCCGGATTTGGCCGATAGATTGGCGGTCCCATGTACGTAACCGCTGCAGAAAGCCGGATCCTTGCACATGTCTTCGGGCTGCTGTCCGAAGACATGGCCGAGGGCGAGGTGCGCGAAGCGATCGGGCATCACCTGCTCGAATTGCTGCAGGCAGATCACTACGCGTCTTTCGTCTGGCAGGACGCGACGAAGACGTTCGGCAAGGCCGTGTTTCTGCATATGGATCCGAAGAACCTTGCGAACTACGACGCCTATTATCAGTACCACGATCCCATCACCTTCAAGCTCCAGGCACGTCGCGAAGCGACGCTGGTGACGCAGGTCATGCCGCAACGCGATCTGATGCGGACGGAATTCTTCAACGACTTCCTTGCCCGCCACGGGCTGCATTGGGGCGTCAACGCCTATAGCTTCGTCGGGGATCGCAACATCGGTGATGTCAGGATCTGGCGAGGCCGCCGGCGCGAGAATTTCGACGCTCATACGCTGGAATTGCTGCGGCTGATCGAGCCGGCATTCACCGGCGCGCTGTTGCGCGCAAACGGCGGCGCTGCGGAGGCCGGTGCATCGCCGGTTCTCAAACTCTCGGTCCGCGAGCTCGAGATCGCCCGAATGATCTCGGACGATCTCAGCGACAAGGAGATCGCGCACCGCCTCCAGGTCGAGGTGTCGACGGTACGCACCTATCTCAAGCGCATTTTCGACAAGCTCGGCGTCCGCCGCCGCAGCGGCGTCGCCGGTCTATTGTCAAGGCACTAGTGCGTCGGCGCGGGTAGCCGCCCGAACACCTTCTCCATCGCCATTCCGATCGCGAGCAGCCGGCGGTCGCTGCCTGCCGGCCCATCGAGCTCGAGACCGATCGGCAGCTTGCTCGATGCGCCCAGCGCAACCGGGATCTGGATGCCGGGGACACCGGCATTGCTGCCGGGATCGGTGTTCTGGATGAAGAGCAGGAAATTCGGCAGGCTGCTGGAATCGGGGTTCGAGGCGATCGCGACCTTCGGCGTGGTCGGGAAAGCGATCGCATCCAGCTTGTTCTTCGCGAAGGTGTCGCGATAGAGCGCCCGGAGCGCCGGGCGGGCCGTCTTGATGGCCGCGTCATAGACCGGCTTGCCGTCAACCACCGTGTTGTCGGGGCCGGGCAATTTGTGCGGGATCACCAGGCCATCATAGGTGCCCTTCACATCCGGACTTGCGATTTCCTTGGCCAGGGCCTCGATGGTGAGGCCGGTGCCGGTGTGCTCGAGATAGGCGACCATGTCTTCGTTGGCCTCATAGATCGCCACGGGAAAGCTCACTTTGCCGTTGAGTTCGGCGAGTTCTGGCATCTCGACATCGACCACGGCGACGCCTTGCGATTTGAGCTTGTCGATTGCGGCTTTGAAGGCGGCATCCGTATCGCCATCGAGATTGGCTTGCATGCTCTTCACGACGCCGATGCGCACCTGCCTCAGATCGGCAGGGGTGACTGCACCGCCACCGGCGATGACGCGATCGAGCGCCGCCACATCCGTCATGGTCGCGGCCATCGGGCCGGCGGTGTCCCGGGTATGGGAGATCGGCGCGATGCCATCTTGCGGATAGCGTCCGACGGTGGGCCGTAGCGACGCACAGCCGTTGAGCGCACAGGGGATTCTGACCGATCCGCCGGTGTCGGTGCCGAGGCCTGCGGTCACGATCCGCGCGCCGATCGTGGCAGCCGTTCCGGACGACGAGCCTCCGGCGATCTTGCCGGTGTCGTAGGCGTTGCGGACGCCGGGCTCGGCACCGGTCTTGAAGCCGGCATTGTATCCGGAGATGCCGAAGGCCAGCTCGTGCATGTTGGTCTTGCCGATGATGATGGCGCCGGCAGCGCGCAGCCTCGCGGCGACCGGAGCGTCCTTCTTCGGCACGAAGCCCTTCAGCGCCGGCGTGCCAGCACTGGAGGGCAGCCCGGCGACCTCGATATTGTCCTTGATCACGACGGGCACGCCGCCAAGCGGTGCGCACGGGCGCTTCTTGCGCCGCGCGTCAAAGGCCTCGGCGGCCTTCATTGCACCGCTCTCGTCGAGCGTGATGAACGCGTTGAGATTGGGGTTGGCCTTGGCACGGGCCAGCGTTGTCGAGGTCAGCGCCTTGCTCGTGATCTTGCCTGCGCAGAGGTCGGCCACGGCCTGGGTCATGGTCAACTGGTCGAGATCGATCGCTTGTTGCGCAAGCGCGGGCGCCGGCAGCGTGGCGACAGACAGGACGAGGCTTGCAATGGCTGTATTCAGCGAAACCGTTCTGCGTTCCATGAGGCTCCCCCGTCGGCGAAGGTGACCACGGGAGCTTACCTCAGGCCGAGGACGATGGCTGTCCTCATTTTCGTGGACGCGAAGGCTTCTCAGGCAGCCCGGGCGGTTGTCGCTCGCGCCAGCAAGGATTCGACCTCCGCCTTGACCTTCGCGATCGCATCGTCCTTCACCGGTCCGTAGCCGCGAATGTCCATTGGCGCCTTGGCGATGGCCACAAGATCGGGCAGATGCGCGGTGTCGAGTTTGCCGAGCAACACGTCGATCAATCCCTCGTACCAGGTAATCAGCTCCCGTTCCGCACGGCGTTCCGCCGCGTAGCCGAACGGATCGAACGGTGTGCCGCGCAATCCTTTCAGGCGCGCGAGGAGGGAAAGCGGCATCTGGATCCACTGCCCGAAGACGCGCTTGCGCGGACGGCCGCGCGCATCGCGCTTCGAGGCGAGGAAGGGCGGCGCGAGATGATAATTGACCGTGAAATCGCCGTCGAACTCGCGCTTCAGCGTGTCGAGAAAGCCGGTCTCCATGTGCAGGCGCGCTACCTCGTATTCGTCCTTGTAGGCCATCAGCTTGAACAGGGAGCGCGCAACCGTATCGGTCAGCGCTTCGCCGCCGAACCCCGTCTCAACGCTACGCACCTTCGCGATCACCGCCCGATAGCGCGCCGCATAGGCAGCGTTCTGATATGCAGTCAAGAATTCGGCACGACGCTCGATCATTTGATCGAGAGTCTCGGAGAGGGGAGCGTTCTCCGGTTTGGGGATAAAATCCGGATCGGCCGCGGCAATCCGGCCCCAGGCGAAAGCCTGCTTGTTGCGCTCGACCGCGACGCCGTTGAGCTCGATCGCACGCAGCAAGGCCTGCAGCGAGACCGGCACCAGGCCCTGCTGCCAGGCAAAGCCGAGCATGATGATGTTGGCATAGACGGCATCGCCGAGCAGGCGCTCGGCCAGCGCGTTTGCGTCGATGGTGTCGAGATTGCCGTCGCCGATCACCCCTCGGATCGCGCGCAGACGGGCGGGTGAGGCGAGATCGGCGTCGCGGAAACGGACGACGTCGCCTGTCGGCATCTCCGCGGTATTGATCGCGGCGCGCGTGCCACAATGATAGGTGCCGGAGGCTTTTGGCGAGGAGCTCACGACGAGGTCGCAGCCGATCAGTGCGTCAGTGGCGCCCTGGTCGATGCGAACCTGATGCAGAGCCTCGGGACTTGCCGCGAGACGGATATAGCTCAGCACGGGTCCGAATTTCTGCGCAAAGCCGGTGAAATCGAGCACCGAGACGCCGCTTCGTTCGAGATGCGCGGCCATGCCGATCAGCGCACCGACGGTGATCACGCCGGTGCCGCCGACGCCGGTTACAAGCAGATCATAGGGCCGCGCGAGCGCTGCGGGCGCGGGCAGGGGAAGCGCGGCCGCGCGGCCGATCGCGTCAATGTCGCTCGCGGTTTTCGCACGGCGCGTGGCGCCTTCGACGGTCACAAAACTCGGACAGAAACCGTTGAGACAGGAAAAATCCTTGTTGCAGGCCGACAGGTTGATCTGGCGCTTGCGGCCGAACGGCGTCTCCTTCGGCTCGACGCTCAGGCAATTGGACTCGACCGAGCAATCGCCGCAACCTTCGCAGACCAGGTCGTTGATATAGGCAAAGCGCTTCGGATCTGTCATCTGCCCGCGCTTGCGCCGGCGACGCTTTTCGGTGGCGCAGGTCTGCTGATAGATCAGCACGGACACCCCCACGATCTCGCGCAACTCGCGCTGCACGGCGTCCATCTCCTCGCGCGGATGGATGGTCACGCCGGCAGGCAGATCCGCTGGCGAGAACTGCGCGGGATTATCAGACACCAGCGCGATGCGGGAGACACCCTCGGCGCGGACGCTGTGCGCGATCGCGTGCACGTTGACGGGGCCATCGACCGGCTGGCCGCCGGTCATCGCCACGGCATCGTTGAACAGGATCTTGTAGGTGATGTTGGCTTTCGCGGCGATCGCCTGCCGGATCGCCATCGAGCCGGAGTGATAGTAGGTGCCTTCGCCGAGATTCTGGAACACGTGCTTGTGGCCGGTGAACCTTGACGAGGCCGCCCAGTTCACGCCTTCGCCGCCCATCTGGATCAGCGACGAGGTCTCTCGGTCCATCCAGCTCGCCATGAAGTGGCAGCCGATGCCGGCCAGCGCCTTGGAGCCTTCGGGCACCTTCGTGGACGTGTTGTGCGGGCATCCCGAGCAGAAATAGGGCGTGCGCGTTGCGCCGCTGACGGTGATCACGCGCGCTGCCTCCGGTGACAGCGCGGCCGCGCGCGCGGCGAGGTTCAGTCCGGGAAACATCGGGTCGAGCCGCCGCGCCAATACGCCGGCGAGTGCGCGTGGCGACAATTCACCGATCCAGGAGATCAGCCGCGCTCCTTGCTCGTCATGCTTGCCGACCATGCGCTCGGGCTTTGCGCCGGGATAATCGTAGAAATATTCCTTGAACTGGCTCTCGATGATGCCGCGCTTTTCCTCGACGACCAGAATCTCGCGCTTGCCCTTCACGAACTCCATCGCGTCGTGCAGCGCCAGCGGCCAGACCATGCCGACCTTGTAGATGTCGATGCCGATGTTGCGGCAGGCTGCTTCATCGAGCGCCATCAGCCGCAGCGCCTCCATCAAATCGAGATGCGCCTTGCCTGTGGTGACGATGCCGTAGGTCGCGTGCGGAATGTCGTAGATGTGCCGGTCGATCGGATTGGCCTTTGCGAAGGCGTAGACCGCGTGCTTCTTCGCCTCCAGCCGCTCCTCGATCTGTGGCCCCGGCAGATCCGGCCAGCGATAGTGCAGGCCGCCCGGCGGCGGCGTGAAGTCGGGCGTGCGGAAGTCGCGCGGCGGACGCAACGCGACGGAGGCAGCGGATTCCACGATCTCCGAGATCGCCTTGAAGCCGACCCACATGCCGGAGAAGCGGCTCAGCGCGTAGCCATATTCGCCGAACTCCAGATATTCGCTGACGCTTGCCGGATGCAGCGTGGGCATGAACCAGCTCATGAAGGCGACGTCGGACTGATGCGGCATCGAGGAGGAGACGCAGCCGTGGTCGTCGCCGGCAACCACCAGCACGCCGCCATGCGGGGAGGAGCCGTAGGCATTGCCATGCTTGAGCGCATCGCCGGACCGGTCGACGCCGGGGCCCTTGCCGTACCAGAGCCCGAACACACCCTGCACCTCGCGGTCGGCCTGGGTCTCGACCTGCTGCGAGCCGAGCACGGCGGTCGCGGCGAGGTCTTCGTTCACCGCGGGCAGAAACTCGATACGGTCTCTCTTCAGGCGATCCTTGATGCGCCACAGCTCGAGGTCGACGCCGCCGAGCGGCGAGCCGCGATAGCCGGAGATGAAGCCGGCGGTGTTCAGCCCCGCGGTGCGATCGCGCCGTACCTGATCGAGCGCGATGCGGACGATCGCTTGCGTGCCCGTCAGGAAGACCCGGCCATCCTCGCGGTCGTAGCGGTCGGAGAGCTCATAAGCATCGAGTGACGAAATGGCGTCCATGGCGGACCTCGCGCGGCGTCCCTGCCGACGAGGCGAAGGTTAGTCCCTGATGGCTGGTAGGTCTTACCTATCCATCCCGCGTGAAGCCGGTATTTGGTATATTTTTGCTACTTAATATCAAATTCGGTAGAATTATCCGAATTGAGGTGCTTCAATGATCGAAGATCAGGACTCGAGGATTCTCGCTTACCTCCAGAAGGATGGCCGCGCCACCAATCAGCAGCTTGCCGATGAGGTCGGCATGTCGACCTCCGCGTGCTGGCGCCGGGTGCGCGCGCTGGAGGACGCCGGCGTGATCCAGGGCTATGCGGCGCTGGTCGCGCGCGAGCGGGCGGGGTTTGCGATGTCGGCGGTCCTGCATGTCTCGCTGGAGCGGCACGATGCGAAATTCGTCGACGAGTTCGTCTCGCGGGTGACGACGCGCCGCGAGGTGCTGGAGTGCTTTGCGACCACGGGCGATGCCGACTACCACCTGCGCGTCGTGGTGCAGGACATGGCGGCCTACAACAAATTCCTCGATGAGTTCATGTTCCGGATTCCCGGCATCCGCTACGTCCGCAGCAACGTGATCCTGAAGGAGATCAAGAGCGGCGTGGCGCTGCCGTTTTGATCGGGCTCTCGTCGGATCGGCAAAGCGAAGCATGCCTCTGTCGAAATTTTGAAAAGATGGTGGGCACGGCGCAAGAGCGGCTTTGCCCACCCTGCGACATCGCGCAAGTTTACTGTCCCTCCCGCACGAACCGATTGCGCAGGGTGCCGATGCCGGTGATCTCGATCTCCACGACGTCGCCATGCCTAATGTCGGGCGATGCGCCGTCCGTGCCCATCCAGATCACGTCGCCGGGCCACAGCGTAAAATACCTGGTCAGCTCCACCAGGAACGGCACGACACCGAAGATCATGTCGTTGGTGCGGAAGCGGTTGGTCTCCTTGCCGTTGACCCGGACGATGGTCTCCATTGCGTCGAGATCGGCTTCGGTCTCGATCCATGGGCCCATCGGCTTGAAGGTGTCGGCATTCTTCGATCGCCACAGGCTGCGATCGGCTTTCTGCCAGGTGCGTTCGCTGACGTCGTTGCCGATGGTGTAGCCGAACACGCAGTCCATCGCGTTCGCTTCGGTGAGGTGCTTCACCTTCTTGCCGATCACGACCACGAGCTCGCCTTCGTAATGTATTTTTTCCGTCGCGATCGCCGGGATCACGACGTCTTCCTCATGCGCGATCAGCGCGTTCTGTGCGCGATAGCCGATCTCGGGCCGGTCAGGGACGGCCGGCACCTCGCCGCGCTTATCGGCGGCTTCCTTCAGATGCTTCAGGTAGTTCAGCCCGACGCAATAGAAAGTGCGCGGGAGCAGGGGCAGCTCGATCTTGACCTGCGCGAGTGGATGGCTGCGCGAGGTGCGCTGCCATCCACCGAAGGGATCGCCGTCGACGGCCGCGACGTGGTCACCCTCCTTGATGCCCCATGAAGTCTGGCCGGAGGCCGTGAACTTGAGCCAGCGCATATGTCGTCCCTGTTCCTATTCCGCAGCGACCCGCGGCCGCGTCTTCCACGCGCCGGCGGCCGGCCGCTTCAGCCCGAGATTGTCCCGCAGCGTCTTGCCGCGATAGTCCTTCTGAAACAGCCCGCGCCGTTGCAACTCCGGCACGATGTGGCGGACGAAGTCGGCATAGGATCCCGGGACATAAGTCGCGGCGATGACAAAGCCGTCGCAACCGCGCTCGACGAACATCTCCTCGAACCTGTCTGCGATCTCGTTCGGTCCGCCGACCATTGCATCCTGGACCCCGCCGCGGCCGGAGAAGGTGACGAAGTCGCGCGCGCTCGGATTGCTCTTTCCGGATAGCTTCAACACGCCGTCGCGGATGCCGAGGATGCCCTGCATGCTCTTCAGCTCGTCGGTCGTGAGCGGTTCGTCGAGGCCCTTCGCGGCGAAATCATGGTTGAGGGCTTCCGCGAGCAGCGATAGCGCGTCGATCTGGAGCGGCAACTTGTTGATCAACGCCATCTTGTCTTCGGCTTCCGCCTTGGTCGCGCCGCAGACCGGCGTCGTCAGGTTGCAGAGGAACATCGCGTCGGGATCGCGTCCGGCCTTGGCGGCCTCGTTACGAACGGCGGCGTAGCCCTCCTTGGCGTTGGCAAGATTCCGCGCAGCGGTGAAAATAACCTCGCCCCAGCGTCCCGCAAAGCGCTGCCCTCGGCCGGAGGCGCCGGCCTGGATGATCACGGGATGGCCCTGGTCCGAGCGCGGCACGGTGAACGGGCCACGCGACTTGAAGAACGGTCCCTTGTGATCGAGTCGCTTCACCTTGGTGGGATCGGCAAAGCGGCCGCTCGCCTTGTCCATGATCAGCGCGCCGTCCTCCCAGGTGTCCCAATGACCAAGCACGACCTCCATGAATTCGTCGGCGCGGTCGTAGCGGGCGTCATGCTCGGGATGGGAATCCCTGCCCATGTTGAGCGCCTCGCCGTCATTGAGCGAGGTGACGACGTTCCAGCCCGCACGCCCGCCCGACATCAGGTCGAGGGTGGCAAAGCGGCGCGCGACGTCGAACGGTTCGTAATAGGTGGTCGAGCAGGTCGCGCCCAATCCGAGCCGGTTGGTGATCATGCCCATGGTGGTCAGCACGATCAGCGGATCCATCTTCACGCAGCGGATGCCATATTCGACGGTGTGCGCGTGGTCATTGCCATAGCGGTCCGGCATCGCCAGGCGATCGTCGAAGAACGCCATGTGGAATTTTCCGGCTTCGAGAATACGCGCGATCTCCTGGTAGTAGTCCGCCGACATGGAATCATCGCGGGAGGCCGGATGCCGCCACGAGCTCGGCAGGTTGGTGCAGTTCTGCGCCTGAAGAAAGCCGACCAGGACCATCTGCCGTGTCATGCCGCTTCCCTCCGTTTTTCGTCAGGCGAGACCGAGCTCGGTGTCGAGCTTGTAATCGCGCGCCAGCGCGCGCAGCTTTTCCCAGGTCGCGTCCTCGATTGCGATGCCGTCGCGCAATCGCTCGACTTCGCGCAGATGTTCGACCTCGCCGGGATAGAATACCCCGCGGCTTCCTTCCGACGGTGGCGTCGACTTCAGGTAACGCGCGAACTCGGCGACCTCGCGCTTGAAATCCTTCAGGGGGCGGAATGCGGCGACGTTGAACACCGCCATGAAGCATCCGTCATTGTGCCGGCCGGTCGGCTCGACACCGAAGCCGAGGCCGGTGAGCAGTCCGCAGAGCACCTCGACCATCGCGGCGAGGTGCTCTGCCCTTGTAGCCCTCGGTGCCGCCGAGCGGCAGCAGCGCGCCGCCCTTGCGATATTGCGTGGGGTCGGTGGTGTGCCGCCCTTCGGCGTCGATGATCCATCCTGTCGGGATCTCCTCGCCGCGGGCGACCGCGAGCTGGATTTTGCCAGCGGCGACCGCTGAAGTGGCCATGTCCAGATAGAACGGCGCCTCCAGATCGGATGGCACCGCGATCGCGATGGGGTTGGTACCGAGCCGCGCCTCGCGGCCGCCGAACGGTGCCACATGTTTCGGCGAGCGGCCGGAGTCTGCCGCCGCAATCCCGATCATGCCTTCGCGCATTGCCATCAGCGGATAGGCGGCGAGCCGGCCGACATGGCTCTGCCGGAACACGGTGCAGGCGGCGACATTTGCGGTCTTCGCCTTTGCGATTGTCAGCGCCATCGCCTTGGCGTTGACGTGGAAGCCGAAACCCCAGTGACCGTCGATGACGGTCGTGGTCGGCGTTTCCTGCACGATCGTCCATTGGGCGCCGGGCACGATGTGGCCGGCCCTGATGCGGTCGATATAGGTCGGGATCGCGATCGCACCGTGGGAGTCATGGCCGGCGAGATTGGCGTTGACGCAACCGGTCGCAACCGCATCGGCTTCCTCGACGGATGCGCCTGCAGCCCGCAGCAGCGCGGCGCCGATATGCGTGAGGCGATCGGCCCTGACGATCGGCATGGCGCTCCCTCGCTGCCCGCCCTTGGCGGGCGTCGGTCGTTGAAGGCCATCGTCTCAAAGCGCGGGCGCGATATCAATCTCCCGTAAACCAAATCAGGGCTGCAAATTGGTAAAGGAGCCGTGCGTGGATGCCGCTGCTGGTGGCCAAAGACCGCGTCCACCGTAGTTTTGCGAACAGTTTCGCACCGTTCGTTCGCAGCTCGTTCACTTTGATTGCGGGTTTGCAGGGCTCAATAACGACCACTTAGGCGGTCGTTGCCGATAAAGTCCTGGGAAAAAGGCAGTCATGCCCGGGAGTTGAGACCTTGCAGACGACCCTCGCGCGCACATTTGCAGCGTTGAGCGCCATCAACGAAGCGATCCTGTATGCGAAAACGCCGGACGAGCTGTACCAGAAGGTCTGCGACGCCGGGTTTTCGAGCGGGGACTTCTTGGCGGTCTCGGTGTTCCTGGTCGAGCCGGACGGCCGGCGGTTGCGCTTTGCGGCAGGCTGCGGCGAGGACGTTCCAAGGCTGCGGTCCATCAACATCACCGTCGAGGAAGGCACGCCGGAAGGATCGGGCGTTGGCGGTGAGGCGTTCCGCATGCAGCGCCTGTGCATCAGCAACGATTTTCTGAACGATCCGCGTTCGCTGGCGTGGCGCGAAGGCGCCATCAAGGCCGGCGTCGGTGCGGCCGCGGCGTTGCCGCTGATCTGCAGCGGGCGGTGCATTGGCGTGCTGTTCGTCACCCACGGTGAGGCCGGATCGCTCGACGAGCAGATGGTCTCGCTGTTCGCACGCATGGCGGAGAACGTATCCTTCGCGCTCGAAAATTTCGGCCGCGACGAGGAGAAGGCGCTGATCGCCAAGGAAGAAGAACGGCTGGCGCGGATGTATGCGGCGCTCTGCGCCACCAACGAGGCGATCATCCGGGCACGGTCGCGCGCCGAACTGTTCGATCTCGTGTGTGAGGCCTCGGTGCATGGCGCCAAGTTCGGCTCGACCACGATCGCGCTCGCCGATCGCGACACCGGATTGCTGCGCGTCGTGGCCTGCGTTGGCCCGAACGCAGATGAGGTGCGGACCTTCAAATTCGCTATCTCTGACGAGGTTCCGGAAGGAAGGGGTCTGACCGGGACCGCGTTCCGGACCGGAGCTGCCTGCGTCAGCAACGACGTTCTCGCCGACGATCGGATCAAGCCCTGGCGAGAGAGCGCTCGCCGCATCGGCATCAAATCGACGGCCGCGCTACCGCTCGTCAATGACGGCCGCACGGAAGGCATATTCCTCTTCAACTCGCTGGAGAAGGGCACGTTCACGCCCGAACTCGTAGAGCTCCTCGAGCGGCTCGCCAGGAACGTATCGTTCGCACTGACCAATCTCGACCGCGCGGAGGAGAAGGCGCGGGCCGACAGGCAGCGCGACAGGCTGAGCGGCATGTTCGAGGCGCTGTGTGCGACCAACGAAGCCATCATGCGCGCAAAGACACGCGAGGAGCTGTTCGAGGTGGCCTGCCAGGCCGCCGTGCTTGGTGGGATGTTCGCCTCGACCACCATCGGTCTCCTGGATCCAAAGCATGACGTTCTCCGGGTCGTCGCGGCCAAGGGGCGCAAGCACGAGCGGATGCTCGGTCGCACCTGCGTCATTTCCGCCGATCATCCCGAAGGTCGCGGCCTAATCGGCACGTCGGTACGGACCCGGCGACCCTGCGTGATGAACGACTACCTGAACGATCCGCGCTGCGAGCATTGGCGTATCAAGGCGAACGAGGACGGCACCCGCGCGGCGGCGAGCTTTCCGCTGCTGCGCGCGGGTCGTGAGCCGATCGGTGTCCTGCTCTTCCTTGCGCCCGAGGAAAACACCTTCACGCCCGACCTCGTCGAGCTGCTGGAGCGCCTCGCGGAAAACGTCTCCTTTGCGCTCGACAATTTCGACCGTGCCGAGGAGAAGGCCCGTACCGAGGAGCAGAAGGAGCGCCTGACGCGAATGTTCGCGGCGTTGAGCGCGACCAACGAAGCCATCATGCGGGCCAAGACCCGGGACGAATTGTTCGAGGCTGCCTGCCAGGCGGCCGTGCTTGGCGGCGTGTTCGGCAAAGCTGCGATTTGCCTGCTGGACCCGGATCGCGAAATCCTTCGCACCGTCGCGGCGAGAGGACGCAAATACGAGCGGATGCTCGGGCGATCCTGTAATGTCTCTGCCGGCCACCCCGAGAGCCTCAGCGTATCCGGGACGTCGCTGAGAACGCGTCGCCCCAGCGTAATCAACGATTACCTCAACCATCCGACCTCCGCGCCCTGGCGGCGCGAGGCAGCACAGGATGACACTCGCTCGGTCGCGAGCTTCCCGTTGTTTCGCCGGAGCGAGGAGCCGATCGGAACGTTGCTCTTCCACGGACCCGAAGTCGACATGTTCACGCCAGACATGATCGAGCTGTTGGCTCGCCTAGCGGAAAACGTCTCCTTCGCGCTCGACAATTTCGACCGTGCCGAGGAGAAGGCCCGCACCGAGGAGCAGAAAGAACGCGTGACGCGGATGTTCGCGGCGCTGAGCGCGACCAACGAGGCGATCATGCGGGCGAAAACCCGCGCCGAGTTGTTCGATCTGGTGTGCCAAGCCGCATCGACCGGCGGCAAGTTCACCTCGACGACGGTCGCTATCGCCGGCGCCGACACCGACCAGCTTCGGATCGTGGCCTCCGCCGGGCCAACCGCCAAGACCACGCGCGACGTCCGCCTCTCGATCGACGAATCGCGCCCCGAGGGCCGGGGCATGAGCGGCACGGCGTTCCGGACCCGGCAGCCCTGTATCAGCAACGACTACCTGAACGACAGCCGGGTCGCCACGTTCCACGCCATCGTCCGCAACGACGGCGCGAGGTCGGGCGCCGCGCTTCCGCTCATCGTGCATGATCGGGCCGTCGGCGTCATGCTCTACATGTCGACGGAGAAGGACACGTTCACGACCGAGTTCGTCGAGCTGCTGCAGCGCCTCGCCGAGAACGTCTCTTTCGCGATGGAGAATTTCGACCGCGCCGACGAGAAGAACAAGGCCGACGAACGCATCGAATATCTCGCGTCCCATGACAGCCTGACCAATCTGCCGAATCGCGAGACGTTCAACTCCCTCCTGCGTGCGGCGATCGATACGGCGCAGTGCCACGAGCGCCGGTTTGCGCTGTTGTTCATCGACCTGGACCGCTTCAAGGTCATCAACGATTCGCTCGGCCATGAGGCGGGCGACCTGCTCCTGCTCGAAGTCGCCGATCGGCTGCGCAACACGCTGCGCGCCAGCGACGTGGTCGCGCGGCTCGGCGGCGACGAGTTCGTGGTCATCCTCGACCAATGCGGCGAGATCGACGACGTCCAGCACATCGCGACCGGACTCCTGACGGCCCTCGCGCAGCCGATGGAGCTTGCCGGTCACGAGTGTCACACCACGGCTTCGATCGGCATTGCGATGTATCCGGCCAACGGCGCCGACGCGCAGACGCTGACCAAGAACGCCGACATGGCGATGTATCTCGCCAAGGAGGACGGCAAGAACGGCTACCGCTTCTTCTCCAAGGAGGTGAAGACGCAGTCGATCGAGCGGCTGTCGCTGGAAAGCGCGTTGCGCCGGGCGCTGGAGCGCGAGCAGTTCGCGCTGAACTACCAGCCCAAGGTAGACATGGAGACCGGCCAGATCACCGGCGTCGAGGCGCTGCTGCGCTGGACGCATCCCGAGCTCGGCAGCATATCGCCGGCGCAGTTTATTCCGCTTGCCGAAGAGACCGGCCTGATCGTTCCGATCGGCCGGTGGGTGCTGAAGGAGGCCTGTGCGCAGGCCATGGCCTGGCAGCGCCGCGGCCTCTTGCCGCTGTCGATGGCGGTCAACCTGTCGCCGCGGCAGTTCGCCGACGACCACCTGTTGCAGGATGTCGATGAGGCGCTCGCGGCGAGCGGGATGTCGCCCGTGCTGCTCCAGCTCGAAGTCACCGAAAGCATGATGATGCGCAACGTCGGGCGCGCCCTGAAGGTGCTCGACGCCATCCAGGGCCGCGGCATTCGCCTCGCCATCGACGATTTCGGTACGGGCTATTCGTCGATGTCGCTGATGAAACACTTCCCGATCGACACCATCAAGATCGACCGCTCGTTCGTGCGCGATCTGCCGCATGACAGCGAGGACCAGGCTATCGCGCAGGCGATCATCAGCATGGGCAAGGCGCTCGGCATGACGGTGGTCGCCGAGGGCGTCGAGAATGCGGAGCAGGAGGCGTTCCTGCGGACCCATGGCTGCGACGAGATGCAGGGTTACCTGATCGCGAAGCCCCTTCCGGCGCGGCAGATGGCCGAGCTGTTGCGACCTATGGCGCCCCCACTCCAGCCCGGGCAGGACGCAGGCCGTGAGGTGGAGACCATGTCACGGCTGAAACGCGCTGTCGTCTGACGGCAGCGGTTGCAATTCGCGAATGGCGTGATCATCACCCTCGGATTTGGTCGGAAAATCCTGGGGTCCCGTCAGCGACGTCTGCTCGACGAACAGTGCGAGGATCGTGCGCGCGCCTTCGGCGAAGCTCGCGCTTTCGCCCAAGCCAAGCTCGCAGCACAACGCGCCACTCATCTGTTCATGATCGTCGAACACCGCCATGGCGGGTCCCCACCACCATGCCGGCGCCGGTGAGCGCTCGCCCTCGGGCACGGCGTGCCAGCGGGCGAACTCTTCCATCACGCGCTCGAACTCCAGGCGTTGAGCCTGATGCATTGCTTCGGTGCTCCCTGTCCCGCGCCCGAAAACAGGCCGACCAGCTAAGGACTCGGGGACGGCCTTGACGCGGAGAAATTTCGCTCGCGCAATTCCTGGCGAGCCATTCGAGCCGACCTCATCGTCGGCCACGCGGACAACTGGCGACTGGGCTTTTGCCGGGCGCCGACCGCATTGGTGTTGTAGCCGCCGAGGCCACCGGCCGGCAAGGCGCGGGGTCTACGGATGCCCAACGCGAGTTTAGCAGAGACTTGGCGGTGCCGCCACGCTAGCGATTGAATGGCCGATTGCGGCTGAACAGGAGATATAGCGCGCGGGGATTGGTAGTCAGATAGCGCCAGAACAGGCGTCGCGGCTCAAGCAGTGTACGCCAGGCCCATTCCAGCCCGATCGCCTGCATCCATTGCGGCGCCCGGCTGCGGCTGCCGGAGAGGAAATTGAATAGGCCGCCAGCGGTCTTGATCACCCCGACATTGGTGAGATGTGAGGTATACTCCTCGACGAAGGCCTGCTCGAAGGGCACGCCGAGCGCGACCCAGAGATAATCGGGCGCGAGCGCGTTGATCTCGTCGACCTTGGTTCGCAGTGCATCGCCGCGGAGATAACCATGGCTGTGTCCGACGATCTTGAGGTTCGGATACATCTTCTGGACCCGGGCGACCGCAGTGTCGTTCTCCGCTTCACTGGCGCCCAGCATGTAGAAGGTCCGGCCGGCGGCTTCGGCCTTGCGGGCGACGACATGGAAGAGATCGGTGGTCGCAACACGCTCGGGCAGTGGGAACCAGGACTGCAGCTTGGAGGCCGCAACCAGGGGCTGGCCGTCGGCATTGATCAGATCGGCGGAACGGAACAGGCGCTCGGTCTGCGGCTCGGTCGAGCAGCGCGCCAGCACTTCACCATTGGCGGAGGTCAGATAAAGCGGGCGGCCGACGCGATGACGCGGATCGGTGGCTTCGATCATGAAATCTGCGGTCGCCTCGAGGTCGAGCGCGGCCATGCGAAGACCGCCGACGGTGATCCGGGGGACCTCGGCGGTCGCGGTACGTCCGACCAGATTGACGCGGCGCTCAAGCATATTGTTTGCCTCGCTGGCGCGATTGAGTCACGGGATTGAGCTCGTTGAGGATGACGCCAACGAGCTTGCGCTCGCTACCGCCGAGCGCGGTGAGGATGTCTTCCATGGCAACGTTGATGTCGAGGTGGGTGGGCAGCACGGCCACAAGCGCGTCGGCTGCGTCGAGCAGATTGCGGTCGGCGGCGCTGAGCGGCATCGCCGGGCCATCCAGAATCACGAGATCGGTGCCGCCTGCGGAACGTGCCTCAGCCACCGCTTTGCGGATGGCATCAGCGGCCTTGCCGGCATCACCATTGGCGACGGGCAACACCGAAATGCCGTTTGCGGTCTTGATTTCGCGCAGGGCTTTGCTGCCGACCGAGCGCCAGCCGAACCGGCCCGGCTCGCTGGTGTTGGGGCGATGGATCTTGCTGGAGAGCCTGCGGGCCTGGTGGTCGGTGTCGATCATCAGCACGCGCGTGCCATCGCGAGCGGCGGCGAGCGCGAAGTTCAATGTGGCGACGCTGCGGTCGGCCGTGGCGCCGGCGCCGACGATCGCAATCACCGGCATGGTCTTGCCTGCGGCATGCCGCGTCGCCGCGGCGCGCATGTCGCGCATCGCGTTGATCAGCGTCGTCAGCGGAAATCCGGGACGGAGCGTCGGCCAGCCGAGCCGCGTGAGGTCGACCGTATTGTCGACGGCGAGGATGGCGCCGAGCGTACGCATGACGTCGGCTTCCTGAAGGCGCGCGATCAGCGGTTTTTCGACCAGTGTCAGCGGCGGCGCCTGTGGTGCAGCGGCATCCTCGACCGATACCTTGAGAGCTTCCGGGGCTGTGGTGCGCTCGCGGCGGGTCGGCTCGGGCTCCGCCGCGCCGACGGATAATTGCCTGACGGCGGCGAACCAGCCGGCTGCGGCGAGCGAGCCGAACAGGAGGCCGATCATGGCGAACAGGCTCATTGCCGGCGGGAACGAACGCCGCTGCGGCACCGTGGCCTCGCCGATCACGCGGGCTGCCGATGTATTGAGGCTTTCCTGTTCCTCCGTCTCGCGAGAGCGCTTCAGGAAGGATTGATAGACGTCGCGGCTGGCGTCTGCCTCGCGCTCGAGCTCGCGCAGGCGTACCGCGGCCTGGCTGAGCTGCACGCTCTGCCGCTTCTGCGTCTCCAGCGCCCGGTTCAGCGAGGCCTCGTAGTCGCGCGCGCGCGTCAGGTCGTTCTTCGCGGCCTGGGCGAAGCGGTCGATCTCCTCGTTGATCGTGCGCTTGAGATCCTCGACCTGCTTCTCGGTCTGGCGCAGCGCCGGATGCCGAGGCCCGAGCTCGGCGGTCTGCTCCGCATACTTCTTGCGCGCATCGGCATATTGCGCGCGCAAATTCGCGATGGTGGGCGATTGGAGGGCTTCGGGAATGGCGCCGGCGTCGGTCGCGGTGCGTCGGCTCGCCTCGATCTGGTCGTAGCGCGCTTGCGCATCCAGTGTCGCCGCGCGTGCCGCGGCAAGCCGCTGGTTGCTGGCGGAAAGCTGCTGGTCGCTGATCAGCGTGTCCTGGGTGCCGACGAAATTGTTCTGCGCCTTGTAGGTGGCGAGCGCCGTCTCCGCCGTGCGCAGCCGCTCGCGCAGCTCCTTCAGCCGGCCGGACAGGTCGTTGGTGGCGCGCCGGGCCGCCAAGGCCTGCGAGTTGCGCGACTCCGCGAGATAGACGTCGGTCAGCGTGTTGGCGAGCATCGCTGCCTTGGCCGCATCGGTCGACCAGACCTCGATGTCGACGATGAAGCTCTTTTCGGTCTTGCGGATCGTGATGTGCCGGTTCAGCGCTTCAAGGGCGCCAAGCTGGCTTTCCTTCTTGTCGGCCGCGGAGGGTGCGCGGCCCTGGAGACCGATCAGGCCAAGCAGCGAGGACATCAGGCTCCTGCCGTCGCCGCCGCCGAATTCGGGATCCTTCTCGAGATTGGCCTGCTGGATGACCTGGAGCAGGACGCTGTTGGAGGTGATCAGGCGCGCCTGGCTCTCCACCACCATGGACATGCCGGAAACGTCCTGCGCCCGCGGCGTCAGCTCGCGATCGACGAGTTGCAGTTCGCGCGGGTCGACGTAAAGCTGGGCGGTCGCGGTGTAGCGGGGTGTCAGGCTCTTGCCGACGGCGACGGCGAGGCTCGCGCCGATCAGGCCCGCGGCTGCGATCGCGGCCTTGCGCTGCCAGAGCAGATGGGCGAGCTCGAGCACGTTGAAGCCGGCCGATGGCGCCGCCTGCCTGATCTCTCGCTTCGATCGCTCTATCGGCTGGTCATAGTCGAGCATGATCCCCAGCTTTCACTCCAACTGCCGCAGGCTGAGGGGCTACTCTTCGGGTTACGCGCTGCGCCCCTGATATAGGCGCCGAACAAACGCAACAGGGAAAATTAACCATACTCACTGAGGGACTATTCACCGAAATGGCAAACAAAGCGTTTAAGCGCGTGCGAGCGCGCGGCGCGTCGTTGTGACGCTTCGAGCACCGCGGTCCCCCAGAGATTAACGGTTCGTTACCGCGCACGCGGTTGAGCCTGCATGCGTCCGACGGCGCAGTATCGCGGGCAGGGCCCGCATGCCGGAATTCCCTATGCGCCGTCGTCATGGTTGTCAGCGTTTTCGCAAGATGACGTGATAGTCGCCGCGTCGCACGTCGGTGCCGCGCGGCAGCGCGAAATTCAGCAGCGCGGCGCCGGCATCGACGAGAGCTGCGAACAGCGGCTTGCGCTTGCGCATCTCGGGATAGCGCGGGCTTTCGACCTCGCGGCGGTAGACCGTCTCGAGCCCGTGCGCATCCGCAAACGCCTCGAGATTGGGAAGCGTCACCAGCGGGTGAAAGAAGGTCGGGAATGGCGCCTCGCCCGGCTGGCCGGCATTCTTGATGCCGCGAACGTGGCGGTAGAACCAGACGTGGAACCAGTGCGGCGAATATTTGGTGACGACGCCAGACAGCGAGCGAGGATTGGGCGCGCCGATCAGGATCATTCCACCGCGCCGCAGCGCCTCGCAGAAATTCTTCAGCGCGGCCCCGACGTCGGGCAGGTGCTCGATCACGTTGTAGCAGATGACGAGATCGACACTCTCCGGCTTGAAGCGATAGGTCTGGACGTCGCCGAGGATCGCTTCCTGGGCGTAGTCGTTGTTGCGGATCTGGTCTTCGTCGATATCGACGACGGTGACGTGGCCGCGGCCCAGGATTTCCAGCGGCAGGAAGCTGCTGGAGCCGCCGCCGGCCTCGTAGATCGCAAGCTCGCCTGGCGGCAGCTCGCGGCGCAGGAGGTCGTGAACGGCGAGCAGGCTGTCGCGTGCCTCGCCGGAGACGAGGTCGATCAGTGCCTGGGTGTGTGTTGGCGGCGTGATGGCGTTCGCATCAGTGCGGATCGCCGTCGCGAAATCGATCGGGGTTTGCTTATTCATGTTCTTCAATCGCGCGGGTTCATTTCAAATTACAGGGAATCTCTCGCATTCTCGAAGAGCAAATTCGATGCCGATGAGGTGCCATTGATGACGGTGCTTACGGTTGGGTTAATGCGGAGGCCCGTTAACTACGGCATCGTTCGCATCGTACCTGCGGCCGCGCGCTGGATCGGAAATTGCAGGAGCGCTTCGAGGCAAATTCGCAGGGCAAAGCGCGTGAAAGACGTTATGTGGATGACGATCGGCTTGCAGGTGAGGCTGGATTCGGCGGCTTGCGCACTCGCGCAACACGCAATGGTCTCGTTCAGCATGAGGCAATGCCCCGCCGCACAGCGCCAGATTGGGACATCCGTGTTTCGCGAGCGCCTTGCTGTGCCGTCCTGGAGCAGGGCTTTTTCAACACATATCGGCCATTCAACGACATCATGACCCTGATCCCGACCGAGTTGTCCATGAGCCGCATCACCGATGCCGTGAGCGATCCCAACCGGGAGATCGTCGCGAGCTCGCGCGTGCTCGACCTGTCGGTCGGCATCGTCGTCTGCATTCCCTGCTTTCGCCGGCCGCAGCATTTGCGGCTGACGCTGGAGTCGCTGGTGGACCAGCGCACCCCGCGCTCCTTTGCCGTGGTCATGGTGGAGAACGACGCGGCGCGGCGCGAGAGCGCGCCGGTCGCCGCCGAGTACCTCGCTGCCGGGAAGCTTCAGGGCGTCTGCCTGGTCGAGAAGCGCCAGGGCAATTGTCAGGCGATCAACGCCGCCTTCGAGACCGCGCAGGCGTTGTTTCCGGCTGCTACCCGTTTCCTGATGATCGACGACGACGAGATCGCCTCGCCCGACTGGCTCGAGCTGATGGTTCGGACCGCGGAGGCGACCGGCGCAGACGTGGTCGGCGGTCCGGTGCTGCCGCTCTTTGACGACGACAGCAAGCCGTGGCTCGCGCGCCATCCCGCCTTCTGTCCTGCCTATGACTATAGTGGCGCGGTGCCGCTGATCTACGGCTGCGGCAACTGCCTGATCACCCGGTCGGTGTTCGACCGGCTCGGCAGTCCGGCCTTCGACCTTCGATTCAACTTCCTCGGCGGCGGTGATTGCGATTTCTTCGTGCGATGCCGGAAGGCCGGCATGACATTCCACTGGACCGCGGAAGCCGTGATCACCGAGACGGTGCCGCATAGTCGCACCGGTTTGGGGTGGATCGCAAAACGTGGCCTGCGCATCGGAGCGATCAACTATCGGGTGCAGTTCAAGGCGGCAGAGACTGGGGCGGCACGGACGCGTGTGTTTGCGGCGATGCTGGGGAGGCTGCCGCTATCTCTGGTCCGCGCGGCGCGCCTGTCGTTCACGACGAGGGCCGTCGTCGCGATGCATCCGATGATGGTCGCGTTCGGCAGCGCGCTCGCCGCCTTCGGCGTCGAGCAGCGGCCGTATGAGGCCTCGAAGATCGTTTCCTGAGGCCTAAAGCGCGATGGGATTAGGATTAATCGTCATCGCGCTTTAGATTGTTGTTTGCGCATGATCTTTCCGGAAAACCGCTTCACACTTTTCCGGATCATGCTTTAGATCCCGAACCGGGCGAGCACGAGCTTGGCGAGCGATCGCGGCAACGCGATGAGCGATTGCTGACCGACCATGCGCATATAGCTCACAGCATCGCCGTAGCGGCCGAAGCGGACCGCCTGGGTCGCCGCATAGGTGATGAGATGGATCTCGGCGGCCTGCCGCAGGGCGGGCCGGCCCTCCGGTGCGAGCTTGCGGAGGATCAGATCGTCAGCAAAGACGCGCTCAACCGCCGGAAAGAAGTCGCGCGGCGAGCGGGCGGCCGCATTCATGGTGTTCGCGGTGTGGAGGCGGTAGTCGAGCAGCAGCGCTGGCACGAACTGGAAGTCGCCGATCGCGGCCAGGCGGCACCAGCAATGCCAGTCCTCGCACAGGCTGAGCCGCTCGTCGAAACCGCCGGCCACCTGGAATGCATCAGCGCGCACCAGCATGATGCCGCCATTGACGATGAAATTGCCGCGCGCGAGTCGCGCGAGCACATCGCCTGACGGCTTCCTCCGTCCCTGCAGGAGACTGCGGCGGCCGACGGGCCGCCCGTCACTGTCGATCAGATCGTAGTCGCCATAGACGAGAACGGCGGCGGGCGCGGCCCTCGCAGCCGCGACCAGGGTGGCCACCGCGCCGGAGCGCAGACGATCGTCGGCATCGAGGAACAGCAGCCATTCTCCGCGCGCCACGCGTGCGCCGAGATTTCGCGCTGCCGAGACGCCCGTGAGCGCGTTCGTGATCAGATGCACCCGGCCGTCGCGGATGGATCGGACGATTGCCGCGGTGTCGTCGCTCGAGCCGTCGTCGATGACGATGACCTCGCCGACGCTGTCGCCTTGCGTGCGCGCGCTGTCGATCGTCTCGCGGATATAGGCAGCTGCGTTCTTGGCGGGAATGACGATGGAGACGAGACCGGCCGAATTCGCGGTCCGATCAGCCTGCGACTCGACGGACGACAGCTCGCCCAGCGGGGGATCAAGGATGGCGCCGGCAGTGGTCAATTGACGCCTCGTCGTCTGGAGCTGCGTTTTTAACGGTTCGTTAACCAGGCTGCATGTCGACCACGGCCCCGGACGCTGGCGGCTTGGGTCATCTGCGATGATAGCCAGATAAGGGTCAAAGCTTTGCAGCAAAGGCCGCCCACGGCCGGGTTTCGCATATTAGCGTTAAACACCGACCAGTGGCCTGCCCGGCAAGCCTGGTGGTTGACGAAAGGTTAGCACGGGTCGGTTAGGGGTGATCGATGGATCGCAGTGCCGCTGATATGACTGGCGTGGAGACCCGGCCGCTCGGTCAGGGGCTGCGCGCGTTCGTCGCCGGGCTCAGCACCCTCGAGGCCGCGCGCTGCGTCGTCGCCGTCGCGGCGCTGCTCCTGGTGCTGATCACGCTGGAGCCGTTCCCGGACCTTCGCAATGCCGACCTCGCCACGGTTGCCTCGGGCCGGATGGCGCTGTCTTACATCGCCTTTGCGGGGCTCGCCGCCGCCGCCGTGCTGTTGACGTTCGCACAGGACGCTCCGTCGCTCAGGACCCTGGTGACGCCGCTGCATCTCTGTTTCGTCGGCTGGATGCTGATCAACATCGTCTTCTCGGAGAATCGCGGCTTGTCCGCGCAGCGCTTCGTGCTGACCGCGAGCGTTTCCGCGCTCGCCATCCTGCTACCGCTGCTGCCGCCGACGCAGAAGAGCTTCAACCGGTGCTTGGGGCTCGCCGCCCTCGTGCTGCTCGCCTTGTGCTATCTCGGCGTCATGCTGGCGCCGCAGCTCTCGATCCACACGGCGACCGATATCACGGAGCCGCAGCTTGCCGGCGACTGGCGCGGCAGTTTTGGCCACAAGAACGTCGCCTCGCCGGTAATGAGCTGCCTGGTCTATCTCGGCATTTATCTCACCGCCGTGGGCTCGTTGGTGATGGGACCCGTGATCGCCGTGCTGGCCGGTATCTTCCTGATCTTCACCGGCGGCAAGACCTCGTCGGTGCTGTGTCTCCTCATTTATGGGATGGCGTCGCTCGTTTACCTTACCCGCAGCCTCTGGCTGAAGCGGCTGATCTGCCTTGCGCCTCTGATCGTGATGAACCTGCTCACCGTCGGCAGCGTGGCAAGTCCGGCTCTTGCGACGATCACCCGCTCGCTCCCGGTCGATCCCACCTTCACCGGCCGCAGCGACATCTGGGAGTTTGCGCTCACCGCAGTGGCGGAGAAGCCGATCCTCGGCCACGGCTACGCCGCGTTCTGGGACGACGTCGCCGAGCGGCAGACCGCGAAAGGCGCCGAATGGGCGGTGAGTGCGGCGCATAGTCACAACAGCTATCTCGATCTCGCCGTCACCATCGGCCTGCCCGGCCTCTTGCTCGTCATCCTGATCTTCGTGTTCACCCCGCTCAACAATTTCCAGGCGGCGCAGCGCGGCAGTCGAAGCGGCGCCCTGGCAAAGCTCTTCCTGACGATCTGGTTGTTCGGCTTGTATTACGGAACGACCGAGACGTTCCTGCTCGACCGGCTGAATCCGACCTGGTTCTTGTTCGTGCTCGCGGCCGCCGGCCTGCATTTTCTTGCCAGGTTCCAATGCGTGGACAAGAACTGCTGACAGTTTCTCATGCGGCGAGGGTCCGCACGTCTCAGATCGGGACACGCGCCGGTCCGCGCGTGAGCGCAACGGTATCCGCTTAACGATAAGCAGCGACGTAACTTGTGGTTGGCGACGAAACGCTATTCATCTGGAAACGTTCAGCAACCGTATGCCAGGGCGGATGGCGTTTCTCAGCGTCGAGCAACTAGACGGTCGGGTGACCAGCGCGTCCGGAATCGCCATCGATTTCATGCGCGACTGGAAGAAGGCCGCGTTGCGCCTTGGGGCGGGGCATCGCACGGCATTCCAGCAAGGTGATTGGCTCGCGGCCTGGTACGACGCATTCCGCGATGTCTCCCCGCTGATCGCGGTCATCTCCGATGCTGCAGCCGGCCGCGATATCGCGCTGGTGCCGATGATCGGCCGCAGCAAGGGCGGCGTCCGCATCGTCGAGTTCGCCGATCTCGGCGTCTCCGACAACAATGCGCCGATCCTGGGGCCAGGCGCCGCATGCGATGCGGCCGGCGCGCGCGCCATCGGCGATGCGCTGGTCAATGGCTTGCGTGCGTTGCCGGATCGCTTCGATCTGTTGCGCCTGCAGAAGATGCCGGCCTATGTGGGCGGCAAGCCGAACCCGCTGGTGTCGCTCGGCCGCGTCGGATCCTGTTCGCTCAACGGCAATCTCGTGCTGATGGGCGACGATTATTCTGACTACCGCACCTCCATCAAGCGCATGCAACTGCCGCGCTGCTGGCGCGTCTTCAATCGTCACGTCGGCGCGCGATTCGAGATCGCGACCGATGTCGACCACGCGCTGAGGCTGCTCGATGCGATGGACATCCAGCAGCAGCAACGCATGAAGCAGCTCGGTCTCAAATTCGTCCTCAGCGACGAGAGCCACGCGAAATTCTATCGCGAGGTGGTCCGGCAAGGCGTTGCGGAAGGCTATGCGATCGTCTCGGCGCTGGTGTGCGATGAGGGCATCATTGCGACGTCGCTGGGCTTGAGATACGGCGCAACCTATTATCTGCTGCGCATCAGCAACGCCGGCAGGCCGTGGTCGGCTTGTTCGCCGGGTCTGCTCGTCACCGAACGGACCATGGAGACGCTGCATCGAGAGGGCGTTCGGCGCTTCGATCTCAGCATCGGCAATCACGACTACAAGCGCCGCTTCGGCGCCGTGCCGCTGCCGCTGACCGACGTCAGCGTCGCTCTGTCATGGCGCGGCGTGCCCTACATGCTGCGCGATCTCGCAGCCCAGGGGCTGCGCCGCCATCCGCGGCTCGCCGCTCTCGCGAACCGCGCCATGGGCAAGCCGCCGCGCTGACAGTCACGTGCGCCTCACTGTCCCGTGCATCCGGCACAGTGCAGCCGGCCGCGCGAGGCGCGAAACAGGCCGTGGCAATACCAGCGGCGCGCCAGCATCTGCACGGGCTTGCGGATCATCTGCGCGATCAGGAAAAGTTCGAACGCCATGCGTTGCTCCTGCAAGCTGAGATGGGGCAGCATCCGCAGATGAGAATGCCGCCCCGAACGCATCAGCCATGCAGCTTGTTCGCGGTCTCCGCGATCACGCGTCCTTGATAGCGCGCACCGGCGAGCTCGTTGGCGCTGGGTTGGCGGCTGCCGTCGCCGCCGGTGATCGTGGTGGCGCCGTAGGGCGTGCCGCCCGTCACTTCGTCGAGCTTCATCTGGCCGGCAAAACCGTAATTCAGGCCGACCACGACCATGCCGAAATGCAGGAGGTTGGTGATGATCGAGAACAGCGTGGTCTCCTGGCCGCCATGCTGGGTCGCGGTCGAGGAGAAGGCGCCGCCGACCTTGCCGTGCAGCGCGCCCTTGGCCCAGAGGCCGCCGGCCTGGTCCAGAAAGTTCGCCATCTGCGAGGACATCCGGCCGAAGCGGGTGCCGGTGCCGATGATGATCGCGTCGTAGTTCGCGAGGTCCTCGACTTTGGCGACGGGGGCAGCCTGGTCGAGCTTGTAGTAGGAGGCCTTGGCGACCTCGGCCGGCACGAGCTCGGGCACGCGCTTGATGTCGACTGTCGCGCCGGTCTCGCGCGCGCCTTCGGCGACGGCTTTGGCCATCGCTTCGATGTGGCCGTAGGCGGAATAATAGAGGACGAGAACTTTAGCCATGGTGGTCTTCCGTTGAGTGATGGTGAGTTTGGAAATTCGGTGTCATTGCCGCGCTTGACCCGGCAATCCATCACCCCTCGAAGCTTCTTCCGAAGGTGATGGATGCCCGGGTCAAGCTCGGGCGTGACGAGTTGGGAGTCCGAGCGCCTTACGCCGCATCGACGAGCACGAGCTCGGAATCCTCAAGCGCCGTGATCGTCAGGTTGGCTTCGTCGCGGATCGCGGCGCCGTCGCGTGCGTTGATGCGCACCCCATTGACCTCGACTGCGCCAGCGGCCGGCACGAGATAGAGGTGACGCGACTGCTTCGGCTCGTATTGCGCGCTCTCGCCGGCCTTCAGCGTGGTCGCGAGCACGCGCGCATTGGCGCGGATCGGGAGCGCGTCCTTGTCGGCCTGAAAGCCGCTCGCGATGGTGACGAGCTTGCCGTCGCGGGTCGCCTTGGGAAACGGTTTTGAGCCCCAGGTCGGCTGGCCGCCGCGCGCCGTCGGCTCGATCCAGATCTGGAAGATCTTGGTCTTCGTCGGCTCCAGATTGTACTCGGAATGGCGGATGCCGCTTCCTGCGCTCATCACCTGTACGTCGCCCGCTTCGGTGCGGCCCTTGTTGCCGAGGCTGTCCTGATGGGTGATCGCGCCTTCCCGCACATAGGTGATAATTTCCATATTGGCGTGGGGATGGGCCGGAAAGCCCGTGTTCGGCGCGATCTCGTCGTCGTTCCACACCCGCAAGCTGCCGTGTCCCATGTTGTCGGGGTCATAGTGGCTCGCGAAGGAGAAATGGTGCCTGGCCTTGAGCCAGCCGTGATCGGCGCTGCCGAGCTTTGCGAAGGGTCTGAGTTCGATCATCTGCGTGGTTCCTTGTTTGAGCTTGCGGCGTCTCAGGCGCCAAAGCCGCCGTCGACGTTGAGCACGGTGCCGGTGACGAAGGAGGCTTCCGGACTAGCCAGGAAGACGACGCCGGCTGCGACTTCCTCGGGCCGGCCGAAGCGTTGCAGCGCGTGCTGCTTGCGCTGGGTCTCGGCGAACTCACCGCCATCCTTCGGGTTCATGTCAGTATCGATCGAGCCGGGCTGCACCACGTTGACGGTGATGCCGCGCGGACCGAGATCGCGGGCTGCGCCCTTGGTGTAGCCGACCACCGCGGCCTTGGTGGCGACGTAGTCGGCCAGACCGGGAAATGAGGCGCGGTCGGCAAGCATCGAGCCGACGGTGACGATGCGGCCGCCTTCACCCATCAACTGCGAGGCGGTGCGGATCGCCGCGATCACGCCATGGACGTTGACGGCATCGAGGCGCGCCAGTGCCGCGGTGTCGGCCTTGGGATCGTCGATGGCGCCGCCGGCGGCAACTCCCGCATTGTTGACGAGGATGTCGAGACGGCCGAATTCCGTGGCGACGTCCTTTACGAGTTGTTCGACGTCGGCGACTGAGGCCTGGTCGGCCTTGAAGGCGCGCGCCTTCACGCCCCTGGCCTTCAGTTCGCCGACAACGGCTTCGGCCTTGTCGGGCGATGCGACGTAGCTGATGGCGACGTCGGCGCCTTCATCGGCGAGAGCGCGTGCAGAGGCTGCGCCGATGCCGCGCGAGCCGCCGGTGACGAGAGCAACCTTGCCTGAGAGCTTCTTGGTCATTGGATGTCTCCATTGCCTGAATGTCTGATGACCTCTTGGATATGCCTCCGCCTGTGGTATAGAAATAGAAACTGTCGAAACACATTGTTTCCATAAACGTAACTTACGGGCTCATCCCATGGCAAAGCTCCCGGATTTCGAAGCGCTCGCAATTTTCGCAAAAGTCGTGGAATTACGGTCGTTTGCGGCTGCTGCCGGCGAGCTGGCGATGTCCAAGGCGACCGTCTCCAAGGCGGTGACGCGGCTGGAGGAGCGGCTCGGCGCGCGGTTGTTCAACCGCACCTCGCGCCGGCTCGCGCTCACCGACGCCGGCCACAAGCTCGCCGATCGGGCGGCGCGTCTGCTCGCCGATGGCGAGGCGGCGGAGAACGAGGCTCTGGCGCAGTCCGTCGCGCCGCGCGGGCTGGTGCGGCTCGCGGTGCCCATGACCTTCGGCGTGAAAGCGGTCGCGCCGCTCTTGCCGGAGTTCTTCCAGACCTATCCGGAAGTTTCCGTCGATCTGCATTTGAGCGATGCCACCGTCGATCTGATAGGCGAAGGCTTTGACGCGGCATTGCGCATTGCGCGGCTGCCGGATTCCTCGCTGATCGCGCGGCGGCTCTTCACCATGCCACGCTACACGGTCGCCGCGCCGTCATACCTCAAGCGCCACGGCCGGCCGACGCATCCGATGCACCTCGCCGAGCACAAATGCTTCAGCTACGCTTATCTCTCGACGCCGAACATCTGGCACTACACCAACACGTCAGGCGAACAGGCAAGCGTGCGCCCGGCCGGACAGTTGCGCGTCAACAATGGCGAGGCGGTGATGCCGGCACTGCTCGCGGGGCTCGGCATTGCCGATCTTCCCGAATTCATCGTCGGTGAGGCCATCGCATCCGGCGAAGTCGAGGTGATCCTGAAAGACTGGAAGCAGGCCGAAGGCGCCGTGCATCTCGTCACCCCGCCCGGCGGCCCGCGCCCTGCGCGTGTCGAGGTGCTTGCCGAGTTTCTCGCGGCGAAACTGCCCGGGACGTGCAGGCGGCAGACGAGGAAGCGCGCGAAGGCAGGTTAGTTGGCGCTGAGAGATTACGCCGCTTCCATAATCTCGTCATTGCGAGCGCAGCGAAGCAATCCAGAGTCTTTCGCGGAGGGATTCTGGATTGCTTCGCTGCGCTCGCAATGACGTCTGAAGGTATGTGTACCTACGACAGCTTCATCGCGTCGCTCGTAACCACGCGAAGGGTCGGCTTCAGCGTCTCTTGCAGCTTCGTCTTCAATTCATGTACCCGCGGATCGCTCGAGCGTGCGGCACAGGCGGAATATTGATTGACTGACAGCACCAGCGCGCGCCGGGCTTCCGGCGTTCGTGTCAGATCAGGCTTTGCCAGCCGCAGCACAATGCCGGCGAGATTCACCAGCATCTCGTCCAGCGCGCCATCGATCGTGCCAAGGTCGTTCATCCCGCGTTCTCCCGAAAGGGCAACCGCGCGTAGCGGGATACGTTCCGGCACGGGAAGGCGCAGGGATAACCGTTCGTAAATGTTGCCGTCGCTTGGCACCAAATGCACAGGTGCGGCACACGGAGATACCTTTGTTCGTGCGCATCGTCGCGCTACTCTGCCGGAAACAACAAGCACCGGGGAGGGCTGACTATGAACCGACGCGATTTGCTGCGCGCCGCGGCGTTTGCGCCGCTTGCACAAACAGCGCTGACGCGCGCGGCTTTCGCGCAAAGCTATCCCTCGCGCAACGTCACCATGATCGTGCCGTTTCCGGCCGGCGGTCAGGCCGATCTCGCGGCGCGCCCGGTCGCGATGGCGCTGGAGCGCATTCTCGGCAAGTCGGTCATCGTCGACAATCGTGCCGGCGGCGCCGGTGGATCGGTCGGCAATGCGGCGGCCGCACGCGCCGAGCCGGATGGTCATACGCTGCTGATGACGTTGTCCTCGTTCGCGGTGCTGCCGGAAGCGGATCGGCTGTTCAACCGGCCGGTCGCCTACGAGGTCTCGCAGTTCACGCCGATCGCGCGCGTGCTTGCCGATCCGACGCTGCTTGCAGTGCCGGCCTCGGCGCCCTGGAAGACGGTGCAGGAATTCGTCGACGACGCGAAGAAACGTCCTGGACAGATCACCTACGGCTCGTCGGGGCCCTACGGCACGCTGCATGTCGCGATGGAGATGTTTGCCACGAGCGCCGACATCAAGCTGCTGCACGTGCCGTTCCGTGGCGCAGGTCCCGCGCTGACCGCGATCCTCAGTGGTACCGTGCAGGCGATCGCGGCTGCACCGGGCACGCTGAAGCCGCAGGTCGACGACGGCAAGCTGCGCGTCCTCGGCAATTGCGGCGCGCAACGCATCGCGAGCTTTCCCGACGTGCCGACTTTCCAGGAACTCGGCTACAAGGATGTCGAGATGTACATCTGGGCCGGGCTGTTCGGCCAGAGCGCGCTGCCCGCACCGATCGTCGGCCGTTTGCGCGAGGCGATGGCACAGGTGATGAAGAGCCCGGATGTCCTCAAGACGTTCGAAGCCTCGGGCAGTCTCGTCGCCTATCAGGATGCGCCGGAGTTTTCGCAGTTCGTCGCGGCCGACAGCGCGCGATTGATCGCGGCGGTCAAGAAGATCGGCAGGGTGGAATAGGTTCCGATCCTGCTTTCACATTTTGTTGTTGGTCCAGAACCTTCGCGCGCCTCATTGATTGAGGAACGTTTGAGAGAAAATGAGAAGGATCGGGACATGCGAACAGGGCCGATTGCGCTCGGTGTGGCGCTTGCGATCGGCGGCACGGTCGCCGCGAGCGCCGTCTTTGCCGAGGAATATCGCGGCACCATGGAACAACAGATGGCCTGCACCCCGGATGTCTGGCGCTTGTGCAGCGACCAGATCCCCGACGTGAACCGCATCGTCGCCTGTCTGCGGCAGAATACGCCGCAACTTTCGAGCGGATGCCGCGCGGTGTTCGAGACCAACAACCAGGCCCCGCCGCCCCAACCGCTGCCGCGCGGCAGAAACGCGCCGCCGCGCTACAACAATATGCCACCGCCACCTGCCGCGCCGCCGCCGCGACCTTATTACGATGACGACGATTAGCGAGGCCTATAGCGAGGTGGGTTTTGTTGAATCGGTGCGAGTCGAGGACGCGCCTTAGGGGCGGTGCTCGCAGACGTCGACCCATTCGGCACTGACCAGATCGGCCATGCGATCGGGGGCGATGCGCACTGCGCTGTGGGTCGAGCCCGCGGCCGGCACCACGATGTCGAACGCCTTCAGCGACACGTCGCAATAGATCGGCAGCGGCGCCTTCAGCCCGAACGGGCAGACTCCGCCGACCTCATGGCCGGTGATGTCAGCGACTTCTTCGAGCCCCAGCATCTTCGGCTTGCCGCCGAACTGCGCCTTCACCTTCTTGTTATCCATGCGCGAGGTGCCGCTCGCGACGATCAGGATGACGCGCTCGCCGATCCGCAAGGACAGCGTCTTGGCGATGCGGCCAGGCTCGACGCCGTAGGCCTCGGCGGCAAGCGGCACCGTCGCCGAGCTGATCGGCGATTCGATCACGGTGATGTCGGGGGCTTTCTCGGCGAAGAAGTCGCGAACGGATTGAATGGTCATAGGCGGGCGGCAATCTCGGGCAGTTCGGAAAGTGAGCGGACGCGGTGATCCGGCGCAAGGCCCAGCTCGTCCATCTGGGTCCGGATCGCCTTGAACATCGTCAGCGGTGCCACGAGATCGCTCTCGACGCAAGCCAGTGCCATGGCTTCCGGTGTCACCCGCTCGATCCAGGCGACGTTCAGTCCGAACGCCTTGGCGCCGGCGACGTCCCAAGGATTTGAAGAGATGAACAGCACCTCGTCGGGCCTGGTGCCGAGCACCTCGCCGATCAACGCATAGGCCTGCGGGCTCGGCTTGAAGATCTTCTTCGCATCGACGCTGATCGTGGCATCGAGCAGATGATCGAGGCCTGAGTTGCGCACGAGCGCATCGAGCATGTCCGGGCTGCCATTGGAGAGGATGGCGAGTTTTCGCGGCTTCAAGGCCGCGAGCGTGGCGGCTGCGTCCGGATAGAGATCGAGATGCAGGTATTTCGCGATCACGCGCTCGAACGCCTCGCGCTCGTAAGCGAGCCCGAGCACACGCAGCGTGTAGGCAAGGGAATCGTGCGTGACCGCCGCGAAATCCTGGTAGCGCTGCATCAGCGAGCGCAACCAGCTGTATTCGAGCTGCTTGATACGCCAGACCTGCGTGATGATCTCGCCGTAGCCCGGAAATGCATCCTCGGTGACGTCAGCCACCGACTGGATGTCGTAGAGCGTTCCGTAGGCGTCGAATACGACGGCTTTGATCGTCACATCGCGACCTTTCTCCGGAGCACCGATCCTGGCCCGCATGAGCGCAGCGACATGCGGGACCACGTCTCCCGGGTGTCGCTTCGCTCACCCGGGCTACGATCGATTCATATCCCCAGCAGCTTGCGTGCGTTGGCCTTGAGCACCTTCGGCCGGATCTCGTCGCGGATCTCGATCTTGGCGAAGTCCGACAGCCAGCGGTCCGGCGTGATCACCGGCCAGTCCGAGCCGAACAGCATCTTATCCTGCAGGATCGAGTTGATATAGCGCACCAGGATCGGCGGAAAATATTTCGGCGACCAGCCGGACAGGTCGATATAGACGTTGGGCTTGTGGGTCGCGACCGACAGCGCCTCCTCCTGCCAAGGGAACGAGGGGTGGGCGAGGATGATCTTGAGGTCGGGGAAATCCGCCGCCACGTCGTCCATGTACATCGGGTTGGAATATTTCAGCCGCATGCCCATGCCGCCGGGCATGCCAGAGCCGACGCCGGTCTGGCCGGTGTGAAATAGCGCGATCGCGCCGCCATTGTTGATCTCTTCGTAGAGCGGGTAGGCCATGCGATCGTTGGCGTAGAAGCCCTGCATGGTCGGGTGGAATTTGAAGCCGCGCACCCCGTATTCCTCGATCAGCTTGCGCGCCTCGCGTGCGCCCAGCTTGCCTTTGTGCGGATCGATCGAGACGAAGGGAATGAGAACGTCGAGATGGTCGGAGGCGACCTCGAGCATCTCGTAATTGTTGTAGCGGCGGAAGCCGGTCTCGCGCTCTGCGTCGACCGGGAAGATCACGGCGGCGATGTTCTTGGAGCGATAGTAGGCCGCGGTCTCCGGCACGGTCGGCGGATGCTTGTGCGGCGACTTGAAGTAGTCCGCCATCTGCGCCTGGAAATCGTCATAGCCATCGTCGGGATGGGTGCCGCAGGGCTCCTCGGCATGGGTGTGGATATCGATGGCGACGACATCGTCGATATTGGGCAGCTTCAGCTTCGGCATTGGTTTCCTCCCGACGGGTTGGCAAATTGATTATATGATATAACGAATTTGGCAAGGCGCCGTGGGAGGCGCAAATTGGGGCCGATCCGGCTGCTTTCTACTTTGCGTGGGGTTGTTTTCAAGAATTTGCTGGTCCGGAACCGGGCAGTTAACATTGACATCACCTCCCGCCATGCCTTAAGAACCGCCCCGTCCCGGGCGGTCGGTCCGCCAGCGGGAAAGATCTCATTTTGCCACATTCGCGCGTGCCGAAACGGTAGTGCCGAACACGGCCTTTCGAACGTTCAGGATTCTGCCATGAAGGTCCGTAACTCGCTGAAATCGCTGCGCGGTCGCCACCGTGCCAACCGCCTGGTCCGCCGCAAGGGCCGGGTCTATGTGATCAACAAGGTGCAGCGCCGCTTCAAGGCTCGGCAGGGCTGAGTTCCCTGTCGAGGGCCCGCGCACGGCCCCGCAAGACCACGGTCTCACACGACTTTGACGCCGTCCTTGCTATGCAAGGGCGGCTTTGCGCGTTTACACTTTCACCATGGCAGTGAGATTCTTGTCCGCGCATTCCCTCCGTCTGGCCGCCGTGCTGGCTGCGCTGACGGTCGTCGCCCCCGCTTTCGCACAGGATGATCCCGCAGGCCCGCCCGCGAAGCAGAAGAAGCTTCCCGAGGCCCCGGCGAAACTGCCCAAGGTCGACCGCACCAAGAACCTCGATTTCCTGTTCGGCGCGCTGAAGGCCGCGCCCGATGATGTCAGCGCCAAGCATGTCGAGGCGCGAATCTGGGCGATCTGGCTCCAGACCCCCAGCGATACGGCTGCGCTGCTGATGACGCGGGCCAAGGCGGCGGTGGATGCGCAGAAGGTCGACGTCGCGATCAAGCTGCTCGATGCCGTGATCAAGCTCCGCCCCGACTATGTCGAGGCTTGGAACCGGCGCGCCACGCTCTATTATATGCAGAACGATTACGGCCGGTCGCTCGCCGACATTCGCGAGGTGCTGATCCTCGAGCCGCGCCATTTCGGCGCGCTCGCAGGTCTCGGTATGATCATGCAGGAGATCGGCGACGAGAAGCGCGCGCTCGATGCCTACCGCAAGGCGCTCGCCATCAACCCGCACCTCGACAAGATCCCCGATCAGGTCAAAGCCCTGACCGAGAAGGTCGAAGGGCGCGACATCTAACCCTCAACTCGATGTTGTTTTGAGCGACTGCGGAGCGCGGCCATTAACCACGCGCCCAGCAGCCTGGCGGCAAGGGGATGTTTTTTCTGCGTCTTGGGGATTAGCTGCATACAGCGACAAGTGGGAGCCGTGCGATGAAACGCGTGATTCTTGCGGGTGCGTTGTTGCTGGCGTGCGCAACGGCCTGTCTTGCTGACGGGCTGTTCTGGGTGGTGGGCAACCGTGCCAGCGGCAAGTGCGAGATCGTGACCAGCAATCCCGTCATCATCGGCGACATCTGGTTCGGTGACGGTCCCTACAAGTCCAGGGCGGACGCCAAGCTTGCGCGATCGACAATCCGTGCCTGTCCGAAGCCAGATCCGAGCGAAGACAAGGACGACAACGCGGACTAGGTTCGCCTAGTGCAGGATGTGGTCGCCGCGCTCGACCAGGCTCCGGTCCGCGGCAGCGGCATAGAGTTTTGCAAGCTCGGCTTCGAGATGCTCGTTGATCAGGAGCAGAGCCCGTACCGCGCCCCGCAGATCACCACTGCAACTCGCGACGATCTCGTCGATCGCAGCATCTTTTGATCGCAGACTCATCGAAAAACCTCCAATCCAAAACAGAACAATCTGCCGGTCTTTCCCGCGTTCCTGTGGATTGCGTGGAGGATCGGCGCCCACCCGCGCTTAAGAGGCGGAACCGACCGTGGCGATTATATGGACGCGGCGATGACGGCCGCATGAACCGGCCCGGTTGGCTGCATGCTTTCAGGCAGTCATTGATTTTGTTGATATTTTTCCATGTTGAAATCTATTGATATCCACAGGCAGAACTGTCCGCGGGGCCCGAGGCCCGCGCACCGAAAAAGAAACTGCCCGACGTCGAGACCGTAACTGCCATGTGCCCTGGATCGCCCGGACCATCTGCATGATCGTATTTTTCCTCGTGACGGCGCTTGTTGCTCTTGTCGTCGTCACGCTGGCCGGCGTTTGGGCCGTCGAGCGCGCTTTTCCGCGGCAGGGCCGGATGATCGAGGTGGCCGGCGCAACGCTGCATGTCGTCGATCTCGGCCCGCGCGATGGCGGCTTGCCGATCGTCATGCTGCATGGTGCGAGCTCGAATCTGGAGGTGATGCGGCGCCCGCTCGGCGACCTCCTTGCCGAAAAGCATCGCGTGATCCTGATCGATCGCCCCGGTCATGGCTGGAGCACGCGGGGCCGGCTTCAGGATTCGACGGCCGAGGTGCAGGCGCGGATGGTCGACGAGGCGCTTGCCAGGCTCGGCATCGATCGCGCGGTCTTCGTGGTGCATTCCTGGAGCGGTGCGCTCGGCGCGCGGCTCGCGCTCGATCATGCCGATCGCGTCGCCGGTCTCGTCATGCTGGCGCCGGTCACCCATCCCTGGCGCGGCGGCGTCGGGCGCTACAATGAGATCATCGCAACGCCGGTGATCGGCCCGCTGCTCGCCTACACGATCACGCTGCCGCTCGGCTATCTCCTTGCAACGCCCGGCGCGCGGAACGTCTTCCTGCCGCAGATGATGCCGGACGGCTTCGTGCAGGAGACCGCGACGCCGCTGCTCCTGCGTCCGCGCGAATTCATCGCCAATGCCTATGACCTCGTGACGTTGAAGGCATCGGTGGCCGCGCAAGCTCCGCGCTATGGCGAGATTTCCGTGCCGACCGTGGTCATCGCCGGCGAGCCGGACAAGACGGTATCCACCAACATCCACGCCCGCCCGTTCGCCGCGACCGTGCCACATGCGAAGCTGATCGTGCGGCCCGATCTCGGCCACATGGTGCAGACCACGGAGCCGGATCTGGTGAAGACCGAAATCGAGACGCTGATCGCCGCGATCATGGCCGAGACGACGGCTGCCGATTAGCAGCCGTCCAATCTCGCGTTGCGCCTGGTCACGTTACTGCTTGACCTTGCCGTCCTTGTCGAACTGCGAGACGTAGGCCCAGAGATCGTTGATCTCCTTCTCGTTCTTGATGCCGGCGAATGCCATCTTGGTGCCGGGAATCTTGGCCTTCGGATCCCTGATGTATTCCTTGAACAGCGCCTCGTTCCAGGTGATGCCCGAATTCTTGTTGGCATCCGAATAATTGTAGTCCGGTGCAGTGCCGGACTTGCGGCCGTCGAGGCCGTTGAGCTCCGGTCCGACCTTGTTCTTCGCGCCTTCGCCGATCGCGTGGCAGGCCAGGCACTTGTTGAAAGACGTCTTGCCGGCCGCGGCGTCCTGCGCCATCGCTCTGGAAGATAGGGCGGTGGATGCTGCGGCAGTCATGGCGAGGGCAACCAGCGCGCCGAAAGTCAGTTTTTTCATAGGGTGCTCTTCGTCTCTTCCCGGGGTCAGATTGAGTATCGTGGTTTTGGCAGGTCCGGTGCAGGTGGACAAGCTGCGAAACCATTGACAGGTTTCGCGATAGCAGACTTGCCCCAGAGAGAACTTGCGCTGCAACAAAGCAATGCGACCTTCGGAGGACCTACCCAAAGACGGCAAGACATGATTGATTTGGCGGGACATTTTCCTCCGCCGGACGAAGGTTTCGTAACATGGCCATCATGATGCCCGCAGCCGACCAGGCAGTGCTGGCGCGTCGCAGCGAGATCGTCGCCGCCCTGCGCGCGATCGTTCCCGGCGAAGGCGTGATCGACAGCACCTCCGAGATGCGGGTCTATGAATCCGACGGGCTGACCGCCTATCGGCAGCCGCCGATGGTCGTGGTGCTGCCGGATACGACCGAGCAGGTCTCGCTCGTCCTGAAATATTGCGCCGAACACGGCATCAAGGTGGTGCCGCGCGGGTCCGGCACCTCGCTCTCGGGCGGCGCGTTGCCGCTGGAAGACGGTGTGCTTCTGGGCCTGGGCAAGTTCAAGCGCATCCGCGAGATCGATTTCGACAATCGCGTCGTCGTCACCGAGCCCGGCGTCACCAACCTTGCCATCAGCCAGGCGGTCGCGCATGCCGGCTTCTACTACGCACCCGATCCGTCGTCGCAGATCGCCTGCTCGATCGGCGGCAATGTCGCGGAGAATTCGGGCGGCGTGCACTGCCTGAAATACGGCATGACCACCAACAACGTGCTCGGCTGCGAGATCGTGCTGATGAACGGCGAGATCCTGCGCATCGGCGGCAAGTCGGCGGAGGCGTCAGGCTACGACCTGATGGGCGTGATCACGGGATCGGAAGGCCTGCTCGGCGTCATCACCGAGATTACGGTGCGCATCCTGCAAAAGCCTGAGACTGCGCGTGCGCTGATGGTCGGCTTTGCGCAAGTCGAGGCGGCCGGCGAATGCGTGGCGCGGATCATCGGCGCCGGCATCATTCCCGGCGGCATGGAGATGATGGACAAGCCGGCGATCCACGCCGCGGAAGCCTTCGTCCATGCCGGCTATCCGCTCGATGTGGAAGCGCTCCTGATCATCGAGCTCGACGGTCCCGGCGTCGAGGTCGACGAGCTGATCAGGCGAGTCGAGGCGATCGCGAATGCTTGCGGCTCCACCACCTGCCAGATCTCGACCTCGGAAGCCGAGCGCAATCTGTTCTGGGCGGGCCGGAAAGCTGCATTCCCCGCCGTGGGCCGCATCTCGCCCGATTATCTCTGCATGGATGGCACCATCCCGCGCGGTGCGCTGCCGAAGGCGCTGGCGCGCATCCGCGAGCTCTCGGAGAAATACCAGCTCGGCTGCGCCAATGTGTTCCACGCCGGCGACGGCAATCTGCATCCCCTCATTCTCTACGATGCCAACAAGCCCGGCGAGATCGAGCGCGCCGAAGCGTTCGGCGCCGACATCTTGCGCGCCTGCGTCGAGTTCGGCGGCGTGCTCACCGGCGAGCATGGTGTCGGCATCGAGAAGCGCGACCTCATGCCGGATATGTTCAACGAGATCGACCTCAACCAGCAGCAGCGGCTGAAATGCGCCTTCGACGCGCAGGGCCTGCTCAACCCCGGAAAGGTATTTCCGACCCTGCATCGCTGCGCCGAGCTCGGCCGCATGCATGTGCACGCGGGCAAGCTGGCGTTTCCGGACATTCCGCGGTTCTGAGGATCTGGCATCTCGGTCCAGGTGGCGGCATGACGGACATTCCGGTAGGCACGGCGACGACGACAGCTCCGGGTGCGCAGGCCCAGCCGCGCCTCCTGTTCATCGACAACATCCGTTGGTCGATGATCATCCTCGTGCTGAGCATGCACGCGGCCGACACCTACAGCCCGTTCGGCAATTGGTACTATGTCGACCGGCGGGCGACCGGCTTTGGCACGGCGCTGTTCTTCGGCGTCTACCAGAGCTTCCTCCAGGCCTTCTTCATGGCGGTGTTGTTCTTCATTGCCGGCTATTTCGCCGCCGCGTCCTGCGACCGGAAGGGATTTCCGACCTTCGCCCGCGACCGCCTCGTCAGGCTGGGTCTGCCGACCCTGCTCTACATGTTCGTGATCGGCCCGCTCACGCAGTATTTCCTGTCGCGGACCTGGGGGCGTGGTGGTTTCGGCCATCAGTGGCTGGTTCATCTAGGGGATGGCGAGTGGCTGTCCGAGACCGGTCCGATGTGGTTCTGCGCCGTCCTGCTGCTGTTCTCGCTTGGCTACGGCCTGATCCGCCTGTCGGGCTGGCGAGAGCGCAACGTCGTGCTGCGCTGGCCGATGATCGTCGCTTTCGTGCTGGCGATGGCGGGGGCCACCTTTGGCGTGCGCATCGTCGTGCGGGCCGGCACCTCGGTGCTCAATGTTCATCCCGGCGACCTGCCGCAATATGTCCTGATGTTTGTCGCTGGCGCCTATGGCTATCGCGGTAACTGGATGACGGGACTTGCCGAGCGCTCCTGTCTGCGCTGGGGGGCGCTGGCGCTCATGCTCTCCGTACCGCTGTTTGCTGCGCTGGTGCTGTTCGGCGGCGGCCTCGAGGGCGAGACGGCGCTCTATTCAGGCGGCTTCAATCTCGTCAGTGCCGGGAAGTGCCTGTGGGAGGCGCTGGTCTGCGTGGGTATGGGCCTCGTCATTCTGGCCGTCTATCGCCGCCGTTTCGACTGGCAGGGGCCCGTCGCCAAATGGCTCTCGGACAATGCGTTCGGTGTCTACCTGATCCATCCGCCGATCCTGATCGGCTTCGCCATGCTCCTGCACGGGTTACCGCTCTTCGCACTCACGAAGGCGCTGCTGCTGACGACGCTGGCCGCGATCGGCAGCTTCGCCGTCTCGGCGTTGATCCTGCGGAAATCTCCCCTGCGCGCGATCATTTAGTCGAGCGGCGCCGCGGTCCGGCCTGGACCGCGGCGTGCAAGCAGATCCCCCACATCAGCGTGTACTGCGCGCGCTTGCGCCGTGCCGGCAGCGGCAGCGCCCGACGTGCGATGCGGTCCTTGAAATGCGCGCTTCCGACCCTGCATCGCTGCGCCGGACGCATGCATGTGCACGCGGGCAAGCTGGCGTTTCCGGACATTCCGCGGTTCTAGCCGATCAGTGCGCGGGCTCGGCGTGCATCGTTTTCGCGCCCGTGACGTCAGGATAGAATTGCGGCGCCTCGCGGCGGTCGAACCGGCCATAGTCCCTGACGACGCGCACCTTGCGATGACGAAGTCGCTCGATGCCGTCGAGCTTCCTTGGCATCCAGAGGCCTGCGGCGGTCGCATCCCGCCAGCCGACGAGGACCGCGATCTTGCCTGGATTGTAGATGCTCGCCCATACGTCATGGTCCGCGATCGCGCCGTTGCTGAGGTCGAGGCCAAGATGCGCGGGCAGCAGGTCGGCTTGGGCCGCGAAGGCTGCGCCCTTGGCCGGCGTGATCTCGGTGAAGGTCGCCATCTTGGCCTTGCCGACCTCCGTCTCGTCGAAGCGTTGCTCGCGAACAGAAGCCTGTCGTGGCGGGTCCGTGTCAGCGCTGACGTCGCCGACGCGCAAATGGTAGTCGGCGAAAATATCGAAGCGGCCCTTCTCCTGGATGGTGTGATGTTCGCCCTGGGTCCGCCAGCGCACGACCGATTTCTCGTCGCGCCAGGTCGAATGCGACAGCACCCATCCGGGTCTCAGCCTGCTCTCGAATCGCTCATTGTCGATGAAACCGTCGATCCTTTCGAGGATCGGCTTCAGGTGCTTGGCGAGATCGAGATATTCGTCCTTTTTTCCCTCGTTCGGACGCACTTCGAAGATCACGGAAAACATCGTCTTCTCCTAGTTGCTTGTTTCAGGAGGTGATCGACGCGACGTCGTCGCCGTGCAGGAAGGCGACGCTTTCGCGCCACAGCGCCGGCCGCATGACTTCCAGATGCATCAGATGCGTGCCGCGGCCGATCTTGATGTCGCGCTTGTTGGGGCTATGCGAGAATGCATTGAACAGCCACTGCGCATCCTCGTCCGGAATCAGCCCGTCCCATTCGCCGCGGATGATCGTGACCGGCGCGCTCACGGCCGCGGGATCGTAGGCGAGTTTGCCGTGCCACGCCTTGATGATCTCGCTGAACGGGCCAAGCGGCGTCCTCACGCCAAAGGGATCGCGCGAGCGGCTCTCCGGATCGCTCTCGAGATAGCGCGCGCTCCAATCGTCGAAATGCGCGCGGGAGAGCACGGGGGCTTCATTGGCGGGGACATCTTCGATAAAGCGCTTCCACTGGTCCTCGACGCTGACGTTGCGCCACGCCGGGAATACCGGGGGCGTTTCGTAGCGGCGCGGCTCGCGGCGGCTGATCGGTGCAAACAGCACCAGGCGGTCGACCAGGGCCGGGTGCGTGCCGGCGAAGAGACACGCCGGCATCGAGCCCCAGGAATGCGCGATGAGCGATAGCTTCGTAATGTTCTGATGACCGAGGATGAAGCGCGCCCCGGCGGCAAGCTGTGTGCTTGCGTCTTCGGCTACACAGAGAGGAGCATTGTCCTCCGCAGGCCGGCTCATCTCGGGATAGCGGTCGGAACCTCCGAAGCCGTAAAAGTCCAATCCCCACACGTCGAACCCAGCATCGCAAAGCGCATCGCGCCACGATCGTCCGTCGAAGCGATGCGCTATGGAAAGCGCGGACGGGAACGTCGCGCCATGGACGTAGAGCGCGGCACGGCGCGGCTCGAAGACCGTCCTCGCGGACGGCAGGACGCGCATGAACAACGCCATCCCATCGCGTGGACCGGGAATGCGGAAATGCTGTTCGCGGTCGTCGAGCTTCACAGTAGCTATATCGCGCATCATGGGAACTCTCGCGGTCTGGTGCTTGTCGTCCGGATCGGGCCGGACACATCCGCGGCGGCGCATCACCAACTCGTGGTTGCCCGATCCGTTTCTCTGGCTTTTCGATGAGAATCGAAGTGGGGAAGGGCGTCGATCGCCACCCTTGCCCGACATGACATCGTATCGATTATATCAGCGCATATTGCATGCGTTCGCGCTTCGCCAGCAAAGGCAGGGCCTCTCCCGCGATGTGAGTCTTGAAGTGCGCGCTCTCCTGATGCGCGCTGAAGGCGGCCTCGTCGCGGAACAGCTCGTAGAACAGGAATTGCGCCGGATTGTCCTTGGCGCGGCTGATCAGGAACAGTTTTACGCCCGGCTCGCTTTGCGCCTGCGGCAGGAAGCTCCGCAGGATCTCGGCAACGCGGTCGGCCTCCTCCCGCTTCGCTTCCCATTGCGCCACGACCAGGAGGCCGCCGCCGCTGATTGCCTGGTGAATGACTTGTTGGTTCATCGCCTGCTGGTTCATGGTGGAACTCCATCGGAGAGGTACCACTCGATCAATACCGAAGTCTGAGCGGTGATGATTCGATGATGATCGAAGTGCGTATGTCGCGGGATGATGAGCCGATGCGCGCTTGCCCTCCGAGCCTCTCGGGATGAGGACGCGGCGTAACGCTCCGAGGCACAGCGCGTCACGCGTCGAATTGATTTTCGACGCGAATTTCGCTACCGCCTTTTGCTGTGGACACGCTCAAGGTCAGAGACGCCAGAGACGTCGAAGAGGTGGTGCGCGCGGCGATTGCCAATGAGCAGCCGCTCGAGATCATCGGCCATGGCTCCAAGCGCGGCATCGGCCATGCGATGGCGACCAACGCCGTGCTCGACGTCTCCGCGTTGAACGCGGTCAACTCCTACGAGCCCAACGAGCTGATCATCACGCTCCAGGCCGGCGCGCCGCTGGTCGACGTGCTGTCGCTGATCGATGCCAAGAGCCAGCAATTCGCCTTCGAGCCGATGAACGCTGGGCCCCTGCTGGGGATGCCCGGGCTCGGCACGATGCCCGGGCTTGGCACCATCGGTGGCATGATCGCGGCGGGCCTCGCCGGGCCTCGCCGCATCAAGGCCGGCGGTGTTCGCGACCATCTGCTCGGCGCGCAGGCCGTCTCGGGCTTCGGCGACAGTTTCAAGACCGGCGGCAAGGTGGTGAAAAACGTCACCGGTTATGACCTCTGCAAGCTGCTTGCCGGGTCCTGGGGCACGCTGTCGGTCATGACCGAGGTGACGCTGAAGGTCATGCCGAAGCCGGAGAGCGAGCGGACGCTGCTGCTCAGGGGGCTGGACGATTCCGCCGCCAACAAGGCCATGACCGCGGCGCTCGGCTCGCCTTTCGACGTGTCGGGCGCGGCGCATCTGCCGAAATCCACTTCCCGGGAGAGGGCCGAAGGACTCGGCGATATCGCCACTCAAGGCGAGCCGCTTACTGTGCTGCGCCTGGAGGGCATCACCGCCTCGGCGGCCCACCGTGCCGTCTCGCTGCGTGAGGCGCTCGCGCCCTTCGGAACTGCCACCATCGTGGAGGACGCCGCCTCGGCCGCGTTGTGGACCGCGATCCGGGACGTGCTGCCGTTCGCGGCCGATAGCGCGGTTGGCGCCTGGCCGGTGTGGCGGATCGTCTGCCCGCCGGCCTCCGGTGCCGCGGTTGGCCGGCAGCTCGCGCGGGACACCGGCGGCGACGTCATCTACGACTGGGGTGGCGGGCTGATCTGGGCGGCCGTGCCGCCGAAGGGGGACGCGCAAGCGGCCACCGTGCGCCAGCGCGCCGGAGCCGTTGGTGGGCACGCCATGCTGGTCCGGGCGACTGAGGAGGTGCGGCGCAATGTGGATGTGTTCCATCCACAAGCCCCTGGTGTCGCCGCGCTCAGCGAGCGGGTTCGTACCAGCTTCGATCCCAAGACCATCCTCAATCGCGGACGGCTGAAGCGGGGCGAGCCATGAAGACCGAATTCTCGCTCACCCAGCTCGCGGACCCCGACATCGCTGAAGCCGACAAGATCCTGCGTGCCTGCGTGCACTGCGGCTTCTGCACTGCGACCTGTCCGACCTATGTGCTGCTCGGCGACGAGCTCGATAGCCCGCGCGGCCGCATCTACCTGATCAAGGAGATGCTGGAGAAGGACCAGGCGCCCACATCGGAGGTCGTCAAGCACGTCGACCGCTGCCTGTCGTGTCTTGCCTGCATGACCACGTGTCCCTCCGGGGTGAACTACATGCACCTCGTCGATCAGGCCCGGGTCCGGATCGAGCAGCGTTATGAGCGGCCGCTTGCCGAGCGGCTGCTTCGCACCGTGCTGGCATTCGTGCTGCCCGACCCGCAGCGCTTTCGCATCAGCATGTCGCTGGCGCGGCTTGCCCGGCCGTTCGCAGCTTTGCTGCCGACACCGCGGCCGTCGGCAACCCCTGGCCTTACGCAACGGATCAAGGCGATGCTGGTGCTCGCGCCAGATCGGCTGCCGGCTCCGGGACCCGCCGCGGGCAGCGTCTTTGCGCCGCTCGGCAAGAGGCGGGGGCGGGTGGCGCTGCTTCAGGGCTGCGCCCAGCAGGTGCTGGCGCCGCGGATCAACCAGGCCGCCATCAACCTCCTGACCCGCCACGGCATCGAGGTCGTGCTGGTCCGGGACGAGCAATGCTGCGGCGCCCTGACCCATCACCTCGGCCTTGACGACGACGCGCTCGCGCGGGCGCGGGCGAACGTCGCGGCGTGGCGCCGCGAGGCGGCAAAAGACGGTCTCGATGCCATCCTGGTGACGACATCCGGCTGTGGCACGGTCATCAAGGACTACGGCTATCTCCTGCGCGAGGACCGCGACTTCGCGAGCGATGCGGCCAACATCTCCGCACTCGCCAAGGACATCACGGAGTATGTCGGAGGGCTTGCGCTGCAGCCATCGAGGCGACACGACGACATCGTCGTCGCCTATCACTCCGCTTGTTCACTGCAGCACGGGCAGAAAATCACTGGGCTTCCGAAAGAATTGCTTTCCAAGAACGGATTCGTGGTGAAAGATATCCCGGAGAGCCATTTGTGTTGCGGTTCGGCGGGGACCTACAACATTCTCCAGCCCGACCTTGCGGGCAGGTTGCGCGATCGCAAGATCGCCAACATCGCGAGCGTCAAGCCGGACATGATTGCCGCGGGCAATATCGGCTGCATGGTGCAGATTGCCAGCGGCACGTCAGTGCCGGTCGTGCACACGATTGAGCTTCTCGATTGGGCGACGGGCGGCGCGCAGCCGGCATTGAACTTGTCGAATTGAACTAGCCGATTGCGCGGCGCCCGGAGGTGGACGACTGAAGGCCCGATCGACCATTGTTCGGCGGCAACAGGAGGATCACGATGGCGAAAGCGAAGAAGAAGAAAAGCAAGAAGGCCAAAAAGGCCAAGAAGGCCGTAGCGGCGAAGAAGACCGCGAAGAAGGCCGGCAAGAAGAAGTCGGCCAAGAAGTCAGCGAAGAAATCCGCCAAGAAGGCAGCCAAGAAGACTGCAAAGAAATCGGCCAAGAAGGCCGCACCGAAGACAGCGGCGAAGAAGGCCGCCAAGAAAGCGGCTCCCAAGAAGAGCGCGGCGAAGAAGGCGCGGACGCCCAAGACGGTTGCCCCGGTAGAGGCTCCTCCGGCTCCCGAGCCCGCGTCCGAGACGAGCTGGGCGACTCCGTCGGGCGAAGGTCCGTCGGCATCGGCTGACGGGCAGGGCTAGGCGCTCTTCCTAACCTCCATTGCGAACCTGCGAGCAGGAAGGCCGCGGCAATGATGCTGCGGCCTTTTTGCATCGGCTGAAGCCGGGGCCGAATCGTCGGAAGCCTGGTTCGTGACGGCCAAGCCTCAGCTGGATAATCTTCCGTAGCATCACGGAGACCAGCTTCGCCTCGGAGCGCGAATAATTGTGTTCGAGATGCAACACACGCCGACAACCTTTCGTGAAATCGCCATAACGCCCAAAAAGTCGGCAGATGCCCGCGTTTTTTGCTTCACCGTCCGCTCCCCACGTTCCAGATTGCGGCGGTGATGAGTTTTTCAGTCAGGATCGCATGCCCCGGGGGGCGCCGGGATCGGACTGGCCTTAGGAAGGTAATGGGGAACGAAATGAAGAAAGTGGCTTTGTTGGCAACGGCGCTGGCAATGGTGACGGGTTCGGCTCTGGCGGCAGACATGCCGGTGAAGGCTCTGAAGGCGCCTCCGCCGCCCGCCTTTGATCCCTGGGATATCGCCTTCGGCGGCGCCATCATGAGCGACTACATTTTCCGCGGCGTCACCCAGTCGAACCACAAGCCGTCGGTGGCCGCCTACTTCGAGCCGCGCTTCAACGTCACCAAGGACCTGCAGCTTTATGCCGGTGTGTCGGCTGAAAGCATTTCGTTCGCGAACCGTGCTGCGGCTGAGGTCGACGTGTACGGCGGTATCCGCCCGACCTTCGGCGCCTTCGCGTTCGACATCGGTATCTGGGGTTACCTGTATCCGGGTGGCACCTGCTACTATGGTGGTGGTGCGGTCACTGACTTTGCCGGCAACGCGCTGAGCGCCGAGTGTCAAGCGAACACTCTCACGAACTTCAACGTGATGAAGAAGGACGTCAGCTTCTTCGAAGTCTACGGCAAGCTGAACTACACCATCAACGACAACTGGGCCGTTGGCGTTAACGAGTACTACACGCCGAGCTTCCTGAACTCCGGCGCCTGGGGCGACTATGTGTCGGTCACCGCCAAGTACACCGCACCCAGCACGATCTTCGGCTCGAGCGGCGTCGGCATGTACGTTTCGGGCGAGTTCGGTCGCCAGTTCCTCGGCACCTCCGACAGCTTCTACGGCGTCCCGGCGTTCCCGAACGGCATCAAATATGCCGACTACAACACCTGGAACATCGGCGTCGGCTTCACCTACAAGGTGTTCACGCTGGATCTGCGTTACTCCGACACCAACCTGAGCAAGGGTGATTGCAACGCCTTCACCAGCGACTTCACCGCCGGCGGCACGACCAGCGTGACCCCGATCAATCCGACGGGCGTCGGCTCGAACTGGTGCGGCGCGGCCGGTATTGCCAAGCTGTCCTTCGACCTGACGGCGATGACCAACCTGAAGTAAGTTTCATCCCGAGACTGACTGCAAGGGCGGCAGGACAACCTGCCGCCCTTTTGCTTTTCGGGGGGACGAAGCGCTGGGGGAGACGAGCTGCGGCCGCTTCAACAGAGTTCGTTGTCGCCCCGGCGAAGGCCGGGGCCCATAACCCCAGGCAGTAGTTGTGGCGCGAGACATGGGTTACCAATCTTCGCCAAGCACAATTCTGGGATTACGGGTCCCGGGCTCGCGCCGCGCGCGCCCCGGGACGACGGATGTTCGGTCCTCTCCCCGAGAGGTGTCACTGCAGGTGCACTCAGCGCGCTTCGCTCGGCTCGGCCCGGGCCGGTGCATCGACGCTGCCGAGGACATGGATGTCCCCGTCAGGGATCAGCCTGACATTGCGAGTGTGGAAGGCGTCCAGCGTGGAGCGGTGACCGATCGAGACGATCGTGGTTGACGGTAGCTTCTCTTCCATCAACCGGTAGAGCAGGGCCTCGGACGGCTCGTCGAGCGAGGCGGTCGCCTCGTCGAGGAACAGGAAATCCGGGGCATGCAGCAGTGCGCGGGCAACGCCCAGGCGCTGTTGCTCGCCGAGCGACAGCGTTCTGTTCCAATGCGCTTCCTCATCGAGCCCTTCGGCAAGCCTCGGCATGCCGACTGCTCTGAGCGCCTCCTTGATCTTGTCAGGTGCAATCGTGCCGTGCTCGGCCGGGTAGATCACGGCGTCACCGAGCGGACCAATCGGGAAATACGGCCGCTGCGGCAGCATCATCAGGCTGGATTTCCCGGGGATGGCGATCTTGCCGGTGCCGAACGGCCAGATCCCGGCGATGGCGCGGAATAGCGTCGACTTGCCCGAACCTGACGGTCCCGTCACCAGCACGCGCTCGGGATGCTGGATCGCAAAGCCGTTGGCCGCGACCAGCGGCTTGCCGTTGGGAAGCTTCACCAGGAGCTGCTCGAGCGCGATGGCCTCGCTGCCCGTGGACGGCGTGACGCCGATGGTCGGCTCGTGCGCGGGAAGATTGGCGGCCGAGCTGACCGACATCTCGAAACCGTCGAGACGGGCAACCACCGCACGCCATTCGGCGAGCGAGCGGTAGGTCGTCACGAAGAACGACAGCGCGCGCTGCACGCTCGAGAACGCCGAGCCGGTCTGCATCATGTCGCCGAGCTGGATCTTCTTGGCGAAATAGGCCGGTGCCACCAGCACGTAGGGGAAGATCACGGCGGCCTGCTGATAGCTTGCCGTGAACGCGGTCAGGCGCTTGGTGCGGCTCATGATCCCGTACCAGTTGCCGATCACGAAGCTGAAGCGATGCAGGAGGCGCCCGCGCTCGGCGCTCTCGCCCTTGAGCAGCGCGATCTGCTCGGAATTCTCGCGCACCCGGACCAGGTTGAAGCGGAAATCGGCTTCATAGCGCTGCTGCTCGAAATTGAGGTTGACCAGCGGTACGCCGATCCAGTGCGTCAGGGCGGTGCCCAGGATCGCGTAGATCAGGGCGCCCCAGCACAGATAGCCGGGGATCACGAAGTCGGAGCCGAAGAGATGCAGGGGCGCGGCGTTGGAGAGGCCCCACAGGATGATCACGAAGGAGAACAGCGTCACGATCGAGGAGAGCAGGCCGACGCCGATGCTCAAGGTCTGCTCGACGAAGTTCTTGACGTCGTCGGTGATGCGCTGGTCCGGGTTGTCGGCCGCGTCGCCCGTGAGTTGCATGCGATAGTGGGTGGCGTCATTGAGCCATTCGCCGAGATAGTGCCGCGTCAGCCATTGCCGCCATCGGATCTGCAGCCACTGGTTCAGATAGAGCTGATAGACGGCCAGCGCGACGAAGGCGGAAGCGAGGCCCACGAAGATCCAGATCTCGCGCACGAAGCTGTCCAGATCATAGGCCTGGAGCGCACTGTAGAACCGATTCTGCCACTGGTTCACGAGCACGTCGATCGCGACCAGCGCCAGCTCGATCGCGATCACTGCCGCGAGCAGGCCGCGGCCGGCCCATTTGTCCTCGGATCTGAAATACGGGATGGCGATTCGCCAAACGGTCGCGAGCGTCGCGCGGATGTTCTTCACAGATTGGGGTCTCCTGCGGGGTAGGCGCAAGCGCCTGATGCAACGGCGCAAATAAGCGCGCTTAGACTAAAGTTGCAAATCCGGCGATTTGCGTTGTCCGGGCCGGCAACCCTAGCATGGGCATAACGGCGCGGGATGGGGGCCTCCGGGACTTCGCGAGCTTGTGAGCGGATGGGAACCGCCGCATTCGCGACACCGCTTCAGGCTCAGGGAGTATCGCGATCGACGTCAAGCAGGCTCGGCTGTCCACGCTGGCCGCCCTGCCGCACCAATGCGTGGGGGAGGAAGAGCATGTGGAATCAAATTTATAACCCGCTGAACAGTGCGGCGTTGTCGACCATTGCGGCGGCGGTCCCGGTGGTCTCGCTGTTGATCATGATCGCAAGCGGGCGCGTGAAAGCACACATCGCGGCCGTGATTGCCGTCATCATCACCAACCTGATCACGATCGTCATCTTCACCATGCCGGTGAACATGTCGATCCGCGCTTCCGTGCTCGGCATCGTCACCGGCTTCTTCCCCATCGGCTGGATCGTCCTCAACGTCATCTTCCTTTACCAGGTGACGGTGACGACCGGGCGCTTCGAACTGTTGAAGCGCGCGGTCGGCGGCGTCACTGAGGACCGGCGGCTGCAGCTGCTGCTGGTCGCCTTCTCGTTCGGTGCGTTCTTCGAAGGCGCCTCGGGGTTCGGCACGCCCGTCGCGATCACCGGCGCCGTGCTGATCGGTCTCGGCTTCTCACCCCTCGCGGCTTCCGGACTGTCGCTGATCGCCAACACTGCGCCGGTCGCCTATGGCGCGCTCGGCACGCCGATCCAGGGCCTTGCCTCCGTCACTGGGCTTGATCCCTACATTCTCGGCGCGATGGTCGGACGGCAATTGCCGTTCTTCTCGCTGATCGTGCCGTTCTGGGTGGTGTGGGCCTTCGCAGGCTGGCGCGGCATGAAGGACGTCTGGCCGGCGATCCTCGTCACCGGCGTGTGCTTCGCAATCCCGCAATTCGTGATCTCCAACTTCATCAATCCCTGGATCGTCGACATCGGGGCGTCGCTGATCTCGATGGGCGCGCTGATCCTGTTCCTCAAGGTGTGGCAGCCGAAGCAGCTCTGGCTGTCGCCGGCGCTGCGCGGCCGCGATGAATCAGTGTCGGAAATGGGCAAGACCGCACCGCTCGACAAGACGCCGCTCACGCAGTCCGAGCTGTGGAGCGCGCTGTTGCCGTGGATCATCGTCTGCGTCGTGATGCTGATCTGGGGCAGCGGATGGTTCAAGTCCTGGGCGGACTCGCTGTTCGTCTGGAAGTATGCGGTTCCCGATCTCGACAAGATGATCAACAAGATGCCGCCGGTGGCGGCCGGCCCCACGCCGGAAGGTGCGGTGTTCAACTTCACCTATCTGTCCTTCACCGGCACGGGCATGCTGATCGCGGCGATCATCTCGGGCTTCCTGATGGGGGTCGGACCGGGGCGGCTGCTGATCGAATATGGCCGCACGATCCGGCTGTGCGCGATCTCGCTGATCACGATCTCGGCGATGCTCGCGATCGGCACGCTCACCCGCCTCTCGGGCGTCGACGCGACGCTTGGTCTTGCCTTTGCGGCAACGGGCGTCCTCTATCCCTTCTTCGGCACGCTGCTCGGCTGGTTGGGTGTGGCGTTGACGGGATCGGACACCGCATCGAACATCCTGTTCGGCAACCTCCAGAAGATCACGTCTCAGCAGATCGGCCTGTCGCCAATCCTGATGGCGGCGGCGAACTCCTCCGGTGGCGTCATGGGCAAGATGATCGACGCGCAATCGATCGTGGTCGCCTCCACAGCCACGAGGTGGTACGGCCACGAGGGCACGATCCTGCGCTTCGTGTTCTGGCATTCGATCGTGCTGGCCTGCCTGGTCGGCGTGCTGGTGACGCTTCAGGCCTATGTCTGGCCGTTCACGGCGCTGGTGCTGAAATAGCGCCACGCATCCGGCTGCAACGAAAATCCCTGCGGGCGCGATCCCGCGGGGATTTTGCGTGGGCGGCGAACCTTCTCAACGCCGTTTCCGTCTTATAGAAGGTGCGGCGGTTCAAGGACGGTCGAGAGGTCTCATGGTTTCGGTGAAGCAGATGGTGTGCACGGCTGCCGCGGTGGTGCTGATGGCGGGTGCAGCCCATGCCGAGGACGGCTTTCCCTTCGGGACCGAGATGACGCTCGAAGCCCTGCCGCAGCCCGGCTCGAAGCGCATTCCCAACATCGAGATCGGCGACAATGGCGAGGTGGTGCTGGAACTCTGGTGCAAGGGTGGCAAGGGCCAGTTCTCGGTCGCCGGCAACACCGTGATCTTCGTCCCCGGCCAGATCCAGGATCGTTCCTGCCCGCCGGCCAAGGCCCAGGCCGATGACGACCTCGTGGCGGCTCTGAGCAGCGTCGAGACCTGGAAGCGACAGGGTGACTTTCTCACGCTGATCGGCCCGAAGCAGTTGCGCTTCCGGGCGAACGGGAATTAGATTCGATCTCGTGTCCCGGACAAGGCGTAGCGCGTAGCGCTGCGGCGCAGAGCCGGGACCCAGTCTCGACCCGTGGTCGAGCCTGCGACTTCTGGGCCCCGGCTCGCAGCGCTTCGCGCTGCGTCCGGGGCACGAGAGCTATTTCCACACCGACTTGTCGGCGTCCCAGCGCTGGCCCTTCAACTCCTTCGTCAGCGCGTCGATCGCGCCATTGTCGTCGGTCTGATCGCCCTCTTCATCGGCGCTGGCTTCATCCGACAGTTTGAGCTTGGCGCCGGTGCTCTCGTCGGCCGTGGTGATCGCGGGGCTGCCGACCCACAGCAGGAGGCGGTCGCTGCTGCCGGGCTTCTCGGTCGAGACCAGGCCAGCGACCTCGATCGTATCGGTGAGCTCGAGCGCCGGGAAATCCTGGTTCGGCCGCTTCAACAGGACCTTGAGCTTGCCGGTGACGGGGTTGAAGCTCTGCGAGACGGTCTTTGCCGCCAGCGTCTTCGCCAGCACGTTCGCGACGGTGGTTGCGAGTCGGTCCCGGCTGATCTTGTCGCCGTCGCGCCAGTCGGCGGCGGGGAAGCGGATGGTGCGATCCATCTCCATCATGCCGGCGGTCCAGCCCGCTGCGGTGACGCCCGGCATCGCCTTGAACTTGGCGAGCAGCGCTGCGGCCCGCTCCGGGTCGACCGACATGTTGATGGTCTGCTCGCCGGCGCGCAGCGCGTCGCAGCCGACCGAGAGGCTTGCCAGCGTCACCTCGACATCCTGGCCCTTCAGGCTCTTCAGGAAGTCGGTTGCCGCCTCTAGCTTGACCTTGACCGCGATCGCTTCCGGCGAAACCTCGGTGAAATCCTTCGGCTGTGCCGTGATGCCGTCGTCCGAAGTCTGGTTGTCCAGAAACTCCTTCTCGCTGAGGTCGGAATTGTCGGGCGAGGCGACCTCGGTCACGTTGCCGCCGATCGAGATCTGGCCGCGGAATTCGAAGGTGTCGCTGGTCTGCCTGCGCGTCAGCTTGACGGTGACCGGCGCCTTGTCGCCGAGGCTCTGCGTCGTGCCCGACAGCAGCTGGCCGGCGACCGTGAGATTGACGACGAAGCGGTCCTTGCGATCGGAATTCTTCGCGGCGGGATAGCAGACGTCGAGCACGGCCGAGGTGACCGTCTTGCCCTGGCGGGTTTCCTTCAGGATGACGTCGGCATTGCCGTCCATCAGGCCGTCGATCGAGGTGAAATAGCGCGTCTCGGTTCCACCGGGTGCCGTGGCCTTTGGCGACAGCTTCATCTGGGCGGACGCGACGCCAGGTGAAACTGCAAGCAATGCCGCCAAAAAACCAATCGAGCAGAACGAAAGCGCGCGCATCGACGAAACCCTCAAGAGATCAGAATCGGCGCCACCGTAGTGGGTTTTGGCCGGAGGTTGAATCGGAAAGCGCGGGCCATTCTGGGCAAAAAAGAAGGCCGCCCGGAGGCGGCCTTCGGTTGATTCTGGCTGGTTGCCAATGGGCTCAGAAGCCCATGCCGCCGCCGCCGGCCGGCATGGCAGGCGGGGCTTCCTTCTTCGGCAGTTCGGCAACCATCGCTTCGGTGGTCACCAGCAGGCCGGCCACGGAGGAGGCGTCCTGGAGCGCGGTGCGCACCACCTTGGCGGGATCGATAATGCCCTTTTCGACCAGGTCGACATATTGCTCGGTCTGGGCGTCGAAGCCGAAGGTCTCGGACTTGTTCTCCAGGATCTTGCCGACGACGACCGAGCCTTCGAGGCCGGCGTTCTCGGAGATCTGGCGGACCGGCGCTTCCAGCGCCTTCAGCACGATGTTGATGCCGGCCTGCACGTCGGCATTGGCGTTGGTGAGACGGCCGACCGCCTTCTTGGCACGAAGCAGCGCGACGCCGCCGCCGGGGACGATGCCTTCCTGCACCGCTGCGCGGGTGGCGTTGAGCGCGTCCTCGACGCGGTCCTTCTTCTCCTTGACCTCGATCTCGGTCGCACCGCCGACGCGGATCACCGCGACGCCGCCGGCGAGCTTGGCCAGACGCTCCTGAAGCTTCTCACGGTCGTAGTCCGAGGTGGTCTCCTCGATCTGGGCCTTGATCTGGCCGACGCGGGCCTCGATGTCCGGCTTCTTGCCGGCGCCGTTGACGATCGTGGTGTTCTCCTTGTCGATCACGACCTTCTTGGCGCGACCGAGCATCTTCACCGTGACGTTCTCGAGCTTGATGCCGAGTTCTTCGGAGATGAGCTGACCGCCGGTGAGGATCGCGAGGTCCTCGAGCATGGCCTTGCGGCGATCACCGAAGCCCGGCGCCTTGACGGCGGCGACCTTGAGGCCGCCACGCAGGCGGTTGACGACCAGGGTGGCCAGCGCCTCGCCCTCGACGTCCTCGGCAATGATGACGAGCGGCTTGCCGGACTGCACCACGGCTTCCAGCACCGGCAGCATGGCCTGCAGGCCCGAGAGCTTCTTCTCGTGCAGGAGGATGTAGGCGTCCTCGAGCTCGGCGGTCATCTTCTCGGCATTGGTCACGAAGTAGGGCGACAGATAGCCGCGGTCGAACTTCATGCCCTCGACGATGTCGACCTCGGTGTCGAGCGACTTGTTCTCCTCGACGGTGATGACACCCTCGTTGCCGACCTTCTGCATCGCCTGCGCGATCATCTTGCCGATGGCGGCATCGCCGTTGGCCGAGATGGTGCCGACCTGGGCAACCTCGGAGGAGGCGGCGACGGGCTTGGCGCGCTTCTCGATGTCCTTGATCACGGCCGCAACCGCGGTGTCGATGCCGCGCTTGAGGTCCATCGGGTTCATGCCGGCGGCAACCGCCTTGGCGCCTTCGCGCACGATGGCTTGGGCCAGCACAGTCGCGGTGGTGGTGCCGTCGCCGGCGAGGTCGTTGGTCTTGGAGGCGACCTCACGGACCATCTGGGCGCCCATGTTCTCGAACTTGTCCTCGAGCTCGATCTCCTTGGCGACGGTGACGCCGTCCTTGGTGATGCGGGGGGCGCCGAAGCTCTTCTCGATGACGACGTTACGGCCCTTCGGACCGAGCGTCACCTTGACGGCGTTGGCGAGAATGTCGACGCCACGCAGCATGCGTTCGCGCGCGTCTCCGGAAAACTTGACGTCTTTGGCAGCCATTACGAAAACTCCTGGAATGATTGGATATGGTTTGTTGCCGTCACTGCCGGTCTCCTTTCCCTCTCCCCTTGTGGGAGAGGGTGGACGCGATGCGAAGCATCGCGGACGGGTGAGGGGTCTGTCTCTGCGGATGCAGACCCCTCATCCGGCGCTTCGCGCCACCTTCTCCCACAAGGGGAGAAGGGAAAAAGTGCTCCGACACCCGGCGTGCGGCGGCGTTTGAAGGGGCGGTCGGCCTTAGGCCAGGACGCCCATGATGTCCGACTCCTTCATGATGAGGAGATCTTCATTGTCGATCTTGACCTCGGTGCCGGACCACTTGCCGAACAGCACGCGGTCGCCGACCTTGAGGTCGATGGGGATCAGCTTGCCCGCCTCGTCGCGGCCGCCGGGGCCGACGGCGACGATTTCGCCCTGGGACGGCTTCTCCTTGGCGGTGTCGGGAATGATGATGCCGCCCTTGGTCTTTTCCTCGGCATCGATACGTTTGACCACGACACGGTCATGCAGCGGACGAAATTTGGACTTAGCCATGACGTTTCCCTTTGGAAGCTCGCTTCGGAAGCAGCGGAAGTAGGTGAGGGGCCGAGCGCCCTGTCCGACCTCTGGATCGAATGCCAGGATCGAACGGCGCGCTTAGCAATCGGGCGTCCCGAGTGCTAATAGTGCGCCCGGAAATATGGCTTGGCCGCGATCCTGTCAAGCAAAGGTGGTTAAGCCATTGGTGAGACGGATATAGGATGTTGACGATCGAAACGAATTGGGGACGCTGGCGTATTCTACGACGTCATTGCCCCGACAGCGGTTTTGCGCTTGGCTGCAGGAAGGGGCGGCCAGGCTCGTGTTTGGGGGGCGCTTTGCTCGGGGGAATGCCATGATCGGTTCAGCTCACGCGCGGACGGTTGCCAGGCTGGGCGCCGCCGCAGCCTTGGCGTTGCTGCTGGGTGCATGTGGCGGCGGCATGAGCCTGCCGTCGTTCTCGTCGTCCTCGCCGCCGCCCGACGCCGAGCCCGGCAGCGGGCCGGAGATGCCGGCCTCGATCCGCGCCGACGAGATCGTCGGCCGCTGGGGTCTTGCCTCGTTCCAGAACCCGGCCGACCGCGCCCGCACCGAGGCCGCCGCAAGAGCCCAGTGCAAGAATCCTTACGTGATCGGCGCCGGTTCCTCCGGCGGTGTGATCATGCACCTGGCCGACCAGGCAACCCCGCAGGAGCTGCGGCTCAAGGGCTCGCCGAGCGGCAAGAACTATATCGGGCCGTCCGGCCCGACCCCCGGCGAGCAGGACCGCGAGATCGTCTCCTTCGACGGCCGCGTCATGGTCACCCGCTTCATCGACAAGGACGCCGCCACCCGCTACGGCAACATGGTCTACGTCCGCTGCGCGCCAAGGGCGTAGCCAGATTGCGCCACGGGTCACTCTGCACCCTCTTCCCTTGCGGGAGAGGGTGGCTTCGCGAAAGCGAAGCCGGGTGAGGGGTCTCTCTCCGCGAGTGAACCTCTCACAATTGTATTCGCCGATAGAGACCCCTCATCCGGCGCTTCGCGCCACCTTCTCCCGCAAGGCGAGAAGGGAAGTGATCCCCGCGGTTCTACATCCCAAAAACAAAAAACGCCGGCTTCGCGCCGGCGTTTTGCTTTTCTCCGTGTTCGTCCGCTCAGTCGAACAGGGCGTCGATGTCGTCCTGCGAGGCGTGGCCGACGTCGCCGGCGAGCTTCGGGCCGTTGAGGAGCTTGGCATCCTCGTCGCGGGTGTCGACGATCGGCAGCGCGTGGGCCTTGATCGCATCGACGCCACCCCAGATCTCCATCATCGCGTTGATGTGCTGCTCGATGAACTTCATCGTGCCCATCACCTTGCTGATGCGCTGACCGGTCAAATCCTGGAAGTTGCAGGCCTCGAAGATCGAGATGACGCGTTCCTGGATGTCGTCGGCGAGCCGCTTCTGCTGATCGACCGAGTCCACCTTGGACATCGCGCTGGCCGCCTGGTCGATCGACTCGGCGGCTTCGAGGATCTGCTGGGTCGCCTGCTCGGTGCCGCCGACGACAGCGCCGAGCTCGCCATTGACCTTGGCCATTTCGCCGCCGTCAAAGCTCTTGCCGTGCAGCGTCGCGATCTCGCGCTTGGTGCGGTCGATGGCATCGTGGATGAGGTCGAGTTCGACCTTCAACTTCTCGCACTGTTCGATCTGGGCGCGGTAGGTTTCCAGCATCGCACGCGCGTCGGCGACTTCCTGCGCCATGACGGTTTCGCTCGGCGGGAGTGGGGCGTGCCCCGCCTGGCTGTTGCGCGCCATTTGCGCGCGGATCGCGCGCAGCTCGGCCATGATCTCGCTGTGCATTGGAGCTGCCTCGTCAATCACTTCCGGAATAGGCATCTCGCCGACGATTGCTTCCTCGACGCGAAAACGTTTGCGGTGAACAGCCATTGTGAAACTCCCCCCACCTCACTCACGCGGTCTTTGTAGACAGAAGGGATTTAACACGACGTTCACGGCGGGAACTGCTTTGCAATTGCTCGCAATTCGCGCGTGCACCGGCGATTAACCATGCGTATCAGCCGTTCACCGAAAATAAACGCTAGCGGACAAAAGGCGCGGCCGTTCGCGACGTGGTGAATCAAAACGCCGTTTGCGTTTACCAAACCAAACGGCTTTTGAATTTAAGTGGCCTTGTCGCGAGGGCAGGTCTGTGCCCCGCCGCGATGAACGCACCAGACGAAACAGTACAGAGTACGTCGATGTTCAAGAAAATGTCTGTCGCGCTGCTCGGCAGCGCATGCACCTTTGTCGCCGGGATCGAGCGCGCCGCCGCCTTCGACAACACCGTGCCATCCGATCCGCCCGCCGTGCTCTATGCGCCGCAGGCTCCGCCACAGCCGGTGCGCGTCGCCTCCAATGCCAACATGGGCGGCGGCTTCATCGAATTCCTGTTCGGCGGCGAGGAACGCGGTCAGCGCTATTATACGCAGCAGCCGACGTACCAGCAGCAGCCGGCCTATTACGATCAGCGCCGTTTGCCGCCGATGGGCGAGCCGCAGATGCAGGGCGCCGTGCCGCAGCAGGAGGCCGTCGATCCGCGCTCGCAGCCCTTCGATCCGAGGTTTGAGAAGCAGCTCGTCGCGTATGATGGCAAGGAGGGCGCCGGCACCATCGTCGTCGATACGCCCAACAAGTTTCTCTATCTGGTCGAGGGCAACGGCAGGGCGCTGCGCTATGGCATCGGCGTCGGCCGTCCCGGCTTCACCTGGTCGGGCGTGAAAGCGATCACGGCCAAGCGCGAATGGCCGGACTGGACACCGCCGGCGGAAATGATTGCACGCCGTCCCGACCTGCCGCGGCACATGGAAGGCGGCCCCGAAAATCCGCTCGGCGCACGCGCAATGTATCTGGGCTCTTCGCTCTATCGCATCCACGGCTCCAACGAGCCCTGGACCATCGGCACCAACGTCTCCTCCGGCTGCATCCGCATGCGCAACGAGGACGTCATCGACCTCTACGGCCGCGTCAATGTCGGCACCAGGGTCGTGGTGATGTGAGCGCGCGCGCTGTTCACCCTCTCCCCTTGCGGGAGAGGGTGGCTTCCGCGAAAGCGAAGCCGGGTGAGGGGTCTCTCTCCGCACGCCCATCTCGCGCAATGAATTCGTTGATTGAGACCCCTCATCCGACGCTTCGCGCCACCTTCTCCCGCAAGGGGAGAAGGGAAGGAGCCTGAGCAAGAGTTGAAACGAAAACGGCCGCCGGAAGGGCGGCCGTTTTGCATTTGATGGTGGCGTTGCTTACGCGTAATCGCTGCCGCCGTCGTCTCCACCGCCGAAATCGCTGTCATCGGGCGTGTCGATGTTGTCGGCGTCGTCGTAGTCCTGCTGATCGTCGTTCTGATCGTTCGATGCCTGGTCGAAGAAGCCCTGGCGGGAATCGTCGCGGTCGCGGTTGGAGCCGATATCGTTGAGGCCGGCATCGCGCGCGAGCGAGCCGCCGGACTGGTCGCTGCCGCCCCACGGACTGCCGCCGCCACCGCCACCGCGCTCCTCGATGATCGTGGTGTCGCCAAAGGCCTGATGCGATCCGCCCATCCCGCCCATCATGTTGCGGATGCCGGAGAGCAGCATCGAGCCACCGACGACGCCGGCCGCGGCCGCAGCCGCCGTGCCGAGGAAGGAGCCGCCACCACCGCCACCGCCGAAGGGCGGCGCGCCATAACCCTGCTGCTGCCCGTAAGGCGGCTGGCCGTAGCCGGGCGGTTGCGGCTGCTGCATCGCCTGGCCGGAGTTCCAGACGGGCCGCTGTTCGCGCGGCGGCACGTTCGGCACCGAGCCGCGCGACTGGCCGCCGCCGAACAGGCTCTCCCGCATGGAATCGAGGAAACCGCCGGATTGTGCCTGCTCGGGGGCGTGGCTGGCTTCGAGTTCCTGGATGCGGGCATTGGCGCGCTTCAGCGCCTCGTCCTGCAACAGCACGGTCTGCACCAGCGCATACATGGCGTTAGGCGCCTTGTTCAGACCGTCATTGATGGCAGCGATCGCATTGGGATCGCGCGGTGCAGTCTCAAGCTTCGAAAGCCGGTCGAAAAGCTCGTCGACGAGCTGGCGTTCCTGCGGCGTCATGATCGATCTCCCTTGCGCGAACCAAGCGCGCCGAAGATGTAGGGTTCCATTGTGGCGCCAACAGTGGGCCGCGGATTAAATTTCCGTATGCGACATGCTGTCCGGTCCCTTGCGCCCGGTGGGTTCATGCCAATGTCGCGTTGTTCGCGGCGAGGAGCTGAGGGAATGCCTCGCTTGCGAGATATCTGTGCTCGCGCTCGCGGACCTCAGTCATCGGATCCAGGCTGCGCAGGGTGTCGTCGACGAAGCCGGGATGGCACATCACGAGCCCGCCGTCCGGCAGGCCGGCGATGAACTCGCCCATCAGCCTGCCGAAATCGGCCTCGGCCCGCGTGAAGTCATAGGCGCCGGCGAAGGCGGGATTGAAGGCGAGGCCCGCCTGCCGCGCGCGGCGGCGGAATTGCGCGCTCAGGACATCCAGCACCAGCGCTTTCGGCGAGGCGAGCCGCTGCATCAGCGGCGCCTCGCGGCCGCCCTGGCGCACCCAGGCTTTTGGCGCAGCTTCACTGACGGCGGCGACGAAGGCGTCGCGCACCTGCGGATAGAGCTGCACGTGCTGATGGCCGTCGACGAAGTCGGGTGCTCGACCGAACGCCTGCGCGTAAGCCGCAAGCTGCGCCTTCACCTCCGCGTAAATGGTCTCGCGGTCGAGCCGCCGCATCAGTCCCGCGCGCAGCAGCTTTGGAAAGGCCAGGAACATGTCGCCTTCGAGCGGGCGGAAATGCATGGTCAGAGGTCGGAACGGCGCCGACAGCGTGACATGCAATCCGATCGCGCAGCGCGGGCTCTTCGTCCGGGACGCCTCCAGCGCGTCGATCTCGCCGCGGCCGATCGCCGGCCCCGGCATCATCACCGACGTCGCATTGAGACGGCCGCGCTCGATGAGGTCGCGGATGGCGCGGTTGACGCCCGCGCTGATCCCGTAATCGTCGGCGCAGAGCCAGATACGCCGCGGCTTCGCCGCTTCGTTCATTCCGCCGCCGTCCGGCTGGAGGCGTCGTCCGCCTTGTCGGTCTCGACGCGCTTCTCGCTGTGCTCGGCGACGAAGTAGATCGGGCGCGCCTTCAGCTCGGACAGGATCTTGCCGATATATTCGCCGACGATGCCGATCATGATGAGCTGCACGCCGCCGATCGTCATCAGGCCGACCACGAGCGAGGGATAGCCGGGCACCTGCTTGCCGGTGGTGAAGACCTCCCAGAGGATGGAGAGGCCGAACAGGAAGGCGACGCCTGCGAGCACAACGCCGAGCAGGCTCGCAAAGCGCAACGGGGCTACCGAGAACGAGGTCAGGCCCTCGATCGAGAGGCCGAGCAGCCGCGCCGCATTGAAGGTGGTCACGCCATGGGCGCGGGCCGCAGGTTCGTAGTCGACGCGGATCTGGCGGAAGCCGATCCAGCTCGCCAGTCCCTTGAAGAAGCGGTTGCGCTCGGGCAGTTGCCGCAGCGCCGCGACCGCGCGCGGTGAGAGCAGGCGGAAGTCGCCGGCGTCCTCGGGGATTTTCTGCCGCGCACCCCAATTGATCAGTGCGTAGAAGCCGTGCACGGCGAGCCGGCGCAGGAACGTCTCGTTGTCGCGATGCGCCTTGGCGGTATAGACGACGTCGTAGCCGTCATCGATCCAGTGTCCGACGAGCTGTTCCACGAGCGCCGGCGGATGCTGGCCGTCGCCGTCCATGAACATCACGGCGCCGCGCCTTGCATGATCGAGGCCGGCCATCAGCGCCGCTTCCTTGCCGAAATTGCGCGACAGCGACACCACCTGAACGTCCAGCGCATCGGCCGGCAGCGCGCGGGCGATCGCAAGCGTCGAATCGGCGCTGCCGTCGTCGACATAGATCACCTCGCAGGCGAGGCGATAGCGATCCCGCAGCGTCCTGGCGAGCTCGCAGAGCCGCTGATGCAGCGAGGCAAGCCCCGCCGCCTCGTTATAAACCGGCACGACAATCGACAGCCCTTTGGCCGCGGCACTCGTCGCGGTGGTGGTCAGGGCGGAAACGTCAGAGCCCAGCGTCATCGATCAAGGTTCCAGAAGATCTCAAAACTCGTTCGAACGGCATATGGTAGCTGTCGTTTGCTGTCGCTACGCTGAACGCGTCATGCGGATGCACCGGAGGTTCCTAGATTCCTGCGCCTCACTGCCGCAGGAATGCCTCGAGCTTGGCGAACAGCGGGTTCTCGCGGTCGAAGACATAGTCGAGCGATGCCACCGAGACCGTCTCCGCGCCATGATCGCGCAGGAAGCTCGCCAGCGCATAGAGTTTTGCGGGTGGGCAGTGCAGCGTCAACATGCCCGACGAGGTCGGCCCGCCGAACGGCGCCTCCACGCCGAAATTCCGGTGCGCCTCGCCGAGCAATGCCGCATCGCACTGCCGGAAACGGGTGCGGACCTCGCGGTATTGATTTGCCCGCGCCCGGGCAGCGATGTGATCGAGGATCACGCGCGCGGTCTCCCGCGCCTCCGGCGACCAGTCGGCGTCCCTGGAGGCGACCAGATTGGCCTGGCTGCGCAGCATGACACCGTCGTCGAGGATCTTCAGGCCATTGGCGGCAAGCGTGGCGCCGGTCGTGGTAATGTCGACGATCAGCTCGGCGGTGCCGGCGGCCGGCGCGCCTTCGGTCGCGCCGGTGCTCTCGACGATCCTGTAGTCGACGATGCCGTGGTTCGAAAAGAATGCCCGCGTGAGATTGATGAACTTGGTCGCGACCCGCATCCGCCGGTGGTGCTGCTCGCGGAAGCCGGTGGTGACGTCGTCGAGATCGGCCATGGTGCGGACGTCGATCCAGGCCTGCGGCACGGCAACCACCACATCGGCGTAGCCGAAGCCGAGCCGCTCGATCAGCGCCACGCGTTTGTCGGCGTCCGCGATGTTCTCGCGCACCAGATCCTCGCCGGTGACGCCGAGATGCGCCATGCCGCGGGCAAGCTGTGAGGCGATCTCGCTCGCCGACAGATAGGCGATCTCGACATTGTCGAGCCCTGCGATGGTGCCGCGATAGTCGCGCGCACCGCCGGCCTTCGACAGCGTCAGCCCTGCGCGCGCGAAGAAGGCTTCGGCGTTCTCCTGCAGGCGGCCCTTGGACGGAACGGCCAGAACGAACGGCGCGCTCATGATTTCAAGCTCCCTTGCGGCCGATCTTGGCGAGCGCATCGACCCAGACCGAGAAGCCGACTGCGGGGATCGGCGTCCGCGATCCAAGCTGGGTCATCAGGCCGTCGTAACGGCCGCCTGCGACCAGCGGCTCGACGCCGTTGCCCCTGTGATGCACTTCGAACTCGAAGCCGGTGTAGTAGTCGAGCCCGCGTCCGAACGAGGTCGAAAAGCGCGTTTCCTTTACGTCGACGCCACGCGCGGCCATGAAGCCAACGCGGTTCTCGAACAGGTCGATCGCCGCTGAAATTTCCAGCCTGGTATCCGCGGCGAGCGCGCGCAGCTCGGCGACCGCCTGGTCCGGGTTGCCTGCGATCGACAGGAAGCGCCTCAGCACCGTCAGCGCCTCGCGCGGCAGGGCGCCGCTCTTCAGCGTGGATTGCTCGAGGAAACGGTCGGCGATTTCGGCCGTCGTGCGGCCCCCGACATTGGTTGTGCCGGCGATCGACATCAGGTCGGTGACGAGTGCGAGCGCCGCCTTGCGGTCGGAGCCTGCGAGCGCCGCCAGCACGCCCTCATACTCGTTGCGGGCAGAGGCGGTTGCGATCGAGAGGCGTTCCAGATCCTGCTCGAGGCTGATCTTGCGGTTGAAATCCTTGATCAGCCGGCGCCGCCAGACCGGGAACAGGTCGAGCGCGTCGATCACGGCATTGAACAGCGCCACATCGCCGGTTCGGATCTCGACATCGCGCACCTCGAAGGCTGCGGTCGCCTCCAGCGCCAAAGCGAGCATCTCGGCGTCGGCCGCGGCGCGGTCCTGGCGGCCGAAGGATTCGATCCCGGCCTGAAGGAACTCGCTCGGACGGCCGCTCCGGTAGCGAAACACCGGGCCGAGATAGCTGAAGCCCGCGGGCTCGCCGGCGCGCCCCGAGGCGAGATAGTCGCGGGCCACGGGAATCGTCAGGTCCGGGCGCAGGCAGAGTTCTTCGCCGGTCAGGTCGGTGGTCAGGTACAGGCTCTTGCGGATGTCCTCCCCGGAGAGGTCCAGGAACGGCTCGGCCGGCTGGAGAATCGCAGGCTCGGCGTGGACGTAACCGGCCTGCGCGAACGACAACAGCAGCGTATCCGCCCAGGCGGCGGAGCCGGCAGCATTTGAGGTGGCAGTCACGGTCATGTCGGGGTCCGTTTGTCCCGGTGGGACCGGGGCAGGCAAAGGTGGTTGCGTGTTGGCGCAGCCCCTTAGCATGGCCGGATGACGGTTTCGACCTCCAATGGCTCAATGTCTTAACGCCGCCTAGCCCCGCTGGCCGCCCCAATCGCCGAGCACTGACTGCACCAGTGCAAGGGCCGCTACCGCCGCCGTGTCGGCCCGCAGGATCCGCGGACCCAGGGCCAGGCGCAGGATATGCGGCTGGCGCAGGAGCAGGGCACGCTCCTCCTCGGCAAAGCCCCCCTCCGGGCCGATCAGCACGTCGATGCCGTGAGCGGCATCGCGCGCCGCTTGCAGGGCCTCGATCGGGTTGTCTGTCTCCGCCGCCTCGTCGCAAAACACCAGGAGCCGCTGTGCGGCGCGCTGGCTGAGGTAACGGTCCAGCGGAACCGGATCGGCTACGGTCGCAAGGCTCAGGATGCCGCATTGTTCGGCCGCCTCGATGACATTGGCGCGCATCCGCTCGCCATTGACTCGCGAGGCCTGGGTGAAGCGGGTCAGCACCGGCTGAAGGGTCGAGGCACCCATCTCCACCGCCTTCTGGACGATGTAGTCCAGCCGCGCATGCTTGAGCGGCGCGAAGACGTAGGCGAGGTCGGGCAGTCCGTCCTGGGGGCGTGTCTGCTTGAGGATCACCAGGGCATCGGGGCGCTTGCGGCCCTCGATCGCGGCCTGCCATTCGCCGTCGCGGCCGTTGAACGCCAGGATCGGATCGCCGGCGCCAAGCCGCAGCACATTGCCGAGATAGTTGCTCTGGTTACGGTCGAGCGGGACCTTGGCATCCTGGGTGAGGTCGGCCTCGACGAACAGGCGGGGCGCGCGGAAGTCGTGGGAAGGCATGTGTTCAGGGTCCGGTTTGGGGCCGTTCTTAACCGAAAGCGGGGATTTGGGGGTAAATATTGCCCTTGGCGTGCGTCCCCGCGCCGCGCTCTTGCCCCATTCGACGGGTTGTTAAGGGCCGGCAGGAATCGTAAAAGCGCGAAAACGCCGGTTGCGCTTCAATTGGGAAGGCGCCGACCCCTCCTGTGGATCCTGTCGGAGATACAGACTTGATGATCCGTCGTTTGATGGTTCCGATCACTGCCGCCATGGTGGCGATGGGCGCGGCCAGCGTCCAGGCGCAGAGCGCGTTCCCCGCGCCGCTGCCCGGCCAGGCTGCCGCCCCCGCGAATGATCCCGCTTTTCCGCCGGTCAACGGCTCCGCGCCGGTCGCTGGAATCGGAACGCCTCAGGCTTCGTTCCCGACCAGCGGTGCTCCCCCGGTTGGTGGCGCCGGCTTCGGCGCCGCGCCGCCGAGCCAGCCCAGTGGCGGCGCCGAGCAGTGCATGAAGGGTTTCCTGCCGCTGCGCGAGGAGACGGAAAAGCGCGGCAAGCTGATCAAGGCAGCGAGCGATCGTCATGCGCCGCCCGATGAGGCCTGCAGCCTGATCCGCAACTTCGTCCAGGCCGAAGTGAAGATGATGCGGTATGTCGAGGTCAATGCCGCCAAATGCGGAATTCCGCCGCAGATCGGCGAGCAGTTGAAGGCCGGGCACAAGAACAGCGAGGCCATGCAGAACAAGGTCTGCCAGGTGGCGCAGCAGATGAAGCAGCGCGGGCCGGCCGGCCCCTCCCTGAGCGACGTTGTGGGCACTGCATCGGCCCCCGAAGCCAACGCCGCCAAGAAGGGCGGCAACACTTTCGACACGCTCAACGGCAACGTCCTGACCAGATGAGTGATGCATCAGCCCGCGTTGCCGATTCCACCGGCAACTGGGTCGATACGCTCGCGCCGCAATGGGCGCGGCCGTACTTGCGGCTGTCCCGCTACGATCGTCCGATCGGTTCCTGGCTTCTCTTGATGCCGTGCTGGTGGTCGGCGGCGCTCGCCGCCGGCATGGCGCGCGATGTCCATCATCTGCCGCTCACCATCATCCTGTTCCTGATCGGCGCCTTCGTCATGCGCGGGGCGGGGTGTGCCTGGAACGACATCACCGACCGCGACCTCGATGCCAGGGTCGAACGCACGCGCTCGCGGCCGTTGCCGGCGAGGCAGATCACGGTGAAGCAGGCGCTCGCCTTTCTGGTGGCGCAGGCACTGATCGGCCTCGTCGTGCTTTTGCAATTCAACCGCTTCGCGGTGGCAACCGGCATCGCCTCGCTCGTGGTCGTCGCGATCTATCCCTTCATGAAGCGCGTCACCTGGTGGCCGCAGGTCTTCCTAGGTCTTGCTTTCTCCTGGGGCGCGCTGATGGGCTTTGCCGTCACCTTCGCGAGCATCGATCTGACCGCGCTCGTGCTCTACGCCGGTTCGATCGCCTGGGTGATCGGCTACGACACGATCTATGCGCATCAGGACGCCGAGGATGACGCACTGATCGGCGTCAAGTCCACCGCGCGCCTGTTCGGCGCGCACACGCATCAGGCGCTGATCATGTTCTACGGGCTCGCGGTGATGCTGATCGGCGTCGCCTTTGCCTCCGCCGACGTGCGCTGGCTGGCCTGGCTCGGGCTCGCCGCCTTTGCCGCGCATCTGGCGTGGCAAGTTATGCGGCTGAACATCAGCGACGGGGTGCTCTGCCTGCGCCTGTTCAAGTCGAACAAGCACGCGGGGTTGCTGCTGTTTGCGGGGCTGCTTGCGGACGCGGTGATGCGGGCGGCGTAAGGTGGGCAAAGGCGCTCTTGCGCCGTGCCCACCATATTTCCACGATTGCCGACAGAAGAGGTGGGCACGCTTCGCTTGGCCCACCCTGCAGCACCGTGCTCAATTCCTCGCGATGATCTCGCGCTCGTCGCGATGGACCGGCAGATCGCGCGCGACGCCGGCGCGCCGGCGCACCAGGAATTTCGGACGGCGATCGCGAATCGCGTTGCGGCGGCGGCGGCGCGGCGCCGGATCGCACTGTTTTTCGTCCAATTGGGGCAGGGCGAAGATCTCGCTCCACATCGTCCACGCCGTCGCGATCTCCTCGGCGTCGGCGCTGACGAGAAGCGGAACGGCAAGCGAAGGATCGCGATGCACGAGGACGAGCATTTGCGTGTCGTCGATGCCGCGCAGCGCAATACCGGTGAAATCGCTGACGCGGACGTTGACGGCCATCTGCATGCCGCGCACGGCACGGCGCAGCACGACGCGTTCGCGATGAAGCTCGATCTGCCTGACATGGCCGTCGGCGCGCGGATCATGCGCATCGAAACGGACCGGCAGAGAAAGAGGGTCGAGCCGCAAGGAGCGGCTCGACCCGGCGGGATTGGCCCCGCTTGTTGCTGTTTGACGCCTCACGGCTCTTAGTCTCCCCGCCGGGATTATGTTCCCGGTCGATGTGAGGACCTTAGCGCGGCAGGTTGCGGAAACCGCTTAAAAAGGCTGGTTAAGGAGGCGTCACCGCCCAGCATGATTGACAAGACCTTGGCGCGCATGATTGACGAGACGTTGCGCGAAAGGCGAGAATCTGAGCCTTTCATGGACTGAAACTGCTTGAAGTCCGCTCCAATTGGGCACATCTGGTGGGATTGGCCGAACTGGCCTGGAAATCGCCAATCCCGACAGGATCTCGTTCGTGAACGCTTCACCATCGGCAAGTTCGACGCATTCGTCCAAAGCCAACCGCGACCTGTTCGATCAGTCCGCGCTGTCAGATCTCGCGCAGCGGCTGGTTGAGGCAGCCAGGCGTGCCGGCGCGGACGCGGCCGATGCCGTCGCCGTGCGCGGCATCTCGCAGGGCGTCGAGGTCCGCGACGGCCGCGTCGAGGAATCCGAGCGTTCCGAAGGCGATGATGTCGGCCTGCGCGTACTGGTCGGCCAGCGCCAGGCGGTGGTCTCGACCAACGATGTCAGCGGTGACGCCGTGACCAAGCTCGCGGAACGCGCGGTTGCGATGGCCAAGGTCGCCCCATCAGACAAATATGTCGGGCTCGCCGATCCCGCGCTGCTGGCGCGCGACTTCCCCGATCTCGATCTGCTCGATCCCGGCGTGCCTGCAACGGGCGAGCTGGAGCGGCGCGCGCTGGAGGCCGAAGCCGCCGCGCTTGCCGTGAAAGGCGTGACGAAATCCGGCGGCGCGTCCGCTTCCGCCGGCATCGGCGGCATGGTGCTGGTGACGAGCACCGGTTTCCACGGCTCCTACCTGCGCTCCAGCCAGGGCATCTCGGCGACCGCGATTACCGGCGAAGGCACGAGCATGGAGCGCGACTACGATTTCACATCGGCGCCGCATGCCGCCGATCTGTTGTCGCCGGAAACCGTCGGCCGCTCCGCCGGCGAGCGCACCGTGGCGCGCTTCAATCCGCGCAAGGTCGAGACCTGCAAGGTGCCCGTCGTGTTCGATCCGCGTGTCGCGGGCTCGCTGGTCGGCCATCTCGTCGGCGCCATCAACGGCGCCTCGATCGCGCGCAAGACCAGTTTTCTGAAGGACAAGCTCGGCCAGCAGCTCTTTGCCAGGAACATCCGCATCGTCGACGATCCCCTGCGCAAGCGCGGCCTGCGCTCGCAGACCTTCGACGCCGAAGGCGTTGCGGTGAAGAGCCGGGCGCTGGTCGACGAGGGCGTGCTGACGACCTGGCTGCTCGACTGCGCGACCGCGCGCGAGCTCGGGCTTGTGACCACCGGCCACGCCCATCGCGGCGTCTCCTCCTCGCCTTCGCCGGGGCCGTACAATCTGCATCTCGAAGCGGGAACGCCGACGCCGGCTGAGCTGATCTCCGACATCAAGCAGGGCTTCTACGTCACCGATCTGATCGGTTCCGGCGTCAACGGCGTCACCGGCGACTACAGCCGCGGCGCCTCGGGCTTCTGGATCGAGAACGGCAAAACCACCTATCCCGTCAGCGAGGTCACGATCGCGGGCCATCTGTTCGAGATCTTCAAGTCGATGCAGCCGGCGAACGATCTCCAGTTCCGCTACGGCATCAATGCGCCCACCGTGCGCATCGAGGGTTTGACGCTTGGCGGACGCTGAGGCGAGCTCGATCGACGAGACCATCCTGACACGCGACGCGGCGCTGCTGAAGGACACGGTGCGGGAAGCGGGGAGCCTGGCTCATGCGATGTTCCGCACCGAGCTGAAGAAGTGGATCAAGGGCGCCTCCTCGCCGGTCTCGGAAGCCGACATCGCCGTCAACGATCTCCTCGAAGCGCGGCTGCGCGGTGCGACGCCGGACTATGGCTGGCTCTCGGAGGAGAGCGCCGACGACGAGACGCGGCTGAAGCGGCGGCTGGTCTGGGTCGTCGATCCCATCGACGGCACGCGCAACTATCTCAACGGCCATGACGACTGGTGCGTGAGCGTGGCGCTGGTCGAGAATGCATCGCCCGTTCTCGCCGCGGTCTTTGCGCCGACGACCGGCGAGTTCTTCTTCGCCGCGCGCGGACAAGGCACGACCTTGAACGATGTGCCGGTGCGGGCGACGGAGGGGGCAGAGCTCGATTTCTCGCGGGTTGCCGGACCGAAGCCGCTGGTCGAGCGCCTCAAGCCGTCACTGGGCGAGATCACGCTGCATCCGCGAATCGGCTCGCTGGCGCTTCGCCTCTGCCGGGTCGCGCACGGCGCGCTCGATGCGGCTTTTGCGGGGGGCAACAGCCATGACTGGGACCTTGCGGCGGCCGATTTGATCGTGCAGGAAGCGGATGGTAGGATGAGCGACCTCTCCGGAGATCCCCTCCTCTATAATCGCCGGGAAGTGGCGCACGGGGTGCTGGTGGCCGCGGGCTGCGATCGTCATGCGAACATTGTCGCGCATTTTCGAAAGCGCCCCTTGCCCTGAGCGCATCCGTCGTGCTTATCGATCACTGCTTGCCGGGCAGCTTGTTAGGAAGAAAACCCATGTCAGATAGCGCCCCGCAACAACTGCTCCATCTCGTCATCGGCGGCGAGCTCGTCGACCTCGAACACAACACGTTCAAGAACCTGGACGACGTCGAGATCGTCGGCCTCTATCCGAATTATGCGACCGCTCACGCCGCCTGGCGGGCCAAGGCGCAGAGCACGGTCGACAATGCGCAGATGCGCTATTTCATCGTCCATCTCCACCGGCTGCTCGACCCGGGTCAAGAACCGAAGCCGGCGCGTTGAAAAGACTGCTTCGCAATACGCTGCGAAGCAGCTTGGTTCAGCGTGCCGCGGGTTTCCTGGCGGCCGAATATCTGCGTCTGGTCTGGCGGACCAACAAGTTCACGTTCGAGCCGCCTGACGTCTACGGCCAGGTCGAGCCGCGGATCCCGGCCATCTTCGCTTTCTGGCACGGCCAGCATTTCCTGACGCCGTTCATCAAGAACAAGGAGTCCTACCGGGCCAAGGTCCTGATCTCCCGGCATCGCGACGGCGAGTTCAACGCCCTCGCGGTGGAGCGGCTCGGCATCGGCACCATTCGCGGCTCCGGCGACCATGGCGGCGCCTTCCACCGTAAAGGTGGCGTCGGGGCATTCAGGGAAATGGTGCAGGCGCTCGAGGACAATTATAATGTGGCACTGACCGCCGATGTCCCGAAACGCGCGCGCGTGGCCGGACTCGGCATCATCATGCTGGCACGGGAATCGGGGCGGCCGATCATGCCTTTCGCGATGGCGACCAGCCGCTTCATACGGCTCAAGAACTGGGATCGCACCACCATCAATTTGCCATTTGGGCGAGGCGCATTGGTGGGCATCAAGGAAATCAACGTCCCGCCGGACGCCGACGCCGCCACCATGGAGGCGCTGCGGCAGGAGCTGGAGGAGACGTTGAACGAAGCGACCCGCCGCGCCTATGCCCAACTCGGCCGCCCGGAACCGGATCATGCCTAATTCGCTGCCGATGACGCTGCGGATGTACCAGCGCCTGTCGTCCGGCCTGGTGCCGCTCGCGCCTGCGCTGATCAAGCGCCGGCTCAAGCAGGGCAAGGAAGACCCGGCCCGCGTCGGCGAGCGGCGCGGCCTCAGCGATGACGTGCGGCCGCACGGCCCGCTGGTCTGGATCCACGGCGCCAGCGTCGGCGAGGTGCTGGCCGCAGCCGCGCTGGTCGAACGGCTGCGCGACCTCAATTTACGCATCCTGCTGACATCGGGCACGGTGACTTCGGCCGCGATGGTGGCCAAGCGCTTTCCGCCCGACGTCATCCATCAATACGTGCCGTACGATTCTCCGCGCTACGTTGCCCGCTTCCTCGATCACTGGCAGCCGTCGCTCGCTCTGTTCATCGAATCCGATCTGTGGCCGAACCTGATCCTGGCGGGCGCTGCGCGGCGCGTGCCGATGGTCCTGATCAACGGGCGGATGTCACCGCGCTCGTTCCCGCGCTGGCGGCGCGTGCAGGGTACGATCTCGGCGCTGCTCTCCAAGTTCGACATTTGCCTCGCGCAGTCGAAGACCGACGCTGAACGCTTTGCCGCGCTCGGCAGCCCGAACGTCGCCACCACGGGCAATCTCAAGCTCGACTTGCCGGCCCCGCCCGCCGATCCCTTGAAACTCGAGCGGCTGATGGCGGTGACGCGGGGACGTCCCATCATCGTCGCGGCATCGACCCATCCAGGCGAGGACGAGATGTTGATCTCGGCGCATCGCACGCTCACCGGCTTCTTCCCCTCGCTGCTGACCGTGATCGTGCCGCGTCATCCGGATCGCGGCGCGTCGATATCGGGACTGATCACGGCCGCGGGCCTGAAGGGCGGCCAGCGCTCGCGCGAGGAGCTGCCGACGGCCGCGACCGACATCTATGTCGCCGACACCATGGGCGAGCTCGGCCTGTTCTACCGCCTGTCGCCGATCGTGTTCATGGGCGGATCGCTGATCCGGCATGGCGGCCAGAATCCGATCGAGGCGATCAAGCTCGGCGCCGCCATCATTCACGGCCCTCACGTCTTCAATTTCACCGACGTCTATGAGGCGCTCGACAAGAGCGGGGGCGCGCGCGCAGCCGAGACCCAGGAGGCGCTGGTCAAGCAGCTCGGCCAGTTGCTCGCCGATCCCGCCGTGCGCGAGAAGATGCAGCACGCGGGCCACGGCGTGGTCGAGCGGCTCGGCGGCGCGCTCGATCGCACGCTCATTGCCCTCGAGCCCTATCTGCTTCAGCTCCGGCTCGAGATGGGAGCCGCCAATGCGTGAGCCGGCCTTCTGGTACCGGCCACGTTCGTTCAAGTCGCATATTTTACGGCCGCTCGGCGCGCTCTATGGCGCGGTTGCCGAGCGCCGCATGATACGCAAGGGTTTTGATGCCGGCATTCCCGTGCTCTGCGTCGGCAACTACCATGTCGGCGGCGCCGGAAAGACGCCGACGGTACTGGCTCTGACCAAATTGTTGCGCACGCTCGGCGAAACGCCGGTCGTGCTCAGCCGCGGCTATGGCGGGCGCTTGCAGGGTCCGGTGATGGTCGATCGCGAGCGCCATACCGCCGCCTGCGTCGGCGACGAGCCGTTGATGATGGCACGCGACGTGCCGGTCGTGGTCGCCCGTGATCGCATCAGTGGCGTTGCGCTTGCCAAGTCGCGAGGCGCGACCGTGATCCTGATGGATGACGGCTTTCAGAACCCGCGCCTCCTGAAGGATGCCTCGCTCATCGTGATCGACAGCGCGCGGGGCATCGGCAACGGCAAGGTGTTTCCCGCAGGCCCCCTGCGCGCGCCGCTGAAGATGCAGATGTCGCGCACAGACGCGCTTGTCCTGATCGGCGACGGACAGGCCGCGGATGGCGTCGCCGCCGAGATAACAGCGCGCGGAAAGCCGGTGCTGCGTGCGCGCCTGAAGCCTGATGTTGCGTCGGTCGCGCAGCTCTTCGGCAAGCGGGTTTTCGCTTTCGCTGGCATCGGCGATCCCGAGCGCTTTTTCCGCAGCTTGCGCGCCAGCGGCATCGAGGTCGCGCGCACGCGTCCTTTCGCCGATCATCACATGTTCGCGAAGGCCGAGATCGATGCGCTGGTGGATGAGGCGAAGCGCGAACAGCTCACGCTCGTCTCCACCGAAAAGGACCTCGCGCGCCTGCGCGGCATGAAGGGCCTTGGCCCCGACATCGTGCCGTTCGCCGTCACGCTCGAATTCGATGATCCGGCAAGCTTGCGTCGATTCGTCAGCGATCGCCTGTTCAAGGCAAGAGAGAGCAGGTTCAGCGTGCGCTGATGCGTAGGGTGGGCAAAGCGAAGCGTGCCCACCACTTCTGTCTCGGTCAGGGAGAGATGGTGGGCACGGCGCTACGCGCCTTTGCCCACCCTACGCAGCATCCATTCAGGCGACGTTCATCGAAGAATTTCTATCGAAGCTTCGATCGACCGGAGAAATTTGCGTGAAGCCCATCGCCGCTGCCGCCAGCGCGCACCTCACTCCTGCGGCTTCAGCGCCCGCGGAAAGTGCCGTTGCAGCACGGCGGTCGGCTGGGCGTAGGCCTCTTGCAGGTCGACGCTCCAGTATTTCAGCTCGTCGAGCGGGATCCGCGTGTCGGTCACGGAGCAGCGCACATAGGTCCCCGGCGAGATCACGCGGAAATCGCCGTCGAGATATTGCACCTGCGCTTCGCCATGGCCCGAGGGGCCGAACTTGTTCAGCACGGTCGATCGTCTCCGTGGAAGCCCGCGTGAGGGGCGTGATTTGATGAATTTCGATCTAGCATAGATAGGGTCGCTTGTCCGCCCGTTAAACCCACCGATTTGTGATGTTTTGCGGGCATTTCCGCGTGATAGTTCTGCGGCGAAGGATCGTTGGTCCCGGTCCGCTCATGAGCCGGCAGTCTCCGATGCGCCTTCTGTTCACCGTTCTCTTCGCAATGCTCCTGATGTCTGCCGCGCGTGCCGCGCCCGTGCCGCAGGCGATCGAGATTCCGCTCGCGTCGGGAACATTGCACGCGCAGCTGTACAAGCCTGACGGCGATGGTCCGTTTCCGACCGTGATCGCGCTGCATGGCTGCGGCGGCCTCGGCAGCCATTCCGATCCCGTGCTGCCGCGCTACCGCGACTGGGCCGAGCAGTTGCTCAAGGCCGGCAATGCGGTGTTGTGGCCCGACAGCTACGGCTCGCGCGAAGTGGGACCGCAATGCCGCGTCAAGGAGGTGCACGTCAAGGCGCGTCGCGAGCGCGTCGCCGACATCGCTGCTGCGCGCACCTGGCTGATGAAGCAGCCCTGGGTGGCGCGTGATCGCGTCAGCCTGATGGGCTGGGCCAACGGCGCGAGCGCGCTGCTCTGGGCCGTGCGTCCGCAAAATGCCGGCCGCGACGGCGCGCCGGATTTTCGCGCGGCCGTCGCGTTCTATCCGGACTGCCGGATTTCGGCGGGACTCGGCTGGAGCACGCGCGTGCCGACGCTTCTCCTGATCGGCGGCAAGGACGACATCTCCTCGCCGCCGGCCTGCCGCCAGATGGTTGACGGCGCCTACGGCCGTAGCGCGCTCGCGCGCATCGTGGTCTATCCGGGTGCTTATCACGATTTCGACCGCGCCAACCTGCCGCTGCACGCGCCTGCCGCCACCCCCGACGTGGCAACGCCCGATCGCGGCCATGTCGGCACCGACACCGAGGCCCGCGCGGACTCGCAGAAGCAGGTCGCCGAGTGGCTGGCGCGGTGAGGGTGGCGCGGTTCCCAAGCGGGGCTGCCCGAGGAACAACGTCGTAGCGGACAGCCCCGCATCGACCACCGCCCTGCACAGGTCGTCATGGTCGACAGTGCGAGCTACGAATCGCGCAGACGCCAGTTTCAGGTTTCATTCAGCGTCGCCGGTCATAGTTCGACCATGATGTCGGCTAAACGCCATTCATCATGATGAACCGCTTCTTCCTGTTCTCCTCCGCACTGGTCGTCTTCTCCATCGCGATCCTGCTCTATGAGGCCCACGCCGGCGCGCCGCCGGTCGCGCCGGAACATTGCGGCTTCTGGACCACGATCGACGCGGGATTGTCCTGCCGGTAAGGGGACGGCTCTCGCTGCAACGCGAAGTTTGCGGCAGCGCGTTCTGGGCTTGCGACAGCGGCGCTGTTGCCCGCACTTCGGAATGACAGCGGAAGGTGGGGAAGCGCCGCTTACAACTCTAAAACAAGCTTCCTTGATCGACCGGCTTCGCCAGGCGCTTCGGCGCGGGCTTCGCATCGCGCGGCGCTGCCTTTGGCTGTGCGCGGGCCTCAGGCACCGGCCGATCTTCATCCGCCGTTGCACCAACGCGTCCATCCGCAAACTCGATTTCAACGCGCGCACCCGGGCCGATCGCATCGGCGGCGTGCACGGGATGTCCGGCCTCATCGCGCACCAGCGCAAAGCCGCGCGCGAGCACGCCGCGGTAGGACAGTGCCGAGAGCAGCTTGCCGCTGTTCTCGACGCGCGCATCGAGCCGCTGCAACAGCGTCGCCAGCGCGCGGCTTGCGCGTTCGGACAGGCGGTGGGTTCGCTCGCGCTGGCGTGCAATGGCATTGCGCTGCGCCTGCGCGTTCGAGAGCTTTGAGGCGCGCAAGCGAACCTCGAGCCCCGCAAAGCGGTCGCGCCGCCGTCGCAACAGGGATCGCGCGGAAAGGCCGAGCCGTTCGCCGCACACCGTGAGCCGATGGTCGGCCTGCGCGATCTGGCCGTGCAGCACCCGCAGCGTCAGCCGCGCACTCGTCGCGGCGAAGCGGCGGAAATGCGCATGGGTGTTGGCCTTGAGTCCGCGGGGCAGGGCAGCGCCTGCCGAATCCAGCCGTTGCCGCGGGATCGCCAGAAGATCGCTCGCCGCGGGCAGGGCGCGCGCGGCGGCGCGGAGCTCGTTGCGGCGGCTTTCCTGGCCGCGCTGCCAGCAGGCGCGGGTGCGGCGCGCGAGATCGGCGACCTCGACAAACAGATCGCTGCGCACGGGAACGGCCATCTCGGCCGCCGCCGTCGGCGTCGGCGCGCGCTTGTCGGCGGCGAAATCGATCAGCGTGATGTCGGTCTCGTGGCCCACCGCCGAGATCAGCGGGATCATGCTCTCGGCCGCCGCCCGCACCACGATCTCCTCGTTGAACGACCAGAGGTCTTCGAGTGAGCCGCCGCCGCGCGCGACGATCAAGACGTCGGGACGCGGAATCTTGCCGCCTTCCGGCAGCGCATTGAAGCCGCGGATCGCCGCCGCGACCTGCTCGGCCGAGCCTTCGCCCTGAACCTTGACCGGCCAGACCAGCACGCGGCGCGGAAAGCGGTCCTCCAGACGGTGCAGGATGTCGCGGATGACGGCGCCGGTCGGCGACGTGACGACGCCGATTACCTCCGGCAGCCAGGGCAGGAGCTGCTTGCGCGCTTCGTCGAACAGACCTTCGGCGGCAAGCTTCTTCTTGCGCTCTTCCATGAGCGCCATCAGCGCGCCGATGCCGGCGGGCTCCAGCGCCTCGATCACGATCTGGTACTTCGAGGAGCCCGGATAGGTGGTGAGCTTGCCGGTCGCGATGACCTCGAGCCCTTCCTGCGGCTTGAAGCGCATCCGGCCGTGGACGCCCTTCCAGATCACCGCCTCGATCTTCGCGCTCTCGTCCTTGAGCGCGAAGTAGCAGTGCCCGGAGGAGTGCGCGCCGCGAAAACCCGAGATCTCGCCGCGGACCCGGACGTGGCCGTAGGTGTCCTCCACCGTCCGCTTCAGGGACAAAGAGAGTTCGGAGACGGTGAATTCGGGCGTGTTGAGCAGGGGTTCCGCTGAAGGCATCGGCAAACGATTCGGCATTTGGGGATCGAAGCTCAAACTAGGGATTTTCGCATCCAAGCGCCAATCGGGGACTTGATCATAAGAGTACTCTGTAATATAGAGTTCTCTATCGATGGTAAGGCCGAGGGAGTTTGAGCCATGGCGATCCGGTTGTTGCGAGGTGCTTTGAGCCTGTTGAAATGGGGCCTTTGCGCGATCGGCGCGGTGGCGCTGCTGCTGACCGCGATGATCGCAACGCCGCTGGAGCGACCTGCCGAGATGCGCTCCGTCTCGGACTCCGCCAAGGGCATCGACTGGTCGACGATGCCTGCGCTGGAGCGTTTCCAGGCCCGCGACGGCACCTGGCTGGGCTACCGGCACTACGTGCCAAAGGGGCAGGCGACCGGCAGCGGCGCGGTCTTCATCCACGGCTCCTCCGGCTCTTCAGGCACCGTCAATCACGCGCTGACGGCGGCGCTCGCCGCGCGCGGGATCGAGACCTGGGCGCTCGACACGCGCGGCCACGGCGCCTCCGGCACGCGCGGCGATATAGGCTATGTCGGCCAGCTCGAGGACGACCTCGTCGATTTCGTTGCCATGATCCGCAAGAGCGCGCCGGACCTGCCGCTCACTTTGATCGGCCATTCCGCCGGCGGCGGCTTCTCGCTGCGCGTTGCTGCAACGCCGATCATGCAGGACATGTTCGTGCGCACGGTGCTGCTGGCGCCTTATCTCGGCTACGACGCACCGACCAACAAGCCGCATTCCGGCGGCTGGGCCAATGCCGACATTCCGCGCTTGTTCGGCCTCGCGGCTCTCCGCAAGCTCGGCATCGAGTGCTGCTCGCAGCTTCCGGTGCTGGCCTTCGCCGTGCCGCCGAACTACGAGAAGATCCTCGTCTCTACCTATTCCGACCGCCTGATGCGCAACTTCGCCACCCGCGGCTATCGCATCGATCTGCCCAATGTGACGCGCCCGATGACGATCTTCGGCGGCGCGGAGGACGAGATGATGATCTCGGACAATTATGCAGGCACCGTGCAGGCGATCAAGTCGTCCATCGAAGTCAAGGTCCTCGAAGGCATCAACCACATGGGCATCGTCACCAATCCAAGGGCGGTCTCCGCGATCGCAGACGACGTCGCAACGCGCGGGAGCGGCCAGTCATGATCGACAGCAAGCAGGCATCTGAAGCGCTGGCCGAGATCGACGACATCGTCCAGCGCGTGCGGCAGTCGCGCATCTACGATCTCGCCAGCCTGATGATGATCCTTTGGGGTGGGCTTGTGTTCGCGGCGAACGTTGCAACCTACCTCTGGCCGCGCCAGGGCTACTACATCTGGTTCGCAGTCTATGTTTTCGGCATCGCCGGATCGTTTGCCGTCAGTGCCTCCAACCGGGCCAGGACGGGCGTCCGCAGCTTCGATGTCAGGACGTTCGTTGCCTTCCTGTTGCTCGTCGCCTTCGGCTATTTTTGCTCGCTGGTGCTCGGGCACTTCACGCCGCGCCAGCAGGGCGCGTTCTGGACCATCTATTTCATGCTGTTCTACTCGCTGGCGGGCCTCTGGTTCGGCAACGCCTTCGTGGCTATCGGACTCGGTATCACCGTGCTGACGCTGATCGGCTATTTCTACGTCGGCGAGGCCTTTCCGCTGTGGATGGCCTTCGTCAACGGCGGCGGCCTCATCGTCGGCGGCCTCTGGATGCGGCGGAGCTAGTGCCATGGCTGAGCTCGACGACATCATCCACCAGCCGCTGCGGCTCAAGATCATGGCGGCGCTGAATGCGCTGCCGGGGACGACAGGTCTCGAATTTGCCCGGCTCAAGAAGCTGACGGGTGCAACCGACGGTAATCTGGGCGCGCATATCGAAACATTGGCGAAAGCCGGCTACGTCTCGGTTGAGAAGGCCTTTGTCGGTAAAAAGCCGCAGACCACCGTCACCGCCACCGCGGCCGGGCGCGGCGCATTCGCGCGGCATGTGGCGACGTTGCAGGAGATCATTGCGGGGAAGCAGGGCTGATCTCTGCCTTCATCTGCAGGTCGCGGTGCGGATTGTTGTGCCCTCTCCCCTTGCGGGAGAGGGCATGATCGCCGAGAGCCTCGGACTCGTACGGGTGAGGGGTCTGTCTCCGCGGACAGATACCCCTCATCCGGCGCTTCGCGCCACCTTCTCCCGCAAGGGGAGAAGGGACAGCAGCAGAACGCGCGCTACCCCGGAATGACGGCGGTGTTGGAGCGACACCCCTTGAGGCCAGCGCGGATTCGTGCGACCTCCGCGCCGGATACACCCCCGTTTTGAGACTCGCATGCACATTCTCCTGCTCGGTTCCGGCGGCCGCGAACATGCCCTGGCATGGAAGATCGCGGCGTCTCCTCTGGTGACCAAATTCTGGTGCGCGCCGGGCAATGCCGGCATCGCGCGCGAGGCTGAATGCGTTGCGCTCGACGTTGCCGACCACACCGCCGTGATCGATTTCTGCAAGACCAACGCTGTCGAGCTCGTCGTGGTCGGTCCTGAGACACCGCTCGCGGCCGGTATCGTCGATGACCTGACGACGGCCGGCATCAAGGCGTTCGGACCGAGCAAGGCGGCCGCGCAGCTCGAAAGCTCCAAAGGCTTCACCAAGGCGCTCTGCTCCGAGTTCGGCATTCCGACCGGTGCCTACAAGCGTTTCACCAACGCTGCCGATGCGCTCGCCTATGTCCATAGCCAGGGCGCCCCGATCGTGGTGAAGGCGGACGGCCTTGCCGCCGGCAAGGGCGTCGTGGTCGCCAAGACCGTGCGCGAAGCCGAGGACGCCATCGCCATGATGTTCGACGGCGCGTTTGGCGAGGCCGGCGCCGAGGTCGTGATCGAGGAATTCCTGCCCGGCCGCGAGATCAGCTTCTTTGCACTCTGCGACGGCGAGACCGCCATTCCGCTCGCCTCCGCCCAGGACCACAAGCGCGTGTTCGATCATGACGTCGGCCCGAACACCGGCGGCATGGGCGCCTATTCGCCGACGCCGCTGGTCACGCCGGCGATCCACGACGCGATCATGTCAAGGATCATCCTGCCGACCGTTGCCGGCATGAAGCAGCGCGGTACGCCGTTCCGCGGCGTGCTCTATGCCGGGATCATGCTGACGACGCAGGGCCCAAAGCTGTTCGAGTTCAACGTCCGCTTCGGCGATCCCGAGTGCCAGGTGCTGATGCTGCGCATGATGTCCGACATCGTGCCGGCACTGCTCGCCTCCTGCGACGGGCAACTCAAGAATTTCGACCTGCGCTGGTATCCGGAATCCGCGCTCACCGTCGTGATGGCCGCGAAGGGCTATCCCGGCGACTACCAGAAGGGCACCCGGATCGACGGGTTAGAGGAGGCCGCTGAGGTCGACACCGTCGAGATCTTCCATGCCGGCACGGTGGCGATGGACGGCGCGGTCCTCGCCAATGGCGGCCGTGTGCTCAACGTCTGCGCGCTCGGCAAGACCGTGACCGAGGCGCAGGCGCGCGCCTACCAGGCCGTCGATCGCATCCGCTGGCCGGACGGCTTTTGCCGCCGCGACATCGGCTGGCAGGCGGTGGAGGCGGAGAAGGCCAAGAACTAACTGCCGTATTTCCGGAACGCGCGCATCGGACGCGCGTTTGCCGGAAAAGGCCGTGCTACTTTGCATGGGGTTGTTTTCGGCATTTTGGTTTGGGGGCGCCGTAGCCGGCCCTTGAATCCGGCCGGAAAAGACATTTGAGGGGGATGGAACTCATGTCCGATCTCGCCGACCTCTACCCAGGCTTTGCCTCCGAATGGATCAACACATCCTCGGGCCGCATCTTCGCCCGCGTCGGCGGCAAGGGGCCGCCGCTGCTGCTGCTGCATGGCTTCTCCGAGACGCATGTGATGTGGCACCGCGTCGCGCCGCAGCTTGCCGACCGGTTCACGCTGATCATCGCCGACCTGCCGGGCTATGGCTGGTCGGACATGCCTGACAGCGATGCCCAACACACGCCCTACAGCAAGCGCGCGATGGCGAAGAGCATGGTCGAGGCCATGGAGCAGCTCGGCCACGTGCATTTTGCGCTTGCCGGCCACGACCGCGGCGGGCGCGTCTCCTACCGCCTCGCGCTCGATCATCCCGGCCGGCTGTCGCGGCTCGCCGTGCTCGATATCCTGCCGACCTATGATTACTGGGAGCGGATGAACCGGCAATATGCGCTGAAGATCTATCACTGGACCTTCCTGGCGCAGCCCGAACCGCTGCCGGAACCACTGATCGCGAGCAACGGCGAATTCTTCCTGCGCTTCAAGATGGCGAGCCAGACCAAGTCGAAAACGCTGGATGCAATCGATAAGCGCGCGCTCGAGCACTACATCGCCCCGTTCCGCGATCCCGCCCGCGTGCACGCGATGTGCGAGGACTACCGCGCCGGCGCCTATTTCGACTACGAGCTCGACAAGGCCGATTTCGCGGCCGGCAAGAAGATCACGATCCCGATGCTCGCGCTCTGGGGCAATGCCGGCGTCGCCCAGGCTGCTGCCACGCCGCTCGACACCTGGAAGCGTTGGGCAACAAATGTCGAGGGCATGCCGGTGGATTCCGGGCACTTCCTGACGGAGGAGAATCCGGAGGTCACCGCAAGGGCGCTGGGCGAGTTCTTCCTCGCGGGCTAGCGCCGCTCGCGAAAGAACTCCCGCAAGAGCCGCGCCGCCTCGCTTTCGCCAACCGCCGAATAGACCTCGGGCGTGTGATGGCAGGTCGGGGAGGCGAAGAACCGCACCCCGGACTCGACCGCGCCGCCCTTCGGGTCGGCCGCGCCGTAATAGAGCCGCCTGACCCTTGCAAACGAGATCGCGCCCGCACACATGGTGCAGGGCTCGAGCGTCACGTAGAGGTCGCAATCGACCAGCCGCTCGCTGCCGATCTTCCTGGCGGCTTCGCGCAGCGCGATGATCTCGGCATGGGCCGTGGGGTCGTGGTCGATCAGTGTCCGGTTGGCGGCGGTCGCGATGACCTCGTAATTGCGCACCACGACGCATCCGATCGGAACTTCGCCCGATTTTCCGGCATTTTCGGCCGTTTTGAGCGCCAAATCCATGAAAGAAGGGGCTTTCATGCCTCGTATCATCGCCAGAAACCTGCTACTAGCTCCGCCTTCAGCAAGAGTGGATACCGATTTTGCCTGAGCATGCGGCTCGGAACGAGCGCGCACAATGCTCATCGCGCGACCCCTAAGTGAGATTATTCATGCCTCGCGACAGCGACAAAGACAACGATTCCCGCGGCCGGCGTGATCGAGGCCCGTCCAAGGGCCGCACCGGCAAGCCGCGCGGCCCCGAGAAGAAGTTCGCCAAGCGCGGCTTTGCCGGCAAGGGCGATCGCGACGAGCGCCCCTCCCGCGGCGACCGCGACAGCCGCCCATTCCGCCGCCGCGAGGAGGGCGATGCACCGCGCCGCGACTATGGCGATCGGCCGCGCTTCAAGCGCGATGATCGTGGCCGCGAGGACCGCGGCGAGCGCAGCTTCAAGCCAAAGGGCGACCGCCCGTTCAAGTCAAATGGCGACCGCCCGTTCAAGCCGCGCGGAGACCGTCCGCAGTTCGATCGTGACGAGCGCGCGCCGCGTGGCGAGCGGCGGTTCGACGACCGGAAGTTTTCACGCGGCGGCTCCGATCGGCCGCGCAAGGACTTTGGTCGCGACCGCGACTTCGAGGGCAAGGAGCGCAAGCGTGACTTCGGCGATCGCAAGCGCAGCTTCGGCGACCGCCCGCGCGATCGTGACGACCGCGGCGATTCGAAGCCGTGGCAGAAGCGCGACGGCGGCCCGCGCGGCGATCGTCCACGCAAGTCATTCGGCAAGGATTTTGGTGGTCGTGATCGCGGCGACGAAAAGCCGTGGCGTCAGCGCGACGACCGGCGCGAGGGCGGCCGCGGTGAGGATCGCCCGCGCTTCTCGCGCTCGCGCGATGATCGCTTCGGCGAGGACCGTCCCAAGTTCGGCCGGCCGCGCGACAAGCGGCCGGAGGGCCGCATGGACTGGCAGGAGCATCCGCGCAGCGAAGGCCGCTTCCGCGACCGTCCGCGCCGCGACAATGAGGACGACAGCCAGATCTTCACCAGGCGTCCGGCCTTCGGCGGCCGCGGCGCCTATCGCGAGCGCGATCGTGATTTCGACCGGCGGCCGCGTCGCGAGGAAGAGCCGAAGCAGAAGAAGGCCGGCGAGCGCATCGCCAAGGTGCTGGCGCGCGCTGGCCTGGCTTCGCGGCGCGACGCCGAGGAGATGGTCACGCAGGGCCGCGTGACCGTCAACGGCCGCGTCATCAATTCACCGGCGCTTGACGTGACGCAGAACGACGTCGTTGCCGTCGACGGCAAGCCGTTGCCGCCGCGCGAGCGCACGCGGCTGTTCCTCTATCACAAGCCGCGCGGGCTGATGACCACGCATGACGACCCCGAGGGTCGTCCGACCGTGTTCGACAATTTGCCGGAAGGCCTGCCGCGGCTGATCAGCGTCGGACGGCTAGACTTCAACACCGAAGGCCTCCTGCTACTCACCAACGATGGCGGCCTCGCGCGCACGCTCGAATTGCCCGACACTGGCTGGCTGCGTCGCTACCGCGTCCGCGCCCATGGCGAGATCACGCAGGCGCAGCTTGACCAGTTGAAGGACGGCATCGAGGTCGAGGGCGTCAAATACGGCCCGATCGATGCGACGCTCGAGCGCGACCAGGGCGCCAATGTCTGGCTGGTGTTCGCGATCCGCGAAGGCAAGAACCGCGAGGTGCGCAACGTCTGCGCCCATCTCGGGCTCGAGGTGAACCGGCTGATCCGCGTCTCCTACGGCCCGTTCCAGCTCGGCGAGGTCCCCGAAGGCCAGGTCGACGAGATCAAGTCACGCGTGCTGCGCGAGCAGCTCGGCGACAAGGTGATCGAGAAGTCGGGCGCACAGTTCGACGTGCCCTCGAAATCCGCCTCCCGCGAGGACGATGCGCCGCACGAGAAGAAGCCGATGAAGCGTGCCGTGATCAACGACCGCAAGGGCCGCCGCGTGCTGGTGCAGCGCACCGGCAGCGAGGAGGCGCGCGAGCGCAACGAGATGGAAGCTGCCGGCTACGGGCCGCCGCGCCGTCCCAAGCGCGGCTATCACGGCAAGCGCGATCTCAGGCCGAAAGACGAGTAAATGCGCGTCGTCGGCGGACGATTGAAGGGGCGCAATCTCGCCTCACCGTCCTCGCGCGACATCCGTCCCACGGCGGATCGCCTGCGCGAGTCAGTATTTAACATCCTCGTGCACGCCTATGACGATCCGATTCAAGACGCGCGCGTGCTCGATCTCTTCGCCGGTACCGGCGCGCTCGGCATCGAGGCGTCCTCGCGCGGCGCCAAGTTCACGCTGTTCGTGGACAATGGCGCCGAGGCGCGGGCGCTGCTGCGCAACAATGTCGAGGCGCTGGGCCTCGGCGGCGTGACCAAGGTCTATCGTCGCGATGCGACGGACCTTGGCCCTGCGCATCCGGTCGAACCTTTCTCGCTGGTGTTCCTCGATCCACCCTATGGCAAGGGGTTTGCGGACAAGGCGTTGGCCTCATTGCGCGATGGCGAGTGGCTAACGCCAGGTGCGCTGATCGTTGTTGAAGAAGCAAAGGCCGCGCAATTCGCCGCGCCCGAAGGCTTCGAGGAGCTTGAGCGGCGCGCTTACGATGATACGGAGTTCGTGTTTCTTCGTAGGGTGGGTTACGCCTTCGGCTGACCCACCCTACGACAGCGTCGGCTCACCTCCGTCCGAACAGCTTCTCGACATCCGCGAGCTTCAGCTCCACATAGGTCGGCCGGCCGTGATTGCACTGGCCGGAATTCGGCGTCTCCTCCATCTCGCGGAGCAGCGCGTTCATCTCCTCAGGTCTGAGCCTGCGGCCCGCGCGCACCGAGCCGTGGCAGGCCATGGTGGCGGCGACGTGCATCAGGCGGCGCTCCAGCGGCAGCGCCTCGTCCCACTCGGCCATGTGCTCGGCGAGATCGCGCAGGAGGCCGCCGGCGTCGGTCTTGCCGAGCAGCGACGGCGTCTCGCGCACTGCGACTGCGCCGGGGCCGAAGGATTCGATGACAAGCCCGAACGACGACAGCTCGTCGCCGCGTGCCAGGAGCCGCTCCACCGTGGCCTCGTCCATCTCGACGATCTCGGGGATCAGCAGGATCTGCCGCTGCACGCCGTTCTTCGCCAGCGAAGCCTTCAGCCGCTCATAGACGATGCGTTCATGCGCGGCATGCTGGTCGACGATGATGAGGCCGTCCCGAGTCTGCGACACGATGTAGGTCTCATGGATCTGCGTGCGCGCAGCGCCGAGCGGACGATCGACGAGATCGCCGACGGGCTGGCTTTCGATCCGCACATCGGCCGTTGGCGCGCCGACATCGAATGCAGCCTGCGCACGCTCCGCGAAAGCGGGCGCCGCCGCGCCCTCGAAAGACGGCAGCGCTGCCGTCGGAGCGGATGGCGACTGTCGCCAGTCCCAGTTGCCGGGGCGCGGCATGAAAGCGGGGCGGAACGACGACAGTGCGCTGCCGCCGCTATTGGCGGCGGTGCGTCGTCCCTCGCGCGCAAGCGCTTCTTTCAGTCCGTGCACGATCAGCGCGCGCACGAGCCCGGCATTGCGGAAACGCACCTCGGTCTTGGCGGGGTGCACGTTGGCGTCGACCTCGCGCGGGTCGAGCGTGACGAACAGCGCCAGCACCGGATGGCGGTCGCGCGGCAGATAGTCGGAATAGGCCGCGCGCACCGCCCCCAGGATCAGCTTGTCGCGCACAGGCCGCCCGTTGACGAAGAGATATTGCCCGAGCGCATTCGCCTTTGTCAGCGCGGGAGCAGCCGCGTAACCGGCAACGACGACGCCGTCGCGCTCGGCATGAACCTCGATCGCGTGGCTGCGAAATTCCGCGCCCAGGATGTCACCGAGCCGCGTCAGCCGGCCCGCGGCGCCGGGGAGGGCGGCGGCCCAGGTCACCGGCGCGCGCTCCTCGCCGGCGAGCGTGAAGGCGACGTCGGGCCGCGCCATTGCCAGCCGCCTGACAACCTCGCGGATCGCTTCGGCCTCGGTGCGGTCCGTCTTCAGAAATTTCAGCCGCGCAGGCGTCGCATAGAAGAGATCGTTGACCTCGACGCGCGTGCCATGCGCAAGCGCGGCCGGCATGATCTCGGACTTCTCGCCGCCTTCGACCGACAGCGCCCAGGCGTGCGGTTCGCTGGCGTGGCGCGTGGTGATGGAAAGCCGCGCAACCGAGCCGATCGAGGGCAGCGCCTCGCCGCGGAACCCGAGCGTGCGGATTTGCAGCAGATCCTCGTCGTCGAGCTTGGAGGTGGCATGGCGTTCGACCGCAAGCGACAGGTCCTTCGCTGTGATGCCGCTGCCGTCATCGGTGATGCCGATCCGCCGCCGCCCACCGCCGTCGGTAAACACGTCGATGCGGCTCGCGCCGGCATCGATCGCGTTCTCGACGAGTTCCTTGACCACGCTCGCCGGCCGCTCGACCACCTCGCCGGCGGCGATGCGGTTGACGACTTGCTCTGGAAGCTGGCGGACAGGCATGGGCTCGAAACTTGGATTCGCTGGGACCGTTATCTTATGCCGTGTTGCGTCAAAAGCATGTGTTGAGCAACAGCATCGTGGCGGGTTGGGGAAGAAGGGGGCCTATCACATTGAAGACATTGAGCGTTCGAAGAATCTCGCGTCGGCGATAGGGCCCGTCTCCTCCATCCGCCCCGATTGTGGGGCGTGGGGCAGGGGTGTAGCATCGTGAAAAAACGGCAGCAGGACGGGAGGACGCCATGTGTCATTTGTTCGCGCATCAGCCCCAACGCGACTACGAGTCCCAGACCCGCTCGTTGCGGATCGATGGTCACTGCACCTCGATCCGGCTGGAATTGGCCTTCTGGGATACGCTCGAGGAGATCGCGGCCAAGGAGAACATGAGCCTCGGCAAGTTCCTCACGACGCTCTACAACGAAGTTCTCGACCATCATGGCGAGGTCAACAATTTTGCGTCGCTGCTGCGCTGCTCCTGCCTGATCTACCGCGCCAGAAACATTGCTCCGGTGCAGGAGTTCAAGGCAACGGTGGCGCCCATTCTCGACGCAGCCGAATAGCTGCCCTGCGCGAGCCTGTCACCGCATTCTCGACGTCGTCATGGCGAGTGCCAGGACCCATACCAGGACGACGACCGAGAGTTTGACGCGAGCTGCTGCCTATCGGCCCTCAGATTTCCTTCTTCTGCATTGCGCCCGCGATGTAATCCGCCTGACGAATGGCGAGAGCGACGATGGTCAGCGTCGGGTTGCAGGCCGCGCCGCTGGTGAACTGGCTGCCGTCCGAAACGAACAGATTCTTGACGTCGTGGGTCTGGCCGAACTTGTTGACCACGCCATCCCTGGGCTTCTCGCTCATCCGGTTGGTACCGAGATTGTGGGTGCTCGGATAAGGTGGCGTCGGATAGGTCACGGTAGCGCCGACCGCTTCATAGACTGCCGAGCCTTGCTTGTAGGCGTGCGCGCGCATCGCGAGGTCATTGGGATGGTCGTCGAAATGCACGCTTGCGACCGGCATTCCGAACTTGTCCTTCACGGCCGGATCGAGCGTGATGCGGTTGGTCTCCTGCGGCATGTCCTCGCCGACCAGCCACATGCCGGCCATCCGCGGATAGCCGTCGAGCGCGGCGGTGAACGGGCGGCCCCAGGCGCCCGGATTGAGGAACGCCGCCATGAAGGGCAGGCCGATCGACAGCGTCTCCATCTCGTAGCCGCCGACGAAACCGCGCTTCGGGTTGTTGGCGGCTTCGTCGCGAATGATGCCGGCCATGGTCGTGCCGCGATACATGTGCACGGACCTCTCGAATACCGCGTAGACGCTGCCCGTCATGTGCCGCATGTAGTTGCGGCCGACCTGACCGCTCGAGTTGGCAAGGCCGTCGGGGAACATCGTCGAGGCGCTGTTCAATAACAGCCGCGGGCTCTCGATCGAATTGCCGGCGACCGCGACGATGCGCGCTTTCTGGCGCTGCATCGCGCCGGTCTCGTCGGCGTAGACGACGCCGGTCGCCCTGCCGCTCGCATCGTGCTCGATCTTGATCACCATGCTGTTGGGGCGGACCTCAAGGTTGCCGGTCGCCTCGCCCTTCGGGATCTCGGTGTAGAGCGTCGACCATTTCGCGCCGGATTTGCAGCCCTGGAAGCAGAAGCCGATCTGCTGACAGGAGCCGCGTCCGTCGCGGGGCTGGCTGTTGATCGCCATGTTGCCGGTATGCACGGTCTGATAGCCGAGCTTCTTCGCGCCGGCCTCGAGCACCTTGAAATTGTTGTTGCCGGGCAGTCCGGGAATGCCGTTGGTCCGGGTCACGCCCATCTTGTTCTCGGCCTGGGCGTACCACGGCCCCATCTCGGTGAGCGTGACCGGCCAGTCCAGCAGGTTGGCGCCCGGAATGTTGCCGTAGGTGCTCTTCACCCTGAACTCGTGCTGGTCGAAGCGCAGCGAGGCGCCGGCCCAGTGCACCGTGGAGCCGCCGACGGCCTTGACGATCCAGGCGGGAAGGTTCGGAAAGTCCTTGGCGACGCGCCAGGTTCCCGACGTGGTGCGCGCATCCGACCAGGCGAGCTGGGAAAAGCTGTCCCACTCGTCGTTGATGAAGTCCTGGTTCTCGATGCGCGGACCGGCTTCGAGAATCACGACCTTGACTCCCTTTTGCGCGAGCTCGTTGCCCAGCGTGCCGCCACCGGCGCCGGAGCCGACGATCACCACAACGCCACTGTCGTTCAGATCGAATTTTGCCATATGCGTTCTCCTGAACCGTTGGGGTGCGACTTAGGCTTTGGGAAGCCAGTCGATGTCGGCAAAGCCGCGATTGATGTAACCGCCGTGCTCGGCGGAGGAGCCCTCGTAGCCGAACCGCGGCCAGACCTCTTTCTGGTTGTAGAGGGACACGATCAGGTCGCCGCGCACCTTCTGGAAGAAGTCGCTCTGCTCGATCTCCTTCAGCAGCACCACGCGATCGGACTCCCAGGGCACCTCGGCGTACGGTACCTTGTGGCGATCCCGCGCGTTCTGATCGAGTCGCGTGATGCCGTCGCCGATCAACGACTTGACGGCGGGGTCCTTGGCAGCCTTGTCGTCCCACGGTTTGATCGCGGTGATGTAGTAGCTGTCGCCGAGAACGTCGTGCGGATAGATGTCGCGCGCGACCTTCAGCAGCGTCTTCATCGTCGCGGGCGTCAGCGCGCTCGCATCATCCGCCCAGGCGCTCTCGACGCTGACGCCGACGCTGGTCGCTGCTGCCACGACCGGAACGGCCGTCGCCGCGCCCTGCAGAAAGACGCGGCGGCTGTGTTTGCTTCGACGATCGACTTCTCTCATGGATTCCTCCGTGAATTTTATGATTTTGATCAGTTGAAACGCCCGCCCCGCTGGATCACTTCGATCCTGTAGCCATCGGGATCGCTGACGAAGAAGAAGCGCGCCAGCGTTTTGCCCTCGTGCTTGAAGTCGCGCAGCGGTCCCGGTGCCAGCTTCTCGCGCTCGAAGCGCGCATGCTCGCCGTCGAGATCGTCGACCACGACGGCGAGATGCCCGTAACCGTCGCCGAGCGCGTATGGATCCCTGCGATCGAAATTGACCGTCAATTCCACCTCGAACGGTGACGACGGGTGACGCAGGTAGATCAGGGCAAAGTCCGCAAATCTCAGATGGTCGGCGACTTCGAGGCCGAAGGCGCGTCTGTAGAAATCGAGCGATCGCGCCTCGTCGAGCACACGGATCATGGAATGAACCGGTTTCGCCATCAGTTCAGCTCCTTGAGGTAGGCAATGATGGCCGCGCGCGTCTCGGGCTTGCCCTGCCGATAGGCCATGACAACGCCGGGAATCACGGCTTGCGGATTGGTCAGCCAGGCATCGAGCCTCGCCTCATCCCAGACGAAATCCGCGTTCGCGAGGCCCTGCGAATAGCGGAAGCCTTCGACCTTGCCGGCGGGCCGGCCCACGATCTTGACCAGCGGCGGGCCCTGCCGCACTGGTTCGGACAGGTTCGTCGTGTGGCATACCGCGCATTGCTGCTTGAACAGCGTCGCGCCATCCGGCGGCTTTGCCGCCGGCAAGGGCATTTGCGCGTCGGCGATCCGCACGACCAGCACCACTGCGCTACACAAACCCAGAACGACTGCCCGCATCGCCAAGAGCCCGCTCATCCACGTCAATGTCGGCGTGCACAAACTCTAGGCGGCGCCGAACCCGCGGTGGTAGTAGCGGGCTGTTTCGCTGCAGACGATGATGCTCGCGGTCTGCGTGTGTTCCGCGCCGCCGCATATGCGGTGATCAATTCCGCGAAATGGCCCCGAAATCCCTAAACGATGACCACACGAGGCGGATTGCATGACGATCGCGCCGTTCGCGCTCTTTCCGCGATGATATGGCTCGGTGCTGGCGAACGGCGAAGAGAAGCGCCGGGCCGTTCATCGCGAAGCAAAATCCAGGAGAAATGGATGAAGTTGGTGAAGACCTCCGTGATCGCATGCGCCCTCTCTGCCCTGATTGCGACGCCCGTTCTTGCACAAGGCGTGTCGACTGACGCCAAGACGCGCGGCACCGTGCAAAGCAAGCCCATGCAGGGCGGCCTGTCCGGCAGCGAAGATGAGGACCTTGGTGCGCAGCAGGGCGCTGCGGGCGAGAAGGTGGGCATGAAGTCGACCAAGGGGACCAAGGGCACGGTCGGTACCACCGGAAGCGCGACACATAAAGGGACGGTCGACGATTCCACGTCGGGCGGTGCGGCCACGGGCAAGCGCTACTAGAGCCGTTTCCGTTCCGATTGAATCGGAACGGGGCTCTAGATTCTTGTTCTGACGCGTTTCACGCGAACCGGTGTCCACTTCGCTGGAAAACGCTCTAACGCCGAACGCGAAACAGCAAGCCTCCGGTCGCCCTGCGGCCGGAGGTTTTTTCATTGGTCAATCGTCGAAGCCGCCGCCGCGCCTGGCCTTGATGTCGCCGCGGCGCTTCTTGCTGTCGAGCCGGCGCTGCTTGGAGGCGAAGGTCGGCCGCGTCGCGCGGCGCGGCGTCGGTCGCACCATGGCCTCGCGCAGCATCTCAAGCAGGCGGTCGATTGCGTCCTGGCGGTTGCGCTCCTGGGTGCGAAAACGCTGCGCCTGGATCACGATGATGCCGTCCTTGGTCATGCGCTGGCCGGCGAGGCGCGCAAGGCGCAGGGCAGCGTCCTCCGGCAGGGTCAGCTTGCGCGTGTCGAAGCGCAGTTGCGCCGAGGTCGCGACCTTGTTGACGTTCTGTCCGCCCGGGCCGGAAGCGCGGACGAAGCCGATCTCGATGTCGTCTTCGTCGATGACGAGATCGCGGGAAATCCGCAGCATGATGGCACCATTCGTGATGCCTCGACCTATCGCGGGCACCTGCATTTGGCAATGCTGCATCATGGAAAATGCGAATGGCCGGGGCAAGCCCGGCCATTCAACGCGAGGATCGCGAAGTTCAGTTCGACTTCGGCGCGGTCGCCGCGGCGGGCTGCGCGGCTGCCTGGGGCGCGCGGCCGACGATGACGGTCAGGAGGCCCTGGCCCCAGAGGCGCTTGGCAGCCTGCTTGGCGTCATCCAGCGTCACGGCATCGACGATGGCGTTGCGCTTCTCGATGTAGTCGATCGGCAGCTTGTCCTGCTGATATTGCAGCAGCGCCTGCGCAAGCTTGGATGAGGTGTCCAGCGCCAGCATCTGCGAACCCTTGAGGTAGGACTTCGCTTCATCGAGTTCCTTCTGCGTCGGTCCCTCCTCGGCGATGCGGGCCACTTCCTTCTCGATCGCGTCGATGGTGTCGCCGGCGCGGTCCGCGCGCGTGCCGGTGTTGCCGATAAACACGGCCGAGTGCTCCATCCACAGCAGCGATTCAAACACCGAATAGGCGAGCCCGCGCTTCTCGCGCACCTCGCGATAGAGCCGGGAGGACAAGCCGCCGCCGCCCAGGATGTGGTTGACGACGTAGGCGGCCATGAAGTTCGGATCGCTGCGCTTCACGCCTGGACCGCCGAAGGTGATCACGGTCTGCGGCACGTCGAGCGGCACGAAGGCGCGCTGCGGCGGCGCGGCTGCCTCGACGTCGGCGACCGGGGCGAGGTTCGCCTTGGCCGGCAGGCTGCCAAACGTCTTGTCGAGGAGCTTGCCGAGCGTTGCCGGGTCGACGTCGCCGACGACTGCGACCTTCAGCGTGTCCCTTGCGAGGATGCGGCCGACGTAATCCTTCATGTCGGCGATCGTGATGGTCGGCACGCTTTCCAGCGTTCCGCTGGTCTGCCGGCCGTAGGGATGATCGCCGAAGGCGATCTCCAGGAACTTGCGGCTGGCGAGCGCTGTCGGATTGGTGGTGTCGCGGCGCAGGCCCGAGATGACCTGCGAACGGATACGCTCGACATCGGCGGTGTCGAAATGCGGCGAGGTCAGCGCCATCCGCAACAGGTCGAAAGCCTCGTCCTTATTGTCGCGGAGCATGCGCAGGCTGCCGCGGAACGTATCGCGACTGGCGTTGAAGGAGAGCTCGATGGCGCGGCGGTCGAGCCGTTCGTGAAAGGTCTTGGAATCGAGATCGCCGGAGCCTTCGTCGAGAAGGTCGCCGACGAGGTTGGCGACGCCCGGCTTGTCCTTGGGATCCTGCGATGCTCCGCCGGCAAAGGAATACTCCATCGCGATCAGCGGCACGGTCGCATCCTGCACGAACCAGGCTTCGATGCCGCCGGGCGAGGTCAGATGCTGGATCTTGGCCGCAGCCTGCGACGGCGAGATCGACGCCAGGGAGAGCGTCACCGAGGTGACGACGGAAAGCGCGATACCGCGGAGGAAAGGGTAGGTCACGAACGCTTCTCCTCGCGCTTGGCGGTGGTGGTGTCCTTGATGAGATAGCCGGTGACCGAGCGCTTCTTCTCGAGCCACTTTTGTGCGGCGGCGCGCACCTGTTCGGCGGTGACAGCGCGGATGCGATCGGGCCAGCTGCGGATGTCCTCAATGGACAGACCCGTCGCCAGCGCGCCGCCATACCAGCGTGCCAGCACCGCCTGATTGTCCTGGGCGTAGATCGCCTCTGCGATGAGCTGGGTCTTGACCCGCTCGAGATCCTCGGCCCGGACCGGGTTCTGCATGATGTCGGCGATCACGTCGTCGATGACCTGCTCGACCTCCGCGAAACCGACGCCCTGCCTGGGCGAGGCTGCGATCGAGAACTGGCTCGGGTCGAGCGAGATGCTCGAATAGCTGGCGCTGGCCGAGACCGCGAGCGGCTTGTCGACGACAAGCGCGCGGTAGAGATAGGAGTTGCTGCCGCTGCCCATCAGTTGCGCAAGCACGTCGAGCGCGGCGCTCTCGCCGGCCGCCGCCGTGGTTGCCGAGGGCACGAGGTAAAAGCGGCGCAGGCCCGGCTGCTCGACGCGCGGGTCGGACAGCGTGACGGTGCGCGGGGCGGCCGGCTCCGGCTCCTGCGGACGGATGCGTTGCGCGGGGATCGCCGGCTGTGCGGGGATCGGGCCGAAATTGCGCTCGACCAGTGGGCGCACGTCGGCGACCTCGACGTCGCCGGCAATCACCAGGATCGCGTTGTTGGGCGCATAGAAGCGGCGATAAAACGCCAGCGCATCCTCGCGGTTGAGCTTCTCGATCTCCTGGTGCCAGCCGATCACCGGGCGGCCGTATGCATGGTTGAGATAGAGCGCGGCCATGACCTGCTCGTTCAGCCGCGCCTCGGGGCTGTTGGCAACGCGCATGTTGTATTCTTCGAGCACGACGTCGCGCTCGGGCAGCACGTTCTCGTCCTTGAGCACGAGCCCGGTCATGCGATCGGCTTCGAACTCCATCATGGTCGGCAACTGCTCGCGCGGCACGCGCTGATAGTAGTTGGTGTAGTCGACCGAGGTGGAGGCGTTCTCGTTGCCGCCGACGCGCAGCACGGTCTGGGAGAATTCGCCGACCGGATGTTTCTCCGTGCCCTTGAACATCAGGTGCTCGAGGAAATGGGCGAGCCCCGATTTGCCGGGCGTCTCGTCGGCCGAGCCGACCTTGTACCAGATCATCTCCGTGACCACGGGCGTGCGGTGATCGGGAATCACCACGACCTGGAGGCCATTAGCGAGCGTGAAGCTGCTGGGTGGTGCGGATGTTACCGTTGTCTGGGCAGATGCGCCGCCGGTCGAAAGAGCACAAGTCGAGAGCAACGCGGCGAGGAGGCAGACAGCCGATCGGTTTGAGGACATCACAATCCTTGTGAAAGCCAGGGCCCAAATGCCCGGGTGCAAAAGCACGGCATGCTACACCGTGCGACCTAGCGCTTTGCGTCACGAAGCAGAGAACGCCGTCATCGTGAAGTTAAAGATAGGTCATGTGCCGCATCCGGCCTACACCGGATGATTGCGGCGGTTCCGCATAAGCACGCGGGGCGGGCAAGAGCGCTATTGCTCTTTCTCCTTGCCGCTCAACACGTCGAAATACGTCTTGCGGGTCTGGTCCGGCCCCGTGCCATAGGAATAATTCGGCGAGGGCGTCTGGTAACCGGCGGGCGGCTCGGTGAGCGACTCCCGTGGCGGCTCAGACTTGAATTGCGCGGCTTCGCTGCTGTTGCCCTTGAAGAGTTTGAACAGGCCGCCGGTATAGCCGAGCTGGGCCGGACTCAGGGTCGGATTGTTCTGGCTGGGCTGGCCCGGCTCGTTGCTCGTGGTGCGGGTAGGGCCGTTCGTCTTGCCCGCGTTCATCTCGGCCGGTGTCAGCGGCCGGGCGGCTTCCCATGGCTGCTGGAACTTGGTGCCGGATTTCTTTCTTGCGGCAGCAAGCTCCTTGCGGCGTTTTTCGTCGGGATCCTTCGGCCAGTTCGGTGCGGCCGCCTCGGCAGACGAGGCAGGCGGAGGCAGGTCGAGCTTGGGCGGCACCACCAGCGGCGAACGCTCGCGGTATTCGATGCCGGGCTTCTCCAGACTCCTGCCGCCTTGGGCGCCGAGACCAGTCATCAGATTGTCGATGAGCTTTTCCTCGAACGTCCGATCGTCCTCGTCGTCGTCATCGCCGGCGCGGGCGCTGCCTGCGACCATCACCAGGCCGATGCCGAGTGCGACGGAAGTGAGCTTCAGCGAGCGCAATAGCCCGTGCATCGGGCTTCGCATCATCCAACCTTTCGGCTCGCTTTCGCGCATCGCTGTACCTGTTCTGTTTCGTAATCGATCGCCGCGCCCTGCGCGGGCCTGCCCTCGCAAGCAAGGTTCCACCGTCCGGGCCCGTATCGGCCGGGATCAGGGCGCTTTTGCGGCGGGTACCCCCAGGAAGGAATCATACAATAGGGCCGCTACCCCAGCAACGATCGCCACATCAGCTAGGTTAAACACGTACCAATTGTAGGCTTTTCCGGCGATTTCGACGTGAAACAGCGCGAAATCGAACACCGCGCCATAGGCCAGACGATCAATGGCATTGCCGATGGCGCCACCGATGATCAACCCCAGCCCCACCGTTGCCAGCCGGGTCTGCGCGCGTGTCATCCAGACGGCCAGCAGAACCACCGCAATGGCCTTGACCGCCATCAGCGCGATCTGCCCGGCCGCGCCTTCGGTCTGCAGCCAACCGTAGCTGATGCCCTTGTTCCAGGCCGGCATGAGGTCGAAGAACGGCGTCAACCTCAGCCCGCCGCGACGGTCGAGGTCGAACACGTTGAGCAGCCAGAGCTTCGAGGCCTGGTCCAGCACGAGTGAAATCACGGCGGACAGAATGCCGGCGCGGAGAGGGGTCATGCGGAGGGGCTCGCTGAGGCTGCCACGCTCTCGGCCGTCGTCCCGGCCTTGTGCGCATTGCGCACTGGGACCGGGACCCCCGAGCGAGCGCTTTGCGCTCGTCGCGATAACCCCAGGCGGTCATTGTTTGAACGACTCGTGGTCATCTGCCTTCGCTACAATTGGCGGCGGTGATTATGGGTCCCGGCTTTCGCCGGGACGACGGAGTCAAATGCTAACCCCCAGCGCCTTCCATTCGCGCAGCGCCTTGGCATCGCGCGGGGTGACATCGGGATAGTCCGCGTCCTCGCCGACCGTCGGCAGGATCTTCCAGGAGCGGGCGCATTTGGTGCCTACCGCCTTCTCGACCACGACGGCGACGCCGGGAACGGCATCGAGACGGAACGCGGCCGCCGGCGCCTCACCCTCGCGCACCTCGTAATTCGAGGTGATGCAGACTTCGGCGAGATCGACATCGAACAGCGTCATCTGTGTGTTCCGGTCAGCGATATAGATCACCGGTGATGCCTCGAGCGACGAGCCGATGTTCTTGGCCGCACGCTCGAGCTCCAGCGCACCGGTGACGACGCGGCGCACGTTGCGGATGATCTCCCATTTCGCGGCGAGCTTGTCGTCACGGAATTTTTCGAGACCTTCGGGGAACAGCGCCAGATGCACCGAGGGCTCGGCGTCCGGCCGGTACATCCGCCACGCCTCCTCGGCGGTGAAGCTCAGGACCGGCGCCAGCCACTTCAGGATCGCGTTGCAGAGCGTATCGATCGTGGTCAGCGCGGCCTTGCGTGTCAGCGAGGAGGGCGGATCGCAATAGAGCGTGTCCTTGCGGATGTCGAAATAGAATGCCGACAGCTCGCTGTTGAGGAACGCCGACAGCGTCGCGACCACGCTCTTGAAGTCGAAGGTTTCATAGGCCTTGCGGATCACCTCGGCGCGCAGCGCAAGCTCGTGCAGCATCAGCCGCTCGAGCTCCGGCATTTCGGCGGGCGCGACCGCGTCGGCCGGCTTGTAGTGATGCAGCGTGCCGAGCATCCAGCGCACGGTGTTGCGCAGCTTGCGGTAGGTCTCGACCGTGTTCTTCAGGATCTCGGGGCCGATGCGCTGGTCGTCGGTGTAGTCGCAGGAAGCGACCCAGAGCCGGAGAATGTCGGCGCCGGACTCCTTGATGACGGCCTGCGGCTCGATGGTGTTGCCGAGCGACTTCGACATCTTGCGGCCGTCCTCGGCCTGGGTGAAGCCGTGGGTCAGCACGATGTCGTAGGGCGCACGGCCCCGCGTGCCGCAGCTTTCCAGCAGCGAGGAATGGAACCAGCCGCGATGCTGGTCCGAGCCCTCCAGATACATCACCGTGTCCGTGCCGCCGTCGACCTTGCGCTTGATGCCGGCAAGGCCGGGGAAATGCACGGGGTCTTCCAGCACGAAGGCGTGCGTGGAGCCGGAATCGAACCAGACGTCGAGGATGTCGTCGACCTTCTTCCAGTCTTCATTGGCGCGGCTGCCGAGGAAGCGCTCGCGGGCGCCGTCCATGTACCAGGCATCGGCACCTTCCTTCTCGAAGGCCTCGCCGATGCGCGTGTTGACGGCCTCGTCCTGAAGGATCTCGGCCGAGCCGTCACCCTTCTCGCGCACGAACACGGCGATCGGCACGCCCCAGGCGCGCTGACGGGAGATCACCCAATCAGGGCGCGCCTCGATCATGCCGTTGATGCGGTTCTCGCCCGACGGCGGCACCCATTGCGTCACCGAGATTGCTTGCAGCGCGCGGGCGCGCAGCGTGTCGCCCGTCTTCGCGTTGCCGCCGGTCGCGATGTCCTTGTCCATCGCGATGAACCATTGCGGCGTGTTGCGGAAGATCACCGGCTTCTTCGAGCGCCAGGAATGCGGATACTGGTGTTTCAGCCGGCCGCGCGCGAGCAGCATGCCCTTCTCGACCAATGCCTTGATCACGACCTCGTTGGCGTCGCCCTTCTCGCCCTTGTCGTTGATGACGCGCCTGCCCGCAAATCCGGGAGCGTGGTCCGTGAAAGCGCCGTTTTCGTCGACGGTATAGGGGATTGTAGTGATGATGCCGCGCGCATCGAGGTCGCGCACATTCGCCGTCCACACGTCGAAGTCCTCGCGGCCGTGGCCGGGCGCGGTGTGCACGAAGCCGGTGCCGGTGTCGTCGGTAACATGGTCGCCGGGTAGCAGCGGCACGGTGAACTCGTAGCCACCGGCGAGCCCCTTCAGCGGGTGGGCGCATTCGATCGCGTCCATGGTGTCGCCGGGGATATCACGCACCTTCTTGTAGGCGGCCACGCGCGCCTGCTTGAACACCTCTTCGGCGAGCGCGTCGGCAAGGATCAGCAGATCGCCGGTCTTTGCCCAATTGTCGGCGGGCGCGTCGGTGACCTCATAGAGGCCATAGGCGATCTTCGGCGAGAACGAGATGGCGCGGTTGCCGGGCAGCGTCCACGGCGTGGTGGTCCAGATCACGACGCTCGCGGAGGCGAGCGCGCCATGCGCCGGCGAGGTGACCGGAAACTTCACCCAGACCATGTCCGAAGTGTAGTCCTCATATTCGACCTCGGCTTCGGCCAGCGCGGTCTTCTCGACCACGCTCCACATCACCGGCTTGGAGCCGCGATAGAGCGTGCCGTTGGCGGCGAACTTCATCAATTCGCGCGCGATCTGGGCTTCGGCGGGATAGGTCATGGTGGCGTAGGGATGGGCCCAGTCGCCGATCACGCCGAGACGCTTGAACTCTTCGCGCTGCACGCCCAGCCAATGCGTCGCATAGGCGCGGCATTCCTGTCGGAACGCGACCATGGCGGCGCTATCGCGAAAGTCCGGCTTCGTCTTGCCCTTCTTGCGGTAGTGCTCCTCCTCGACCTTCCATTCGATCGGCAGGCCGTGGCAGTCCCAGCCGGGCACATAATTGGAGTCGAAGCCGAGCATCTGCTGGCTCTTGGTGACGAGATCCTTGAGGATCTTGTTCAGCGCCGTGCCGATGTGGATGTTGCCGTTGGCATAGGGCGGGCCGTCATGCAGCACGAACTTGTCGCGGCCCTTGGCGCTCTCGCGCAGCTTCTCGTAGAGGCCGATGTCGTACCAGCGCTTGAGGATCTCCGGCTCGCGCTGCGGCAGGCCGGCGCGCATCGGGAATTCCGTCTGCGGCAGGAACAGGGTTTTGGAATAGTCTTTGGCTTCGGACTTTTGCGGCTTTTCGGACATGAATGATCTGGCTCGGAAGGGGCGCGGCAGAATGCGATCACGATCGCGGGGTGAAACGACGAAATCCCGGTCTTGCGCCGAGCCAAAGCTCAGACGGAAGCCGGGCCGCTAATCCCTATGATGCGCCGCGCAAACATGGGCTCTCCATAGCAGCCGGGCGGCCGAATCGCAAAGGGCCGGAAGGGGCCGTTTTGGGGCCTCAATCGATGCTTCCAAGCTTCGGGAAGGTGTCGGGGGCAGCCGCCAGCAGGACCCTCGCACGGGCGGAATCCTCGTCCATCTGGCGGATCAGCGGTTCGATGCCCTCGAACTTCAGTTCCTCGCGAATGAAGCCGAGAAACGCGCAATCGAGCGTTTGTCCGTAGAGGTCGCCCTTGAAGTCGAACAGGAAGATTTCCAGCAGCGGCGCGCCATTATCGAATGTCGGACGCCGGCCGAAGCTTGCGACCCCCTCCAGCCGCTCGGTCCCGTGGCCAACCCGGACCGCGTAGATGCCATGCTTGAGGGCGCAATTGGCATCGAGGCGGATATTGGCGGTGGGGTAGCCGAGGTCGCGGCCGCGTTTCTCGCCGTGGATGACTTCCCCGGTCACGAACCAGGGCGCGCCCAGCATGGTCGTGGCCTCATCGAGCTGACCTTCGGCGAGCGCGGTGCGGATGGCGCTGGAGGAGACCGGCCGTTCGTCGATATCGACATGCGGCTGGACGTCGACCTCGATACCGAGCCTGGGCGCCTCATTGACGAGCAGGCTCGGCGAGCCGACCCGGCCTTTGCCGAAATGAAAGTCGTAGCCGACCGCGATCCCGCTGATCCCGAGGCGGCCGATCAGGTCATGGTGAATGAAATCTTGTGCTGATGTGCCGGCGCGGGTCTTGTCGAAGGTCATGACGACGGCTCCGGCAAGCCCGGTGCCGGCCAGTAGCCGCAGCTTGGCCCGCTCATCCGTGAGACGGAATTGCGGGGTGTTGGGGCTGAAAAACCGTCGCGGATGCGGCTCGAAGGTCAGCGCAAACGCCGGCCGATTATGCGTCCGGCCCATCTCCAGCGCAGCCGCAATCACCGCCCGATGGCCGAGATGAACGCCGTCGAAATTGCCCATGGCGACCACGGCACCCCTTGGGATCGCGTGTGCCGGCGTGGAATCGCGGATAACAGTAAAATGCGGAGCCATCAGGGGAATTCTCTGGGGCGGGCGGGTCGGCCCGGGACCGTGACGTGACGCGCCGGGCGAAGTCAAGCGGGGGTTGAACCGCATTGCGGGGCATTTCCGGGCTTTCCGGCGCGACCCGATTAACGGGCTGTTTAACGCCTTGATGCTAGTCCTTTGAGACATGGAACTTGCAGGGCATCGAGTCCGGCAGTTCGATCGTTAATATTTCCTGGTTGCGTTTTGGGGGAGTCGAGATGGCGGTTGATTTGTCGATGCCGGTTCTGGTGGTGGATGACTACAGCACCATGATCCGTATCATCCGGAATCTGCTGAAGCAGCTTGGCTTCGATAATATCGATGACGCCAGCGACGGCTCGGCAGCGCTGAACAAGATGCGCGGCAAGAAGTACGGGCTCGTGATTTCCGACTGGAACATGGAGCCGATGACGGGCTACGACCTGCTGCGCGAAGTGCGGGCCGATCCCAACCTCGCCACCACGCCCTTCATCATGATCACGGCGGAATCCAAGACCGAGAACGTGATCGCGGCCAAGAAGGCCGGCGTGAACAACTACATCGTCAAGCCGTTCAACGCGGCGACGCTGAAGACCAAGATCGAAGCGGTCTTCCCGGACATGGCGAGCGCGTAGGCGCTCCATCTGCATCACAGAGAGAATTGGATGCCCGGGTTCGTCCCGGGCATTATTTTTTGTCGTCATTCCGGGTTCGATGCTGCGCGCATCGCCCCGGAATGACGAAACTGGGAATTACCACTTCAATTCGCGCATCAGCGCCTTCGGCGGATGGCCGAACAGCTCCAGCACCGAGGCCGGATCGAGCTGGTCGAGGCCCTCGAACTCCTCGGAATGAATGCCGCGGGTGACGAACAGGCAGTCGATGCCGAACTCGCGCGCGCCGGTCAGGTCGGTGCGCACGGAATCGCCGATTGCGAGAACCTTCCTGCGATCGATCGGATGGCCCTGGCGCTCACCGGCGAGCGCCATCGCGCGCTCGTAGATCGGCCGGTGTGGCTTGCCGTAGAAGATGACCTCGCCGCCGAGCTCGCGATAGAGCTCGGCGATGGCGCCCGCGCAATAGATCAGCCGGTCGCCGCGCTCGACCACGATGTCGGGATTGGCGCAGACCAGCGTCAGCTTGCGCTCGCGCGCCTTCAGCATCATGCCGCGATAATCTTCCGCCGACTCGGTCTCGTCGTCATAGAGGCCGGTGCAGACGATGTAGTCGGCCTCCTCCAGCGGCGCGAGCACCGCGTCGAGCCCGCGATGGATCGAGCCGTCGCGCTCGGGGCCAAGCCAGAACAATTTTCGGCCGGGATGATCGGCGACATAGAGCCGCGTCAGATCGCCTGAGGAGACGATGGCGTCGTAGGTCTCGTCGGCAACACCGAGCTTGCGTAACTGTCGCTGAACCGAATCCGCCGGTCGCGGCGCGTTGGTGATCAGGACGACCGTGCCGCCCTGTTGCCGGAAATTGTGCAGCGCCTCACAGGCTTCGGGAAAGGACTCGAGCCCGTTATGGACCACGCCCCAGATGTCGCTGAGCACGACATCCACACCCGCGACGAGCTCGCGCAGGCTCTCGACGAAATGCAGTGTGGTCATGACACGGACAGCCGGTCAGATGCGGCGCGCGAGCGCGGCATTGCCGGTGATGCGCTGTGACGGCGGCAGGGGAGCGGTTTCGCCTGAGCTGGACGGGGCGGAGCCATTAGATACCTGTTGCTGCGCCTGATCCGGCGCGGCCCCGGCGGTAGCAGATGCACCTTCCGGCCGCAATGGCCGGGGCGGGGCGAACAGGAAACCCTGGCCGAACCGCACGTCATAGTCGAGCAGGTCAACCACCGCGCGCTCGCCCTCGATCCGCTCGGCGATGAGATCGATGCCGAAGCGGCCGAGCAGGTCGGACAGGTCGGATGGATGGATGTCCGAGGTCGAGGCCTGTTTGGGATCGAGCAGCAGCCCGGCCGGCACCTTGATGAAGCGCACGCCGCGATCGGCGAGCTCGCGCGGCTCGATGCGCAGGTCAGTGACGTGGTCGATCGAGAAGCGGAAGCCGCGCTGGGCGAGCGCCGCGAGGTTCTCGGTCTCGGCCGGGCCGAGGTTGCGGAACGTCGACTGCTTGAATTCGAGCACCAGCGAGGGCGCGAGCGCCCGGTTGGCCTCGAGGAAGTCGAGGCATTGGGCAAACGTCGTCGAATTGCCGAGCGTGGAGGCGGCGACGTTGCAGAACACGCCGACGTCCTTGTTGCGCACCATCAGCCGGCGCAGCACCTGCACACAGCGCAGCATCACCATGTTGTCGATGCGCCCGATGAGCCCGGAGGCTTCCGCGATGCTGATGATCTCCTCAGCCGCGATGAGCTGGTCGCGCTCGTCGCGCACCCGCGTCACCGCCTCGTAGAAGCGGACCTTGCGCTGCGGCAGCGTCACCATTGGCTGGAGGAAGATGTCGATGCGGTTCTCGTCGATCGCGTTGCGCAGCGTCGCGAGCAGCTGCGTCTGGTTGCGGGCGCCGGCCGTCGCCATGGGAGCGCTCGGGGGAGGAGGCGGAACCGGCGATGGGGCGGCGGCCGGCCGCGGCGCCGGCGCTGCCAACGGCTCATGCGCCATCCCGGCTTCGGTCTGCTCAGCGGAAGCGGGCGCGCCCGACGCCAGCAGGTCCTCATGCGTCGCCACGGTGGCGGCGAGCTGCTTGACGAGGCCACCGAGCTCGTTGATTTCGCCGACCACCGACTGGACGCGGTCCGCATTGGTGGAATTGGCGGAGGCGACGCGTCCCTCGACCGCTGCCAGCCTGCGGCCGAATTCGGCGACCTGGCGGGCGAGATCGGCTGTGCCGCGCGACAGATCGGCGATCTGGTTGCCGACGTCACTGCGGTCGCGCAGACGCATCGAGACCGCGTTGTACAGGATCAGGAAGGTCAGCGCGGTCAGTGCCACGATCGCGGATTCGGTTCCGTTGATGCCGGCCACCGAATGCAGGACGAGGCCGAGCGAGGCTGCAACCAGCACCATGCAGATGGCGATGAAGATCGTCGAAATGCGAATCATGCCGCGCGCTACGCCCTCTAGTGCTGACTGCCCCACCCGGGAAAACACGGGCACGTCTCTGCCACGCTCTTGTTAAACGTCCCCAAGCGAGGGTGACCTTAACATCATTGTTGATTCGCGGGGATAGGGCGTCGCGCGCTAGGTGAGACCGGCGCGGCGGAAGCCTTCCAGGTAGCGTTCGCGGTCGGTCGCGAGCTTGATCGGCATGAACTCGGCGATCCAGGCGAGCGAGACGTTTGGCTGGGCCCGGCGCAGCTCCTGCAACGCGGAGCGGGCAAGGTCCGCGCGGCCGCCCATGCCGGCCGCCGAGGTCAGCACCCTATGCGCGCCGACGAAATCGCTGCGCTGTCGCAAGGCCTCGTGCGCGAGCCGGATCGCCTCGTCATAATCGCCGCCGAGGAAGCGGGCATAGGCCTTGATGCCGAAATAGACCGGCGCATAGGGGTCGCGCGGGCTGAGACGAATGGCGCGGCGCGCCGCCTCGTCACCGTCCTGCCAGCGGCCGCAATAGCTGAGCGCCAGCCCATGATAGCCCTGGGCCAGCGCGAAGCTCGGATTGAGCCGCAGCGCGGTCTCGAATTCGGCGAGCGAATCCTCGAAATGGCGCGCGAACAGATGGACGTGGCCGAGCGCGTTGTGGGCCCAGGGATCCTCGTCGTCGGCCCGGATCGCGGCGAGTGCGGCGCGCTCGGCGATCGGCATCGCGGTGGCCATGTCCATCCAGCCCATATGGGCTGTGAACATGTAGCTGGTGCCGAGCAGGCCCAGCGCCTTGCCGTAATTCGGGTCGAGTGCGATGGCCTTCTCCAGCAAGGCCTGCGCGACCACATGGTCCTGCCGCGTCACGCGCCAGTAATGCGAGAGCGCCCGCATCACCAGGTCCCACGCATCCATGCTGTCGGGCGGCTTGCGCTGGGCGCGAAAATTTTCCGCAGCGTAGAGCTGCGGCTCGATCGCGGCGACGATGGCTTCGGTGATCTCGTCCTGTACCGCGAACACGTCGGCGAGCTCGCGATCGTAGCGTTCCGCCCAGAGATGGCTGCCGGTCGCGACGTCGTTGAGCTGCGCGGTGATGCGCACCCGGTCGCCGCCCTTGCGCACGCTTCCTTCGACGACGTAACGGACTCCGAGTTCGTTTGCGACCTCCCGCAGATGAACCGTCCGCCCCTTGTAGATGAATGAGGAGTTGCGCGCGATCACGAAGAACCAACGCAGCTTCGACAACGCCGTGATGATGTCCTCGCTTATGCCGTCCGAAAAATATTCCTGCTCCGCATCGCCGCTCATGTTGGTGAAAGGCAGCACGGCGATTGCCGGCCGGTCGGGCAGCGGTTGGGCGGATGGCTGCTTTCGCCCGGCCGGCCCCGTCGACGGATCGGCTTTGCTTGTTTCGACGACGTCACCGATGAAGCGCACACCCTTGCGCGCCACGGTGCGGATCAGCCGTTGCTCCTCGCCGGTGTCGTTGATCGCGCGGCGAGCCGCATTGATGCGGCTTGCGAGCGTGGAGTCGGAGACGACACGCCCGTTCCAGATGGCGTCGAGCAGATTGTCACGCGTTACCACGCGGTCGCGGTTGCAGATCAGATGGGTCAGGAGATCGAATACCTGCGGCTCGAGCGCGACGAGATGACCTCCGCGCCACAATTCGCGGCGCTCGGGATCCAGGGAAAAATCCTCGAACTGAAACGCCACGCCCGGCTCCCGCTCAGAAATCAAGGCGCTCTCAACGTAAAATAATGGCGCTCTCAAAGCCAGTCACGGGCCTGCGCTCTATCGTCCCGGCATCTTCAACCGGAGGAAATCTCCATGTCGACTTCCGCAGCACTCAGCAAGCCCGCCGACGCCCAGCCGGACCTCGCCGCGCTCAAGCAGCGCCAGCACGGCGCCTGGTCGTCCGGCGACTATGCCGTCGTGGGAACCACCTTGCAGATCGTCGGCGAGCAGCTTTGCGAGGCGCTCGACCTGCGCGCCGGCAGCAAAGTGCTCGACGTCGCCGCCGGCAATGGGAATGCCACGCTCGCTGCGGCGCGGCGCTGGTGCGATGTCACCTCGACCGACTACGTGCCGGCGTTGCTCGAGCGCGGCCGCGAGCGCGCAGCGGCCGAGCGCCTCACCGTCTCGTTCCGCGAAGCGGACGCCGAGGCGCTGCCGTTCCCGGACGCCTCCTTCGACGTGGTGCTTTCGACCTTCGGCGTCATGTTCACGCCCAATCAGGACAGGGCGGCCTCCGAGCTTGCGCGAGTGTGCAGGCGCGGCGGCAAGGTCGGGCTCGCCAATTGGACGCCGCAGGGCTTTATCGGCCAGCTCTTCAAGACCCTCGGCAAGCACCTGCCGCCGCCGGCCGGGGTGAAATCGCCGGCGCTATGGGGCACGAAGGCCCGGCTCGAGGAGATGTTCGGCGGCCAGGCTTCGGAGATCGTGGCCGAGCCTCGAATGTTCGTGTTCCGCTACCGCTCGCCCGAGCATTGGCTCGATGTGTTCAAGTCGTTCTACGGACCCATGCTGAAGGCATTCGCCGCACTCGACGACAACGGCCAGGCGGCACTGCGCCGCGATCTCCTGGGCCTCGTCGGTGAGTTCAACCACGCCGATGACGGCACGGTGGTCGTGCACAGCGAATATCTGGAAGTGGTGATCAGCAAGGGCTGAGCTGCCGTGGTCAGGCCGGCGCACGTTCGGCCTGACCACACTAGGATGGCGCGGCCGCGCCGACCGTATCGGCGGAGACGGCTTCCCGGGTGCCGAGCGGCTTGGGCTTGCCGGTCGTCGTATCCCGCAACGTCTGCCGCTCGATCTCCGAGTTCAGCTCGGCTCCGAACATGATGACGATGGCGGACATCCACATCCACATCATCAACCCGATCGCAGCTCCCAGCGAGCCATAGGTGGCGTTGTAATTGGCGAATTCCGACAGATACCACGACAGCAGCGCGGAGCCGGCGATCCACAGGACCGAGGCCGTCAGCGCACCGATGCTCAGCCATTCCCAGCGCGGTGCGTCGCGGCTCGGCGCGAAGCGATAGAGGACGGCGAGCGCGACCAGCAGGATGACGAACAGCAGCGGCCATCGCGCCAGCGCGACGATCAGCTTGCTCTCCGGACCGAGGCCGAGATGGTTCAGTGCGAGGGGGAAGGCGACCACAGCGCCCACCATCAGCAGGAGTGCTACGATGCCGCCGACCGTGAAGGCCAGCGACACCAGATTGAGCCGGATGAAGCTGCGTTTCTCGCGCTCCTCGTAAGCGACGTTGAGCGCGTCGATGATGGATTTGATGCCGGCATTGGCGCTCCAGATCGCCAGCGCCAGGCCAAACAGGAAGGTGGCGCCAAGCGCCGTGTTGCCCTTCGACACCACGCGTCCGATCTGGTCCTCGATGATCTGGAACGTACCCTCGGGCAGCATCATCGCGAGCGTCTGCAGGTTGGCGCTGATCGTCGACGGGTTGGCGAACAGCCCGTAAAAGGAGACGAAGGCGGTGACGGCCGGAAAAATCGCGAGCAGCCCGAAGAAGACCACGCCGCCTGCGGTTGCGAGCAAGCGATCCTCGTCGATGCGCTGGTAGGTGCGCCAGAGAATGTCCTTCCAGCCGGCGAACGGAATCTTGAACGGGCTTTTGGACCGGCGGCCATGGCCGCCCTGCAAAGCGGCGCGACTGGGATTGGCTTCGGGCGAGTTGCCTTCCTTGTTGCGGCGGTCCTCGACGGCGGCGGATCGCGGCGAGACGTAGCCCTGAAAGTACCGTTCCGCCGTCAGCACCAACACCGTCGTGGCGGCCACAAGCAGCCAATCGTCGAACTGCTCGCGCCGCGGCGTCATGATGCATCCAATCGACGGCTCTGGCGCCTCCGGCGCGCCGCCGTCAAACCCAACAGCCCGACGGCTGCGAGCATCAGGCCGAACTGCACCGAGCGGTTGCCGCGGGCCGGCGAACCGCCGTTGCGATGGCCCTTTTCGCCCGGTGCGAGCGGCACCAGGGGAATCGTGGTTGCGACCTCCTTGACGGCCTCCTTGACCGTTCCGCGTGGAATCCGGGGCGTGGCGATCGCGACCCGCAGGCGGCTTGCGAGCGGCACGATGGTTTTGGGCCGACGCTTCATCTGAGCCATTGCGACGCCGGCACAAATCGCCGCCAGCACCAGAAGCAAGGCGCCGACGGCGCCGAATGCCCAGAACATTCCATAGGTGAGCTCGACCCAGCGGAACAGCGCCATCAGTCCGACGAAGAATGCAGCGATGACAAACAGGCCCGCGACGGCAAAGAGGCCGCCGGCGACCGCATAGGACATCGCCTTGCCGGTCGCCTGGCCGGTGCGATCGCGCAGATAGGACCGCGTGGCGCGCTTGAGGTGGTTGAGCTTGAGCGCCACTCCGGCGCGCAGCAATTCGCCCGATGGCGCAAGCATGCGAAACATCCTCCAGCGGCCGCGGCTGATAGCGTTGTTGGTGGATGAACGTGGAGCCGTTTGACTTGTTCCGGCAATTGCCCGGGTCAGCCGAGATCGGCGGCCGCGATCCAGAAAACCTCGCCCTCGGAATCCTCGGTGTCGAGCCAGAGCAGCGGCAGTTCGGGGAACGCCTCATCGATCTGCTCGCGGCCGCGGCCGATCTCGCACAACAATCCGCCCTCGGGCGTAAGGTAGCGAGGTGCGTCCTGCAGGATGCGGCGCACGACATCGAGCCCGTCCGCGCCGCCATCGAAGGCGAGCTTCGGCTCGGCGCGGCATTCCGGCGGCAGGGACGCCATCCCTTCCGCATCGACATAAGGCGGGTTGGAGATGATCAGGTCGTAGCGCGCGTTGCCGAGCGGCGCGAACAGGTCGCCGCGATGGAGCGTGAGGCGATCTTCGAGGCCGTAATCGGCGACATTGCGAGCGGCAACTTCGATCGCCCCTTTGGAGATGTCGACGGCGTCCACCTCGGCATTGGGGAAATGCAGCGCGGCGAGGATCGCAAGGCAGCCGGAGCCGGTGCAGAGATCGAGCACGCGCTCGACGGCCGAGGGATCGTCGATCAGCGAGCCGGCCTCGCCGTCGCCGCCGAGATGCGAATCCAGGAGCTCGCCGATGAAGGAGCGCGGCACGATCACGCGCTCGTCGACGTAGAAGGGCAGGCCGCGCATGTAGATCTTGTTGACGAGATAGGCGGCCGGCTTGCGCGTGGTGACGCGCGCGTTGATTAGCGCAAGGAGGGTCTTGCCTTCGGCGGCGGTGACGCGGGCATTGGCGAAGATCTCGAACTGCTCGGGATTGAGATGCAGCGCCTCGCAAACCAGGAAGGCGGCTTCCGCCACCGGGTCCGTCGTGCCATGCGCGAAGGCAAGCCTGGCTTCGACGAAGCGGCTCACCGCATAGCGCACGAAATCGAGCAGTGTCACGAGTTCGCCGGCGGCGACCTTCGCAAGCCTGGGTGCGGCGCGGCCGCGCGTGGTCTTCTTGGAAGCTTTTGCCATCAGGATTTGGTCCAGCGTGCGGCGGCCTGGTCGTCGCTTGTATTGGCCTCGACCCAGCCGGTGCCGGCTGCGCTTTGTTCCTTCTTCCAGAACGGCGCGCTGGTTTTCAGGTAATCCATCAAAAACTCGGCCGCCTGGAATGCCGCCTGGCGATGCTGCGAGGCAGTCACCACCAGCACGATGTTTGCGCCGGGCGTGATCCGGCCGACGCGATGTATGACGGTGATGCCGTCGAGCGGCCAGCGGGAGATGGCCTCGTCGACGTGGCGTTTGATCTCTTCTTCCGCCATGCCCGGATAATGTTCCAGCGTCAGCGCAGAAATCTTCGTGCTGTCCTCGTCGCCGCGGCAGATGCCGGAGAAGCTCACGACCGCACCGATGTCGGTGCGACCGTTCGTCAGCGCAGCGATCTCGCGCGCGACGTCGAAATCGTCTTGCTGGATGCGGATGGTGACGGTAGCAGACATTCGCGCGACGCTAGCCGCCGGTCATCGGCGGGAAGAAGGCGATCTCGCGGGCGCCGGCGATCGCCGCATTCGGCTTGACGTGCGCGTGGTCGATTGCGGCGCGGATCACCTTCGGCTTCTCGAAGGCATAGGCATAGGCTTCGCTCCGGCCGGAGAGCCAGGCGATCAGCTCCTCGATCGTGCGCACGCTGGCCGGCGGCTCGATCGTCTCCTCGGCCTTGCCGATGCGCTCGCGCACCCAGGCGAAATACTTCACCTTCATCCCTCATCCTCCTTGATGAGGTGATGGATGCCGGCACGGAAATAGTCATAGCCGGTGTACATGGTCAGCAGCGCCGACGCCCACAGCAGGAGCAGGCCGATCTGGGTCACGACCGGCACCACCTGATCGCCGGCCTCGCCCGCGAGCAGGAAGCCGATTGCGACGAGCTGGACCGTCGTCTTCCATTTGGCGAGCTTGGTCACGGGCACGCTGACGCGCAGCGCCGCCAGATATTCGCGCAGGCCCGACACCAGGATCTCGCGGCAGAGGATCACGATGGCGGCCCAGAGCGACCAGCCGTGGATGATGCCGTCGGCCGCCAGCATCAGAAGGCAAGAGGCGACCAGGAGCTTGTCGGCGATCGGGTCGAGCATCCGGCCGAAGGCCGACTGCTGGTTCCAGATCCGCGCGTAATAGCCGTCGAGGTAATCCGTCACCCCCGCCGCGATGAAGATGGCAACCGCCACCCAGCGCAGCCATAGCGGCCCGTCCATGATCGACTGCGCATAGATGCACCCGACCACGACCGGAATCGCGGCGATCCGGCCATAGGTCAGGATGTTCGGGAGGGACATCGCGCGGCTGGTCGTCCCTCGTGTCGTGGCGATGTTCATTGGTTCTACCAATACCGCTGGTGCCTGCAGGTCAACCGTCCCCTCCCCAAATGGGGTGCGGGATGCGACGACCATATGACCCCGTCCCCTTTAGTTCACCCCGGCTGGGGATGGAAATACTCGAAAATCTTGCGGGCGCTTTCCGCGCTCACCCCCGGAACCTTGCCGAGATCGGCGATCGACGCCCGCTCGATCTCCTTCAGGGTTCCGAAATGATGCAGCAAGGCACGTTTGCGTGACGGGCCGATGCCCGGGATCTCCTGCAAACCGGCCTCGCGGATATCCTTCTTGCGCAGCTTGCGGTGCGAACCAATGACGAATCGGTGGGCCTCATCCCGCAGCCGCTGAATGAAATAGAGCACGGGGTCGCGCGGCTCCAGCTTGATGGCCTCGCGGCCGGGCATGAACAGCGTCTCGCGACCGGCATCGCGGTCCGGCCCCTTGGCGACCGACATCAGCGATACCTGGGTCAGACCGAGGCTCTCGAAAATCTCGCGGATAGCGTTCAGCTGGCCGCGGCCGCCATCGATGATCACGAGGTCGGGCCATTGCGGGAAGTCGTCGTCCTTGGTCTTCGCAGTCTCTTCGGGCGGACTGAGCAGCCGCTTGAAGCGGCGCTGCAGGACCTCCCGCATCATCCCATAGTCGTCGCCGGGCGTGAGCCCTTCCGACTTGATGTTGAACTTGCGGTACTGGTTCTTCACGAAGCCGTCGGGCCCCGCGACGATCATGGCGCCGACGGCGTTGGTGCCCTGGATATGGCTGTTGTCGTAGACCTCGATGCGTTTCGGCGGATGGGGCAGGGCAAGGGTCGATGCCATCGCTTCGAGCAGGCGGCCTTGCGTCGCCGTGTCCGCGAGCTTCCGCCCCAGCGCCTCGCGCGCATTGGTCAGCGCGTGGGTGACGAGCTCCTTCTTCTCGCCGCGCTTGGGCGTCGAGACCTCGACCTTGTGGCCGGCCTTGATCGACAGCGCGTTGGCAAGAAGCTCGCTCTCTTCGATCTCATGCGAGAGCAGGACAAGCTTCGGCGGCGGCTTGTCGTCGTAGAACTGCGCAAGGAACGAGCCCAGCACCTCTTCCGGCGTGAACGTCTTCTCCGCGCGGGGGAAATAGGCCCGGTTGCCCCAGTTCTGCCCGGTGCGGAAGAAGAACACCTCGACACAGGAGAAGCCGCCTTCCTGATGGATCGCGAACACGTCGGCTTCTTCCACGGTGCGCGGATTGATGCCTTGCTGCGACTGGATCGCCGACAGCGCGGCGAGGCGGTCGCGATAGAGCGCGGCGCGCTCGAATTCGAGCTCGCCCGAGGCCTTCTCCATCTCGCCCGCCAGCTCCTGCTTCACGGCGTGGCTCTTGCCGGACAGGAAATCGGTCGCTTCGCGCACCAGCGTCGCATAGCCCGGGAAGTCGATCTCGCGGGTGCAGGGACCGGCGCAGCGGCGGATCTGGTGCAACAGGCAGGGCCGGCTGCGGCTTTCGAAAAACGAATCGGTGCAGGAGCGGATCAGGAACGCGCGCTGCAGCGCGGTGATGGTGCGGTTGACGGCGCCCGCGGAGGCGAACGGGCCGAAATAGCGTCCGGGCCGGGTCTGCGCGCCGCGGTGCTTGAGGATCTGCGGCGCCCAATGGTCGCCGGTGATGAGGATGTAGGGAAACGATTTGTCGTCGCGGAGCTGCACGTTGAAGCGCGGCCGGAGCTGCTTGATGAGGTTGGCTTCGAGCAGCAGCGCCTCGGTCTCGGTCGTGGTCGAGACGATCTCGACCGAGACCGTCGCCGCGATCATGCGCAGGATGCGCGCCGGCTGCGGCGCCCCGATGCGCGCGTAGTTGGAAAGGCGCTTTTTGACGTTCTTGGCCTTGCCGACATAGAGCACGTCGTTGTTTGCATTGAGCATGCGGTAGACGCCCGCCGAGGTGGGGGCGAGCCGCACCGCGCGCTCGATGGCGTCATGTCCGGTCGCAAGCGGGCCTTCGCCGACCGCGCCGCTCTCTTCCAGGATGTCCGGCAGCCGCGCCTCGTCCTCGTCGTCGCCGCCACTCGTCGCAGGATCGACGTCGGGCGCGGCCTGCTCCTGCGGCGAGACGTCCGGCAATGTGCCGTGCCGCAGCTTCCGCGCGCGTGCGGTGTCCGGGGTGTCGGAGGAATCGTGGTCCATAATGCGAATTTAGGCGCTGGGCGTGCCGATTTGAAGTTTCACCGGGCCGGCAGAGCGGTCCCTCGCGCGGTGTTCCCGGTAACGCTTCCTTAAGACTGTTAAGCGGGCGGTAACCGCGCTTAACAACCCTTTAACTTAAAACTCTCGATAAATCCTACGCGAAAAGTTCTTGGTTCCGTAACCATGCGGTTTTGCCTTGCGCGGCGGCGCAAGCGGACGGCGATGGCCTTGCGGCAGTTGCGTTGGAGAGTGTGATGAAGGGGCTCGTTTTGGGCGCTGCGGCTCTGGTTGCCGCGGGCTGGAGCGCTTCGGCAGAGGCCGCCGATCTGAATTACGGGCAGCGTGCGCCCTATACCGTCAACCAGCCGCTCAATGCCTATAGCTGGGCCGGGCCGTATCTCGGCGCAAATCTCGGCTACGAATGGGGCTCGGTGAGCAACAATCCCGCCAACCCGGCCGGCTTCGTCGGCGGCATCCAGGCCGGCTACAATTTCCAGAATGGCCCGTGGGTGTTCGGCGTGGAAGGCGATATCCAGGCGACCGGCGCCGACGATACGTTCGCGCCGTGGAAGTTCTCCAATCCCTGGTTCGGCACGGTGCGGGGCCGCGGCGGCTACGCCTTCAACAACATCCTGTTCTACGGCACGGCCGGTCTTGCCTTCGGTGAGCTGCGTGCGGAGACTTTTGGCTGGTCGGAATCGCACACCACGCTGGGCTGGACCGCAGGTGTCGGCGCCGAGTTCGGCATCGCGCAAAACTGGAGCGCCAAGATCGAATATCTCTTCCTCGATCTGTCCTCGAGCCAGTTCGCGATCACCGGCGTATCCAACGGCTATAGCGCCAGCGTCGTGCGCGCAGGCGTGAACTATCACTTCTGATAGCTAAAGAAGAAAATACCGGACCTAAACCTCCCGGCCTCGCGGCCGGGATTTTTTTGCGTCAGTCTTCGCCTAAGAGAGGATCACCAGGTTGACCGCCTTCGGTCCCTTGCCCTTCTTGTCCGGCTCGACTTCGAAAGTGATGCGCTGTCCTTCGGTGAGGTCCTTCAGTCCCGCCCGCTCCACCGCGGTGATGTGAACGAAGACGTCGCGACCGCCATCGTCCGGCTTGATGAAACCGTAACCGCGCTCGCCGTTGAAAAACTTAACCGTGCCCGTCATGGCCATCGGGACTCCTCCCCCGCATTGCTCCTCCGCCGTGATGCAGACACGCATCTCGGCATGACCGGACATACGAGCCCGGGAGCTGGCCACCCTTGGACGGACGTGTCAGTCCGCCTGGATCCTTCTGAGGCCTTCACTCCGCCGCAACCATTCGCGGAAGCGGAACGTAAAGCCAGTCACTGGACACAGCATAATACGGTTCTTTGCAGATTGACTACCGTTCATGCATAGTTTTCCCAATAGGTGTACTACTTTAGGGCTTTGGTACCTCCAGGCGAAAGCGTGCCGCGCCACCCTGGCCGAGCGGCTTTTCAAGCTCCGGCAAGATGGTCTTGAGTTCGCTCTGCAGCGTAAAGGGTGGGTTGACGATCAGAAGCCCTGTCGTGGCGAGTGGTGCCTCGGTACTTTGCGGTGCGACGCTGAATTCGAGCCGCAGGCATTTGCCCTGAGGTTTGGCCGCGGCTGCGGCCTGTGCCACCGCTTGCACGAGCGCATCGGTGGCACGCCTGGACTTGGCGGGATACCAGATCACATAGATGCCGGTCGGCCACTTGGCGAACGCTGCCGAGAAGGCTTCTCCGAGCCTTTCGAATTCGTTCTTGGCCTCGAAGGGCGGGTCGATCAGCACCAGACCGCGCCGCTCTTTCGGCGGCACGAAAGCCGGTAGCGCGATCCAGCCGTCGAGATCGACGACGCGGGCCTGTGTGTCGCGGCGCAGCACATCGATCAGCGCCTTGCGCGCTTTCGGCTCGAGCTCGCAGGCGACGAGACGATCCTGCGGCCGCAACAGTCCACGTGCGATCAGCGGCGATCCGGGATAGGTCTTCAATTCGCCGCGCGGATTGAAGGCGCGGACGATGTCGAGATAGGGCTTTGTGAGAGCGGCGACCTCGTTGGACAGGCGTGCCTGCATGATGCGGGCAATGCCGGTCAGCCATTCGCCGCCGCGCCGTGCCTCGTCGCCCTCGAGGTCGTAGAGGCCGGCGCCGGCATGGGTGTCGATGACGCGGAATGCGGCCGGCTTGTCCTGGAGGTAGGTCAGGATGCGCGCCAGCACGATGTGCTTGATGACGTCGGCAAAGCTGCCGGCATGAAAGGCGTGACGGTAGTTCATCGGAAGATCTGCAGCTCGTTGGAGAGGATGCGCAGCATCTTCTACCCGTCATGGCCGGGCTTGTCCCGGCCATCCACGCGCTTCATCTCGGCGCAAAGCCGGGCATGACGGCAACTTGAGTCCAACTACCCGCCGCGGATCGGCGGCATCGTCACCTGGTCTCGGCGGCAGGCGCGGCGGTCGAGCTCCTCACAGGAGCGGAATTGCAGGTCCTTGTTCAGGCAGATGCGCACCTCCGACAGCCGTGTCCGGTTGCACGTCACCGAAACGGCCGAGCTGCTCAGCCCCGGATTAGCCTTGATGAAGGCCTCCTCGACATCGGCGGGCGCCACGGTCTTGGCCTGCGACAGATCGAGATACTCGGCCGGAATCTTGATGACAGCGCGCGCTTTCCGGATGGTCTCGAAGTAGTTGCGGTCCGACAGCCCCGAGCAGGTGCCGTGCTTGTCCCATTCGTTGAAGATCAGTCCTGGTGCCGGCATCAGGTCGAGCATGGAGGAGACGATGTTGCGGTTCAGCCGCGGCGCCGGCCGCTGGCAATATTCCGGAAAACCGTTCTCATATTGCGGCCACAGCCCGTGCACCACGAAGGCGTAGGGCCGTCCGCCGCACTGGATCTGGGAGCGGCCGCCGCGCTCGGCTGCCTCCTCGCAGAACGACGGCGACCACGACAGCGACAGCACGTAGAAATCGAATTCGCCGGGCGCATTCTGCCGCCTGTCCTGCGCCACCGCGCTGCCTGCGAGCGCAACGAAGCTTGCGGTGAGCGCAAGGGAGATCAGGAAACGGGACAGGGAATGCAATCTGGAATAAAACATGGCGACGCCCTTCAACTAGACTGTGCAAAAGAGCCTAGCAGCCAGCGAGAACATTTCAAGAACAAAATTGGCGCCGCCCGCTTTGGCGCGACGATTCGCCCAGATCAGGGATTTGCCGCCCGGCAGACCGGATTGTAGGCCCAGTTGCGGTCGAGGCCGACCACGCACCATTCGACGCCCTGGCCGAAGCCGGCAAAGCCGCCGTCCTCGATGATCGAGAAATGCACCTTGCGCACCTTGCCGTCGCTGAGCATGGCCTCGCCCGTGCAATAGCGGCGCGGGATGTTGTCGGACTGCCAGGGCCGGAAGGCGGTTTCGTGGATGCCGGCGAAGCCCGTGATCTTCAACGACGAATTCCAGAACGAGCTTTCCTTCTCCCAGAACTGGGTGGCGATCGTCGGCAGCGCCTTGTCGCAATCGGCGACGCGGCCGTCATAGCGCGGCCCATCCAGCCAGAAGTTCAGCTCCAGCGGATTGGCGGCCTTGGCCTCGGTCAGCGACAGCGCCCCCAGAATGAGGCCGAATACCGCGGCAAAGCGGAGCGATTTCAGGGAGGTGGCGAGGTCGCGCATGGGCAATCCAGGAGACATGGTTGCAAGCATCGGACCGTGCCGCGAAGGTGGGGAGAGGTCAAGTGCAGCGCGGCAACACTCGGCGACGAGTTGCACGCAACCTCGTGTCCGGCGGGCGTTCCGTTCTTTTCAGCGCGTCCGCGGCACCGTAAAATGACGCCAGCCAAACGGAGTGACGGGAATGCGAATCATTGCGGCCGCGAGCCTTCTTGCCAGCCTGGTTGTCTCGGGATTGCTGGCGGGCGCGCCCGCGCGCGCCGACATCCTTCCGGTGCCGCCGTTCAAGGGCAACGACACCGGCGGCATCATCGCCTATTCGATGGCGACGCAGGTCGATGCGCGGCAGATCGCAGTCGACCACTGCGCCCGTTACGGCAAGGTGGTGAAATTCCTCGCCGTGCAGCCTTATGACGGCGGCTACATTTCCTTCGCCTGCCGTTGGGTGCCGTATGGCGCAGCCGAACAGCCGCTGCGCACGCTATACTGATCCATTAGACCGCAAGCGACGATCGGGAGCGTGGCGCATGACGCGACAGCCTGTAGTTTTCTGCGCGAGCCTCCTCGCGCTCGCGATGTCGGCGACGACGGCTGCACATGCGGTGGATCTGCCGGTGCGCAAGGCCGGCCTCTGGGAGATGAAGATGCTCCGGTCCGGCGGGGCGATGCCGGAAATGACCATGCAGCACTGCACCGACGAGAACGTCGACAAGGAGATGAACAACAACGTCTCCCCGATGGCCAAGCAGATCTGCGCCAAGCAGGACATCCAGAAGACCGCGACCGGCTATGTCAGCGATTCCGTCTGTAACGTCGCCGGCACCACCACGACCTCGCATGCCGAGATTACCGGCGACTTCAACACCGCCTACACGGTGAAGAGCACCGCGCACATCCAGGGCGGCGTTGCCGGCGCTGCGGGGCGAGACGCGACCACGACGATCGAGGCCAAATGGCTCGGCCCGTGCAAGGCGGACCAGAAGCCCGGCGACATCGTGATGCCCGGCGGCTTCAAGATGAACGTCAAGGACGCCGCGAAGCTGAAGGACCTGCTGCCGAAGTAGGTTGGTGGCCGCAGCGCAGCCGGTGTCTTCGCTCGCGCTGAGAGGATTGGGGTGTGGGGCTGCTTCCGCATTCACGGACAGAGTTGGACTCGCGGCGCGTCCCCGTCACCCGAATTCGATCTGCGATCGAACATAGCCGAAGCTCTGCTTCGGCGTCTCTTACGAACGGCCGCCGAAGGCGGCCTATGCTCTCCCCGCGAGCGGGGCGAGGTAAGAAAGGCTACACCGGTATCCTCACGCTCGCCCGCAAGCCTCCCATCGGACTGTCGCCGAGCGTGATGTCGCCGCCATGCGAGCGCGCGATGTCGCGGGCGATCGCCAGCCCCAGGCCGGTGCCGCCTTCGTCCTGGTTGCGGGCGTTGTCCAGTCGCAGAAACGGCTTGAACACCTCCTCGCGCAGATGCGTGGGGATGCCGGGCCCGTCGTCGTCGATGGTGACGGTGAGATAGCGGTGATCGCGCTGGCCGGTGATGGCGATCGTCTTGCCGTAGCGTGCCGCGTTGGTGACGAGGTTGGCGAGACAGCGTTTGAACGAGGCCGGCTTCACCGTCACCACGGGCAGGCCGTTGAATGCGACAGTCGCGGTGTGGCCGTGGCGCTCGGCATCGCTGCGCAATTCCTCGAGCGCCTGCGCCATGTCGGTCGGCTGCGACTGTTCGCCGGAATCGCCGCGCGCGAAGGCGAGGTAGTCCTCCAGCATCATCGACATCTCGTCGACGTCCTTGCGCATGCCCTCGAGTTCGGGATTGTCGCCGATCAACGCCAGCTCGAGCTTGAAGCGGGTCAGGATGGTGCGCAGATCGTGGCTGACGCCGGCCAGCATCGCGGTGCGCTGCTCGATCGAGCGCTCGACGCGCGATTTCATCTCCAGGAACGCCATTGCGGCGCGCCGCACTTCCCGCGCGCCGCGCGGGCGGAAGTTGGGCGCATCGCGGCCCTTGCCGAAGCTTTCCGCAGCGTCGGCGAGCTTCAGGATCGGTTTGATCTGGTTGCGCAGGAACAAGACCGCGACGATCAGCAGGATCGACGAGGTGCCGACCATCCAGAACAGGAAGATCTCCGAATTCGAAGCATAGGCTGCGCTGCGCTGCGCGAATACGCGCATGATGGCGTCGTCGAGCTGAATGCGGATCTCGACGACGTTGGAGCGGCCGACCGTGTCGATCCAGAACGGGCGCCCGATCTGGCGGCCGAGCTGCACCGAGAGCGTCTGGTCGAGCAGCGAGAAGAACGGCTTCGGCCCTGGCTGCGGCATGTCGCCGGCGGGCAGGAAGTCCACCACGAGGCCGAGGCGCTGCTGGGCGATGCGCCTGATCTGGTCGCGATCCTTGTCCTGCGGATAGCCCTTGTAGACGTCGATCAGCGCGGCGATGTCCTGCACCACCGCGGCCGACAATCTTCGCGTCACCGTGTTCCAGTGCCGCTCCATGAACACGAAGGCGACGACCGATTGCAGCACCACCATCGGCACGATCATGATCAGGAGCGCGCGGGCATAGAGGCCGGTCGGCATCCACCCCTTGAACGCATTGCCCATCCAGCCATTGGCCGCGGAGACGCGGTCGGCGGCGCTCCTCAGCAGCGTCAGGCCGGTGTCGATCGTGCTCATCGGTCGCGCTTCACTGCTGCTTACGGCGAGGCTACCAGCCGGTAGCCGATGCCGCGTACCGCCTGGAGGAACAGGGGATTGGCGGGGTCATTCTCGATCTTGCGGCGCAGGCGGTTGATCTGCACGTCGACGGCGCGCTCGTTGACGCTGCCGTTGCCGGTCAGCGCGGCGCGCGGCACCGTCTCGCCCTGACTGTCTGCCAGGATGCGCAGCATCTCGCGCTCGCGGTCGGTCAGGTGGATGACCTCCTCGCCCTGGCGCAATTCGCCGCGATCGAGATGAAACACGTAAGGGCCGAACGCGATCTTCTCGATCGTGGTGACCTGCGGCGGGGCGGTACGCTTGAGGATGTTGTTGATGCGCAGCGCAAGCTCGCGCGGCTCGAACGGCTTCGCCACATAGTCGTCGGCGCCGATCTGCAGGCCCTCGATACGGGCTTCCGCCTCGTGGCGGGCCGTCAGCATCACGATCGGCACCGAGGATGATGTCCGGATGAAGCGGGCGAGGTCGAAGCCGGTCTCGCCGGGCATCATGACGTCGAGGATCAGCAGATCGAAATGCAGGCCCATGAGCTTGGCGCGGGCATCGCCGGCGCTGGCTGCGGTCGAGACGCGGTAGCCTTCGGCGGCGAGAAAGCGCGACAGAAGATCGCGGATGCGGCGGTCGTCGTCGACGAGGAGGATATGAGGGGCGTCGTCGGCGGGCTCCACCGGCGGACGGGCGAGCGTGGCAGCGAGCGGCACGGTCACTCCTTTGTGGCTTGGTTGACGGTGGCGAAGATCGTCTCCAGCACCTTGTCGGGATCCTCGCGGTCGATCATGGCGCGCAGGAAGCGTTTCACGGTCTCGGCGTCCTGCGGGCCGATCTCGGCGAGCGCCCGGTTGATTCGCGTAGTCTGGAGCCCGGCGAGCTTCTGCACCAGCGTCTCGCCCTTCGGTGTCGCATAGAGCAGGCGCTGACGGCGGTCGTTATCGCCGGTCTTCTGCACGATGTAGCCCTCATCGAGCAACTGCTTGAGCACGCGCCCGAGCGACTGCTTGGTGATGCGCAGGACATCCAGGAGATCGGCGACCTTGAGGCCGGGATAGCGGTAGACGAAATGCATGACGCGGTGATGGGCCCGGCCGAAGCCGAACGCCTCCAGCTCCTGGTCGGGATCGCCGACGAAATCGCGATAGGCGAAGAACAGGAGCTCGATGATATCCCAGCGCAAATTGCCCGCATCGCTGGCCGCCGGCTTGGTTTCGGCAGCGTCGGGGGAGGGGCTCGCTAAATTTATGTCAGGCATATTGACGTATCTTTGGTTCAATGTTACAAAACGATCGATCCGGACGAAATTTTAGATCACTTCGTTCGGGATGACGTTATCCAAAGCGGCCGGGGGAGTGCCGGACAGGCAGCGCCGACCGGACCAGAACTACCGTGCGATTGTCGAGCGGCATATCGGCAAAACATACTGGACTTCCGTCCTCCGCAAAAGCATGTCCTGTCGCGACATGCTGGCCACGGGAAACCGGCCGTAACAAGGCTGGTCACGGTCGGGGTCCAGACCTGGTTAGTTTATCAAGCCCGAAAGAGGCAGGCCGGCGCAATTCCGTGCGCCGATTGCGACAGCGGGAGGCAAGGGAAAAATGAGTCTGAAATTCGAAATCCAGCCTGCCACCAATGCGACCTCCGAGACGGAGCGCACGGCAAAGCTTGCCAACCCTGGCTTTGGCCGGGTCTTCACCGACCACATGGCCGTGGTTCGCTACAGCCAGGCCCAGGGCGGTTGGCATGGCGCGCGCGTCGAAGCCCGCAGCAATTTCCAGCTCGATCCGGCCGGCGCCGTGCTGCACTACGCCCAGGAGATCTTCGAGGGCCTGAAGGCCTACAAGCGCGACGACGGCGGCGTGAACCTGTTCCGCCCCGATGCCAACGCGCGACGCTTCAAGAGTTCCGCCGAGCGCATGGCGATGGCGCCGTTGCCCGAGGACGTCTTCATCGAGGCGGTCGAGCAGCTCGTGCGGATCGACCGCAGCTGGATTCCAGGCGGCGAGGGCAGCCTTTACTTGCGGCCCTTCATGATCGCCAATGAGATATTCCTCGGCGTGAAGCCGTCGGCGGAATACATCTTTGCCGTCATCGCCTCGCCGGTCGGCTCCTACTTCAAGGGCGGCCCTGCGCCGGTCTCGATCTGGGTGTCGGAGAACTACACGCGCGCGGCGGTCGGCGGCACCGGCGCCGTGAAATGCGGCGGCAACTACGCCGCAAGCCTGCGTGCGCAGGCCGAGGCCATCGAGCGCGGCTGCGATCAGGTCGTGTTCCTCGATGCGGTCGAGCGCCGCTATGTCGAAGAGCTCGGCGGCATGAACATCTTCTTCGTGTTCGACGACGGCTCGCTGGTCACCCCGCCGCTCGGCACCATTTTGCCGGGCATCACCCGCGACTCCATCATCGCGCTCGCCAAGGACGCTGGCACGGTGGTGCGCGAGGAGCCCTACGCGATCGACCAGTGGCGCAAGGATGCGGCCAGCGGCAGGCTGAAGGAAGCCTTCGCCTGCGGCACGGCGGCCGTCATCTCGCCGATCGGCAAGGTGTGCTCGGCGAGCGGCGACTTCCTGATCAGCGGCGGCGCAGCCGGCCCGGTCGCCATGGGGCTGCGCAAGCAGCTCGTCGACATCCAGTACGGCCGGACCAACGACCCGCACGACTGGATCCGCAAGGTCTTTTGATCGCCGGCGGCAGGCTATCTTCCCTTCTCCCCTTGTGGGAGAAGGTGGCGCGAAGCGCCGGATGAGGGGTTCTATCCGCGCTTAGAGGTGTAAAGCTAAGCGCGCGGATAGAACCCCTCACCCGGCTTCGCTAAAGCGAAGCCACCCTCTCCCACAGGGGGAGAGGGTATACCGCCCGGGTTCCCGCGGCGTACATCGGATGCCACGCCGCCATGAAGGAAAAACCCAAAAAACCCCAGAAACTGAAGGCGCGCCTGCCGCGCGGGCTGGAGGATCGCGATCCCGCCGCGATCAAGGCCACGCGCCAGATGGTCGAGAAGATCCGCGCCGTCTACGAGCTCTATGGTTTCGAGCCGGTGGAAACGCCGGCCATGGAGTATACCGACGCGCTCGGAAAATTCCTGCCGGACCAGGACCGCCCGAACGAGGGCGTGTTCTCGTTCCAGGACGATGACGAGCAGTGGATCTCTTTGCGCTACGACCTGACCGCGCCGCTCGCGCGTTACGTCGCCGAGAACTTCGACACGCTGCCAAAACCCTATCGCAGCTACCGCGCCGGCTACGTCTTCCGCAACGAGAAGCCTGGCCCCGGCCGCTTCCGCCAGTTCATGCAATTCGACGCGGATACGGTCGGCGCCCCCACACCGGCCGCAGATGCCGAAATGTGCATGATGGCGGCTGATACAATGGAAGCGCTTGGTATCGAGCGCGGTTCCTACGTAGTGAAGGTGAACAACCGCAAGGTGCTCGATGGGGTGCTGGATGTTGTCGGCCTTGGAGGCGTGGAGAATGCTGGCAAGCGCCTTATCGTCCTGAGAGCGATCGACAAGCTGGATCGCTTGGGTGTTGAGGGCGTCAAGCAACTGTTGGGGAGCGGTCGCAAGGACGAAAGCGGAGATTACACGAAGGGCGCTGAGTTGCTGCCCGAGCAGGTCTCTCGACTAGTCGAGTTTATCGACATGGCTGTTAAGACTTCGAATGATCTAGCTTCCGGGAAGGGGAGTGAATTCTTAGCCCCACAGAATATTGATCAAGATGCGTTTTTGATTCCAGACCAAGGATCATTTTACGCCGGATCACCGATCTGCATGGAGGGGTGGGACGAACTTGAATACATGCGAACTCTATTTCGCAAGTCGGGCTATGGCGTTGATCAGATCCGCATCGACCCCTCCGTCGTCCGCGGCCTCGAATACTACACCGGCCCCGTCTACGAGGTCGAACTCCTGCTCGACACCAAGGACGAGAAGGGCCGTCCGGTTCGCTTCGGCTCGGTCGGCGGCGGCGGCCGTTATGACGGCCTCGTCTCGCGCTTCCGCGGTGAGCCGGTGCCGGCGACCGGTTTCTCGATCGGCGTATCGCGGCTCCAGGCTGCGCTGACGCTGCTCGGCAAGCTCGACACGCGTCCCGAATTCGGACCCGTCGTCGTCACCGTGTTCGACCGTGACCGCGTCGCCGACTATCAGAAAATGGTCAGCGCCTTGCGCACTGCGGGCATCCGCGCCGAGCTTTATCTCGGCAATCCCAAGAACATGGGCAACCAGCTCAAATATGCCGATCGCCGCAATTCGCCTTGCGTGATCATCCAGGGCTCGGATGAAAAGGCGCGCGGCGAGGTGCAGATCAAGGATCTGATCGAAGGCGCCAAGGCCGCGGCTGCGATCGCCTCCAACCAGGAATGGCGCGAAACGCGCCCGGCTCAATTTTCGTGCAGCGAGGCTGACCTCGTCGCGAAGGTGCGCGAGGTGCTCGCGCGCCATGACGTGAGCTGGGGTTAGCTATTCATTCCAATCGTCATGCGCGGGCTTGACCCGCGCATCCATCTTTCAAATGATGGATCGCCGGGTCAAGTCCGGCAATGACATGCCGGTGTCCGGCCGCAAGGGAGAGAACAAGATGCCTGAGATCACCATCAGCATGGCCGAAGGCCGTACCGACGAACAGAAGGCCGGCATGATGCGCGACATCACGCAGGCGCTGGTGAAGAATCTCGGCGTCGATGCGGAAGCCGTCGTCATCCAGATCAACGAAGCTCCGCTTCGCCACAAGATGAAAGGTGGCAAGACCTTCGTGGAGCGCGCGGCCGCGGCGAAGAAATAGTCTCGGTTCGTGCGGGTAGGCACAGCCGCAGCAGCAATCACAGCCGTCGTCCTGGCGAAAGGCAGGACCCATAACCACAGGGAGTGGTTGTGGGCGCAAACTGTGAATTGCCAGCCTTCGCAAAACTCGATCCTGTGATTATGGGTCCCGGATCTGCGCTTCGCTTGTCCGGGACGACAGCGAAGCAGGTTAATCCATGGATGCACGCGAGTTCATCAAGATCGGCATGAATGCGGAGCGCACCCTGGTTGTGCCCGCGGAGCGCACCGTCGGACACTTCGTGCCGGGCATGCCGATGGTCTATGCGACACCGATGATGATCCTGGAGATGGAGATGACGTCGGGTGACGCGATCCGCAGCGCACTTCAGCCGGGCTGGGTCACGGTCGGCACGGAGGTCGACATCCGCCATCTCGCGGCAAGCCTCGTAGGCGCGACGGTGCGGACCACTGCGAAGGTTGTCGCGGTCGAGCGTCGCGTGATCCGCTTCGAGGTCGAGGCGTTCGAGGGCGCGCGCAAGCTCGGCGAAGGCCGCCATGCCCGCGGGCTCGTCAATGTCGAGATGTTCAACAAGCGGCTCGGCGCGACGTAGCCGCAGGCCAGACATCGTAGGGTGGGCAAAGCGACTTGTTCGCGGTAGCTCGCAGAGCGAAGGCGGAAGCGTACCCACCACTTCTGTCGCACACGTGGAGAGGTGGTGGGCACGGCGCTCCGCGCCTTTGCCCACCCTACGGCACCGCGCTACTTGGCGAGCTCTTTCGATCGCATTGCCGCCGCGGCAATCGCGCGGATCATCAGCTCGCGCAGGCCGGGCTCGCCCATCAGCACCTCGAGGGCTGCGGCCGTGGTGCCGCCGGGCGAGGTGACGTTCTGGCGCAGCGTGCTGGATGCAAGCTCCGAGCGGTGCAACAGCTCGCCGGCGCCTGACACGGTCTCGCGCGCGAGCCTGATCGCGAGCGCCTCCGGCAGGCCGGCTTCGACGCCGGCGCGCGCGAGCTCTTCGGCGAGCAGGAAGACGTAAGCAGGGCCCGAGCCGGACACGGCCGTGACCGCATCCATCAGATTCTCGTCATCGACCCATTCGACCGAGCCGGTGGCGCGGAGCAACGCGTCGGCCACCGCGCGCTGCTTGTCGCTGACATTGTTTGCGGCCACCGCGACCGTGATGCCGCGACCAATCGCGGCCGGCGTGTTCGGCATCGCGCGCACCACGGCGCCGCCGCAGACCTCTTGCAGCGAGGCGATCGTGGTTCCCGCCATGATCGAGACCACGGAGGTGCCCGCGGCAACATATGGCTTCAGCTTCGCACCGGCCTCGCGGAAGGATTGCGGCTTGACCGCGACGACGAGCGTCTCGACGCTGCCGGCGCTCGTCACGTCCGGATTGAGCACGACGCCCTTGGCGGCGAGTGCGCTGATCTCGGGCGACAGATGCGGCTCGATCACCGCGACGCGGCGCGGATCGAGACCCTGCGCCAGCCACCCGGTCAGCATCGCGCCGCCCATCTTGCCTGCGCCGGCGAGGAGAATGGTGCCGGTGATGTTCTTCAATGTGCTGTCGTTGGCCATCGCTGCTACCACTCACTCGATGTCGTCCTGGCGAAAGCCAGGACCCCCGCGCGAGCGCCTGCGCTCGTCGCATAACCACAAGAAGTTCTAGTGGATGAAGAGCAGAGCAACAAGCATCGTGAAACCAAGCGAAATCACGCGGTATGGGCCCCGGATCTGCGCTTCGCTTGTCCGGGCGACGATGAGGAGGGAGCCGCGGCTCCCTCACCGCATCGGAGACGAAGTTACGCCTCGCCGGCCGTGTCGAACATCGCGGCGTCCATTGCCTCGGTGGTCGATTTGCCCGCCCACACCACGAACTGGAACGCGGGGAAATAGCGCTCGCAGCCGTGAATGGCGCCGGCGAGCATGGCCTCGCATTGCGCGGTCGAGGCGGTCAGTCCGCCCGGCAGCACCAGGGCTTGGCGGTGCATGATCATGCCGGTGTGGGTCCACAGATCGAAATGCCCGACCCACAATTGCTCGTTGATGGCGGCGACGAGCCGCTGCACCTCAGGGCGCCGCGCAACAGGAATCTTCATGTCGAACGCGCAGGCGAGATGCAGCGCCTCGATCTCGCCCATCCAGGTGAAGGAGAGCTGATAGTCGGTCCACTGTCCCTTCGAGACGATGGTGATCTCGTCGTCGCCGGAACGTTCGAACGCCCAGTTGTTGCTTGCGGCGATGTCCTCCACCACCGAGAGCGGGTGGCTGCGGGAATCGATATTGCTTTCGAGCAGGGACATGCCGTCTCGACCTCTTGCCTTATTGTTGTCTTGATACGCACGCGGTTGGCCCGGCGCGCGCTCCCTTAACGTCGCTAACGGCGATCCCTTCGGATCGCGCGGGCCTGTCGGGGATCAACTGATGTGATTTGCGGAATCTGCGCAACTCCGTCGCGAGTCCGTCCACAAGCTCGGGCAGGCTCGTCCACAGCTCATCTCGGTCACAATTATTAATTTGAGAACAAATCGGAATCGGATTGAGCAACCGGCGCGCCAATCGTTAATGGCGTCTCAAATTCCGTTCCATGGGCCCGCCGGGCCGCTCTGTCGGCATGGGACCATGCTGTTTCCCCATGCGGAAGATGCTTGCTGCAGCCGTTCCGCGGCGTCATATTTCAATCAGGCCGTTCATCCCGAACGGCTGATGTTCTCAGGGCGGGGTGAAAGTCCCCACCGGCGGTAAGGGCCGTAAGGTCCAAGCCCGCGAGCGCCTTCCTCCGCAAAAGGGGAAGGGTCAGCAGATTCGGTGCAACTCCGAAGCCGACGGTTAAAGTCCGGATGAAAGAGAACGGTCGGTGGCGGTCCGCATCGCGAGGATGCGGCCGTTTGTCGTTCCGTATGCCCTGATTCTGGTCCTTGAAGTGAGGAAAGCCATGAATCAGATGTTGCAAGATCCGCAAGTCGAAACTTCCCAGCAAGCCCCGCCTCCTCCGGTTCCACCCGAGCCTTCCGTGCGCGAGCATTCGCGCTTCGCAAAGCCGCAGCGGGTCGCCTTCGTCGAGGCCTGCTGGCATCACGACGTCGTGCAAGAGGCGCGCTTCGCCTTCCTGAGGGAGGCCGAGGCGCGGCATCTCACCCATGTCGACGTGTTCCAGGTGCCGGGCTCGTTCGAGATCCCGCTGCACGCGCAGATCCTCGCCAAGACACGACGCTACACCGCGATCGTCGCGGCCGGCCTCGTCGTCGACGGCGGCATCTACCGTCACGAGTTCGTCGCCGACACCGTGATCAAGGCGCTGATGGATGTGCAATTGCGCACAGAGGTGCCGGTGTTCTCCGCCGTGCTGACGCCACAGCAATTCCACGAGACCGAGGTGCACTACGATTTCTTCCGCAGGCACTTTGCGATCAAGGGTGTCGAGGTTGCGGAAGCCTGCGCCAACACGCTGCACGGCCTGGAGCGGCTGCGCGGCCAGGTCGCGGCGGGGATCGTATAACCTTCGTCTCACAGGCCGCTGATTGTCATTTCCGCCGCCGCGTTGATAAACTCGGCGGCGGGAGGAGGCGCTCCGTGGAGACGGAGCGGCCGGCAAGGTCATGTTCGAAGGACACGATCCCTATCTCGTCGCGCTCTCCGTGGCGATCGCGAGCCTGGGCGGCTATACCGGCTTTGCGCTTGCCGCGCGCATCCGCAACACCGCGGGCGTCAGCAATCGCGTGCTGCTTGCGGGCGCGGCGGCATTTCTGGCCGTCGGCATCTGGACCATGCATTTCGTCGGCATGCTGGCAGCGCCGCTGCCGCCGGACACCGTCTATCTCGTACTGCCCACCATCATCTCGTTCCTGATCTGCGCGCTGGTGGTCGGCATATCGCTGTTCTTCGTGTCGATCGGCGAGCCGTCGCTGAAGCGGGTGGTGTCCTCGGCCGTGCTGCTCGGCGTCGGCATCAGCAGCATGCATTATGTCGGCATCCACGGGCTTTCCGGGCCGTTCGTCATCACGCATGACGGGTCAATGGTATTGCTCTCGGTCGTGGTCGCGATCGTCACCGCCTATGGCGGCCTGCGTGCCTTCCTGGCGCAGCAGGAAGGCCTTCGCCTGATCGTGAGCGCGATCGCCTTCGGCGTCGCAGTGTCCGGCATGCATTACACCGCCATGCACGGCATGCATTTCTTGCCGCTCACGGGTGAAGTGCATCAGCATCTCGGCGACAGCCTTGCGGCGTCGCAACAAATCCTCTCGATCGTGGTCGCCGTGCTTTGCTTCGTGATCGCCGCCGGCTTCCTGCTGTCGCTGGTGCCGGATCCGCGCCGGCAGACGCTGGTGCCTGCCATGGCCGGCGATCCCTCCGCTCCGGCAGTCGCATTGGCCGCAACGGCTCTCGCGGCGACATTGCCGCGGCCGGTATTTGCGCCGCTCGGCGGCGTCGGCCAGCCGCCGCGCGCGGCGCCCGTCCCGCGCCTGCCGGTGGAAGGAGCCGACGGCACGCACTTCATCGATACCGCCGACGTCCGTAGCCTCCGCGCCGATGCCCACTACACGCGGGTGCATGACGGCACCCGCGAAAGAATGTGCCCATGGTCGATCTCGGAGGCCGAGGCGCAGCTTGATCCGAGTCTGTTTCTCCGGGTGCACCGCAGCCACATCGTCTGCATCCCCCACGTCGCCCTCGTCCGCAGGGAGGGCGACGGCGCCGTTCTTGAGCTCGACGGCCCGTCCCCCCACCGTGTGCCCGTGAGCCGGGCCAAGATTGCCGAGGTGAAGGCGAGGTTGGGGCTGGCGACGCGGCGCCACGCGTAACGACTGTCTCACTCCCTCTTCGCTCCTGCGGGAAGAGGGAGGAGAGGAAGGTCGCACAAGCTGACGCAATTCGTGCGTTCCAGTCCGCATTTCGTGCGAAAATCCCCTCTTTGTGCCCCAACCATTGCGGTCCGCTTCGCCCAGGAAGACGGTCCCGCCCAACGTCCGCGCCACGGCGCGCAAGGACGATTGGGAGGAGACGATGATCCCCGGCGCATTCAGCTATCACCGGCCGGCAAGCGTTGCCGACGCCGTCAAACTGTTGTCCGATCTCGGCGAGGACGCGCGGCCGCTGGCCGGCGGCCACAGCCTCGTGCCGATGATGAAGCTCAGGCTTGCCAGCCCCGCTCATCTGGTCGACCTCCACGGCATCGCCGGCCTCAAGGGCATCCGCCGCGACGGCGATAGCCTCGTCATCGGCGCGATGAGCACCCAGCATGATCTGCTCGCCTCCGAGGAGGTCGCGCGGTCGGTGCCGATCCTGCACGAGGCCGCGCTTCTGATCGCCGATCCGCAGGTGCGCTACCGCGGCACGATCGGCGGCAATGTCGCCAATGGCGATCCCGGCAACGACATGCCGGCGCTGATGCTCACACTGGGCGCGACCTATCATCTCGAAGGCCCGAATGGCCTCCGCGAGGTCAAGGCAGCCGATTTCTACCAGGGCGCCTATTTCACCGCGCTCGAGCCCGGCGAGATCCTGACATCGGTTTCGATCCCCGTACCCGCTGCGGGCCACGGCTACGCCTATGAAAAGCTCAAGCGCAAGGTCGGCGACTACGCGACCGCGGCCGCAGCCGTCGTGCTGACCATGGCGGGCGGCAAGGTCGCAAGCTGCGCGATCGGGCTCACCAATGTCCACGAGACGCCGCTCCTCGCCGCTGACGCCGCGAAAGCCGTCATCGGCACCAGCCTCGACGCGGCCGCGTTGAAGAGCGCGGCTGCTGCGGCGCAAGCGATCATGTCGCCGGCCGCGGACGCCCGCGGGCCCGTCGAATACCGAAAGCATGTCGGCGGCATCATGGTGATGCGGGCGCTGCAACGCGCCGCAAGCCGCGCGCGCTAGGGGAGGGACGAATGGCGAAAACGCATGTGACCATGAAGGTGAACGGCGCCGAGGTCGAAGGCCTCGTCGAGCCGCGGACGCTGCTGGTGCATTTCATTCGCGAGAACCTCGGGATGACCGGCACCCATATCGGCTGCGAGACCACCCATTGCGGCGCCTGCACCGTTGATATCGACGGCATGTCGGTGAAGTCCTGCACCATGTTCGCGATCCAGGCCGATGGCAGCGACATCACGACGATCGAGGGCATGGCCAATGCCGACGGTTCGTTGTCCGCGTTGCAGGAAGGTTTCCGCATGATGCACGGCCTGCAATGCGGCTTCTGCACGCCCGGCATGATCATGCGGGCGCACCGCCTGCTGAAGGAGAATCCCTCGCCCTCCGAAGAGGAAATCCGAATGGGCATCTCCGGCAACATCTGCCGCTGCACCGGCTACCAGAACATCGTCAGGGCGATTCAATACGCCGCTGCGAAGCTCAACGGCATCGAATTCAAGGAGGCCGCGGAATGAACGACTTGACTCCCACGCGGGAACAACGCACGGCCGCGCTCGAAGGCATGGGCTGCAAGCGCAAGCGCGTCGAGGACATCCGCTTCACCCAGGGCAAGGGCAATTACGTCGACGACGTGAAATTGCCGGGCATGCTGCACGGCGATTTCGTGCGCTCGCCGCACGCGCATGCGCGCGTCAAGAAAATCGACGACAGCGAGGCGCTGAAAGTCCCCGGCGTGCTCGCGGTCATCACCGCCGAGACGCTGAAGACGGTCAACCTCGCCTGGATGCCGACGCTTGCCGGCGACGTGCAGATGGTCTTGGCCGACGGCAAGGTGCTGTTCCAGAACCAGGAGGTCGCCTTCGTGGTCGCGACCGACCGCTATGCTGCCGACGACGGCGTCAACAAGGTGGTCGTCGAGTACGAACCACTGCCGCCGCTGATCGATCCCTTCAAGGCGATGGCGCCGGATGCGCCGGTCCTGCGCGACGACCTCGCCGGCAAGACAACGGGCGCACACGGTCCGCGCAAGCACCATAATCATATTTTCGAGTGGAGTGTCGGTGACAGGGAATTGACCGACGCCGCCTTCAAGAAGGCCGAGGTGACGATCAAGGAGATGATCTCCTACCACCGCACCCATCCCTCGCCGCTCGAGACCTGCCAGTGCGTCTGCTCGTTCGACAAGATCAAGGGTGAGTTGACGATCTGGGGCACCTTCCAGGCCCCGCACGTGATCCGCACGGTGGTGTCGCTGATCGCGAAATTGCCGGAGCAGAAGATCCACGTGATCTCGCCCGACATCGGCGGCGGCTTCGGCAACAAGGTCGGCGCCTATCCCGGTTATATCTGCGCGGCCGTCGCCTCCATCGTCACCGGCAAGCCGGTGAAGTGGGTCGAGGATCGCATCGAGAATCTGACCGCGACCTCGTTTGCACGCGACTATCACATGACGATCGAGATCGCCGCGACCAGGGACGGCAAGGTCGCCGGTCTTCGCGTCCACGTGCTCGCCGATCACGGCGCGTTCGACGCCTGCGCCGACCCCTCGAAATGGCCGGCGGGATTTTTCAATATCGTCACGGGCTCCTACGACTTCCCGACGGCGCATCTTTCCGTCGATGGCGTCTACACCAACAAGGCGCCGGGCGGCGTCGCTTATCGCTGCTCGTTCCGAGTCACGGAGGCGGCCTACTGCATCGAGCGCGCCATGGACATTTTGGCGCAGAAGCTCGGCATGGATCCCGCCGAGCTGCGGCTGAAGAACTTCATCAAGCCGGAGCAGTTCCCCTATCACTCGGCTCTGGGCTGGGAATATGATTCCGGCGACTATCACACCGCCATGCGCAAGATGATGGAGACGACCGGTTACGCCGCGCTCCGGAAAGAGCAGGCGGACAAGCGTGCAGCGTTCAAGCGCGGCGAGACGCGCGAGATCATGGGCCTGGGCGTCTCGTTCTTCACCGAGATCGTCGGCGCCGGTCCGTCGAAGAATTGCGACATCCTCGGCATCGCCATGTTCGACTCCTGCGAGATCCGCATGCATCCGACCGGTGCCGGCATCGCGCGCATGGGGACCAAGAGCCAGGGCCAGGGCCACGAGACCACCTGGGCTCAGATCATCGCGACTGAGATCGGCATTCCCGCCGACAACATCCAGGTCGAGGAGGGCAACACCGACACCGCGCCTTACGGGCTCGGCACCTACGGCTCGCGCTCCACGCCGGTCGCGGGGGCTGCGATTGCCATGGCGGCGCGCAAGATCAAGGCCAAGGCGCAGATGATCGCGGCCTACAAGCTCGAGGTCCATGAGGACGATCTCGAATGGGACATCGACGGCTTCCGGGTGAAGGGCTTGCCGGAGAGGTTCATGTCGATGAAGGATATCTGCTGGGCGGCGTATAACTCGGTGCCGCCGGGCATGGAGCCGGGGCTCGAGGCGGTCTCCTATTACGATCCACCCAACATGACCTACCCGTTCGGCGCCTATCTCTGCGTGATGGACATCGACGTCGATACCGGCGTGTACATGGTCCGGCGCTTCTATGCGCTCGATGATTGCGGCACCCGCATCAACCCGATGATCATCGAGGGCCAGGTGCATGGTGGCCTCACCGAGGCCTTCGCGATCGCGATGGGGCAGGAGATCCGCTACGACGACACCGGCAACGTTGTCACCGGCTCGTTCATGGACTTCTTCATGCCGACCGCGGTCGAGACGCCGCATTGGGAGACCGACTTCACCGTCACGCCGTCGCCGCATCACCCCATAGGCGCCAAGGGCGTCGGCGAGAGCCCGAATGTCGGCGGCGTGCCGGCTTTCTCCAATGCCGTCAACGATGCGTTCTCGTTCTTGGGGAGCACGCACATCCAGATGCCGCACGACTTCTGGCGCAACTGGAAAGCGGCGAAGCAGCTCGGGGCGGTGGCGTAATGGGTTGGTTCGTCATTCCCGGGCGATGCGAAGCATCGCACCCGGAATCTCGAGGTTCCGGGTTCGGTCCTGCGGACCGCCGCGGAACGACGGAGGGAGCATGAAAGGCCGAGACGAGATCGCGCAAGCGCTGGCTGCGTCGGGTTACATCGCCGACGCGGAACTTGCGACCGCGATCTCGCTGATGCAATTGTTGCGGCGGCCGCTGCTGCTGGAAGGCGAGGCGGGCGTCGGCAAGACGGAGGTGGCGAAGGCGCTCGCCAAGGTGCATGCGACCGAGCTGATCCGCCTGCAATGCTATGAGGGCCTCGACCAATCCTCCGCGCTCTATGAATGGAACTACCAGCGCCAGTTGCTGGCGATCCAGGCGCATCGCGGCACGGATAGCATCGAGGACCAGATATTCTCGGAGAAATACCTGCTGGAGCGCCCGCTGCTCGCCGCCATCCGACGCGCGCAGGCGCCGGTGCTGCTGATCGACGAGATCGACCGCGCCGACGACGAGTTCGAAGCGTTCCTGCTGGAGCTGTTGTCCGACTTCCAGGTCTCGATCCCCGAGCTTGGCACCATCTTCGCCATCACCGTCCCGCAGGTGGTGCTGACCTCGAACGGCACGCGCGAGCTCTCCGATGCGCTGCGCCGGCGCTGTCTCTATCACTACGTCGATTATCCCGACGTCGATCGCGAGGCCCGCATCATCATGGCGCGGATCGCCGGCGCAAGCCCGTCGCTGTCGCTCCAGATCGCGCGCATGGTCGAAGGTGTCCGCAAGGAGGAATTGCGGAAGGTGCCGGGTGTCGCGGAGACGTTGGATTGGGCGGCCGCGCTCGTCGGCCTCGACATTCGCGAGCTCCACGACGCGCCCGAGACCGTGCACGAGACGTTGATCTGTCTCTTGAAGACGCATGAGGACCGCGCGCGTGTCACGCGCGAGGTGACGCAGCGCCTGCTCGGGAGGGTCGCATGAGCTGCTGCGGCGCGAGCCCCGAATTCGATGACCTCAGCGAGGTCTCCCGGCTTGTCTCCGCCAGGCTGGCGGCTTTCCTGCGCACCTTGCGTGACGCGGGCTTCCGGGTCGGGCTTGCGGAGGGGCAGGATGCGGCGGCGCTGATGTCTGCCGGCTATGCCGCGCGTCCCGGCCTCCTGCGCTCCGCGTTCAAGCATCTGTTTTCGGCACGCAAATCCGACTGGGACAAGTTCGACGGCCTGTTCGACGCATTCTGGCTCGGCAAGCGCGTCCGCTCGCGATCGCGGACGCTCGGCGCAGCCCAAGGCGCGAGCGGCCCGTCGCTCAAGAGCTTGCAGGACAAGACAATGGAGCAGGGCGGCCGGCAATCGCTGACTGATCAGGTTTCCTCACCCGACGATGCGCCCGATGGCCGCGGCAGCGAGGGACGGATGGAAGGCGCCTCGCGCGCCGAAAATCTCGCCGAGGTCGACTTCCGCAAGCTCAGCGATCCCGACCAGGTCGCACAGGCCCATGAAGCCGCAGCGCAGCTCGCAAGGGTGATGCGTACGCGCCTGACGCGGCGCGAGCTCGCGCGGCGACGCGGCTACAGGCTCGATCTTCGCCGCACCATCCACCGCAACATCAGCCATGGCGGCGTTCCGATCAGCCTGGTGAAACGGCAGCGCAAGGACAAGCCGCTGCGGCTGATCGTTCTGCTCGATGCGTCGGGCTCGATGAGCGCCTACACGTCCGTGTTCCTGCGCTTCATCCACGGTGTACTCGACGAGTTCCGCGAGGCCGAGGCGTTTCTATTCCACACGCGTCTTGCCTACGTCTCCGGCGCGATGAAGGAGAAAGACGCCGGCCGCGCGCTCGACCGTCTCTCGATCATGGCGCAGGGCGCGGGCGGCGGCACGAAGATCGGCGAGAGCCTGCAGACCTTCAATCGGTGGCACGCGGCACGCGTCATCCATTCGCGGAGCTGCGTGATGATCGTGTCCGATGGCTACGAGACCGGCGATGCCGTGCTGCTCGGACGAGAAATGGCGGCGCTGCACCGGCGTTGTCGTCGCATCGTCTGGCTTAATCCGATGATGGCCTGGGAAGGCTACACGTCAGAGGCGAGAGGCATAAGGGCGGCGCTGCCGCATGTCGATCTCCATGCGCCCGCAGATTCGCTGCAAAGCCTGCGCGCGCTCGAACCCTATCTGGCGAAGCTATGAGGAGGCACCGATGACCGCTCATGTCGAAGTGCTGGATCTCGTGGCGCAGATGAAGGCCGCCGAGCGTGCCTTCGTGCTCGCGACGGTGGTGCGTACGGTTTCGGTGACTGCGGCGAAGGCTGGCGCCAAGGCGATCATCGCGGCCGACGGCACCATCGTCGCGGGTTGGATCGGCGGGGGCTGCGCCAAAGGCGCGGTGTTGAAGGCGGCGCGCGAGGCACTCGCCGACGGCGAGCCGCGCATGGTCTCGGTGCAGCCGGAGAATTTGCTCGCCGAGCTCGGCGTCAGCCCCGGTGAGAACCGCGACGGCATCCGCTTTGCCAGCAATATGTGCCCGAGCAAGGGCACGATGGACATTTTCGTGGAGCCGGTGCTGCCGCATCCCTCGCTCGTCGTGCTCGGCGCGAGCCCGGTGGCGCTGTCGCTCGCCGTGCAGGCGCGCGCGCTCGGCTTTCACGTCACGCTCGCGGCGCCATCGGCCGATCTCGTATCGCGGCCGGAGGCGGACGCGCTGATCAATGGTTACGATTTGGGCGAGTTTACCGAGGCAAGGCGGTTCGTCGTGGTCTCGACCCAAGGCAAGGGCGACGAAACCGCGCTGCGTGCCGCGGTCGCCGTCGAGGCCGCCTATCACGCCTTCGTCGGCAGCCGCCGCAAGATGGCGGCGCTGCGCGCAAAACTGATCGCGGAAGGCGTCGATGCCACTGCGATCGATCGCGTCAAGGCGCCGGCCGGGCTCGACCTCGGCGCCATCACGCCGGAGGAGATCGCGATGTCGATCCTCGCGGAGATCACGCAAGTGCGCCGCCGCGGCCAGCGTGCCGCCATGGCGGACACCTGACTCACGCGATCGGCTGCTCCGGCTTGAGCAGCCGATAATGCAGGCGCGCGTAGCCGCCGAGCCATCTGACGGCGGCATTGAGCCCTAGCGCCAGCAAGGAGGCGAAGCCCACGCCGGTCGTGACCAGCGCGATGCCGGCAAGCCCGCGCAGGATCAGGTTGACGACCTGTCCGTCGCCGAAATGCTTGTAGACGCTAATCAGCAATCCGATGCCGACGATCCCGAGTACGAACATCACGAAGGCGATCACGAGCAGGATCAGCAGCACGGCGAGCAGCAACGGGAGCAACAGCAGGATATCGACCACGGCGAGGCCGCCAAGCGCGAACAGCGCGGCTGTCGAGTTGCGCAAGGAATGATGGTTTTCCCACCGGCGAAGCCCCGTCTCGGCGCGCAGCTCGCGCGCCAGCCGCCGGGGATCGCCGAGCGAGGAGGCGACCTCGTGCTCGGCCCGGCCGGAGGCGCGCGCCTCCTCGAAATGGGCGGCGTAGTCGGCGAGGATGTCGTCTATCTCGGCACGGGGGAGCCCTACGAGCCCGTCGCCGAGGATGTGCAGGAAATCGGCGCGGTTCATTTGGCGTCTCCGAGCAGCCGGTCCACGGCGTCCGAAAAGATGCGCCATTCCCGCTTCTGCGCGGTGAAGGCGGCACGGCCGGCGGCCGTCAGGCGGTAGTATTTGCGCGGCGGGCCGCTGCTGGATTCCTCAAGGCGGGTGTCGACCAGCCCATCATCCTGCATCCGCCGCATCAGCGGATAGATCGTTCCTTCACCCATGCCGACGCCGGCCGACAGCGTGCTCGCGATCTCATAGGCATAGCTCTCGCCGCGCGCGAGCAGAGCGAGCACGCAGAGCTCCAGCGCGCCCTTCTTGAGCTGAACCTGATTCGTCGAGTCGGCCATTTCCTCCTTGACTACACCGCTTTCAAAGGAGCTTATATAGCAAGGTACTATGTATTGCAAGGTACCTGTGTATACCCCATTCCGGAGAAATGAACCCGTGACCCATCTCAATCGCCGCCATCTGCTAGCTGGTCTTGGCGCGAGCGTGGCTCTGCCACGGGCCATGCCTGCCATTGCCGCATCGTTCGATGCTGCCGAGCGCCTCTCCGGACTGGAGCGGGCCGGAAAGCTGCCCGGATTGCACGCGTTTCTTGTGAGCCAGCGGGGCAAGCTCGTGTTCGAGCATTACGGTCAGGGCGAGGATGAGGCCTGGGATCGAGCGCTCGGCCATGTCACCTTTGCACCGGATGTGCCGCACGATCTGCGCTCGGTCTCGAAGAGCATCGTCGGTCTCGCCTACGGCCTCGCGCTCGCCGAAGGCAAGGTGCCGCCGCCGGAGGCGAAGCTCTATGCGCAGTTTCCGGAATTTGCCGATCTTGCCGCACAGCCCGGTCGCGACAGGATCACGATCCATCATGTGCTATCGATGACGCTGGGCTTCGAGTGGGATGAACTCACCATTCCCTATGGCGATCCGCGCAACAGCGAGATGGCGATGGAAGCCGCGCCCGATCGCTATCGGTTCATCCTCGAGCGGCCGATCGTCGGCGAGCCCGGCGTGAAGTGGACCTATTGCGGCGGTGCCACGGCGTTGCTCGGCCGGCTCATCGTCAAAGGGACCGGCGAAGCCTTGCCGGCCTATTGCCGTCGCGTCCTGTTCGATCCCCTGGGCTTTGGCCCGTCCGACTGGAGCGTTGGCCGCGACGGCGAACCGCGTGCTGCGTCAGGGGCGCGTCTGTTGCCACGCGATCTCGTCAAGATCGGTCAACTCATGCTGGCGAACGGCGGCTGGAATGGAAAGTCGGTGGTTGCGGCCGATTGGGTGAAGCGCGTGACCACGCCTGTTGTTCAGACCAGGGTTGGCCGCGACTATGGCTATCAGTGGTACATGGGCGAATTCGCCACTGCGCAATCGCTGCACTGGTTCGGCGGTATCGGCTGGGGCGGCCAGTATCTGTATGTCATCCCGGCATGCGATCTCGCTGTGGTGATCCACTGCGGAAATTACAAGCGATCAGGCCAGGAGCAGGCCGCCGTGCTGGTTGCACTCTTGAACGACGTCGTGTTGCCGGGCTTCACCTGATCATCCCAGGGACACGCCGGCTTTCGCCCGGCTGATGCCGAGGGTCAGGATGCGATGCAGGAGATCCGGATATTTGATCCCGTCATGCTTGGCCGCCGTGGCGAACTCCTGGCTCTGCGCGATTTCAGGGTTGGGATTCGCCTCGATGAAATACGGCGTGCCGTCGGCCGTGAGACGGAAGTCGATGCGTGCGTAGCCATCCAGGCCGAGCGTGCGGTAGATGCGTTTCGCAGCGCGCTGAATGCGCGCGGTGACTTCGGGCGAGAGGTCCTTGGCCGGCCCGTCGACGATGCCGACGCGCTCCTGGTAGTCGGTGTCGTGCTTGGCCTTCTCGGTGGCGATGTGCCGTGACCTGCGGCCGCCCATGCTGCCGAACTTCAATTCCCAGACCGGCAGGACGTGCAGCCGGTTGTTGCCGAGTATGCCGACATAGAGTTCGCGCCCCTCGATGAACTGCTCGGCAATGGCGGCGGTCTCGACCCGATCGTGGATGAACGCGACCCGCTCCGCCAGCTTTTCGTCGGTATCGACGATGGAGGCTTGCGAGATGCCAAAGGACCCATCCATGTTGAGAGCCTTGACGATCAGCGGCAGCGCAAGATTCTTCGGACGTTTCACCTTGCGGCGCATCGGGAAGACGGCAAAGGCCGGGGCCGCGATGCGGCGGTGGTGGACCAGCGTCTTGGACAGGTCCTTGCCGCGCGCCAGGATCAAGCCGCGCGGATTGCACCCGGTGTAGGGCACCTTCATCAGCTCGAGATAGCTCGCGATGTGCTGGTCATAGGCGACGTTGTAGTGAAATTCCTCGAGCAGAGTGAAGACAACGTGCGGCTTGAATTCCTCGATCGCCTCGCGCACCGGCTTGATTTCCTCCTGCGCGCCGAGGGGGCGAACCTCATGCCCGGCCGCGCGCAGGGTGCTGACGACGTCGTATTCCGTCTTCCATTCGTTGATTTCCTGTGCGGAGTATCCGTCGGACGAGTCCGGCGGCAGGAAGTCCGGATGCATGAGCACGAGAATGCGGAGGCGTCTCATAGCGCGATCCATTTGCGGCGTGATGGGCCGAACAACGCGTGCATGGTCTTGGCGGTGACGAGGACGGTGAAGTCGAGGACGAGCTTCTGCTCAGGCCCGACCGCACGCAGGTCGAGTTCGCGGCAGCGGGAGATCATGTCGTCGAGCACGGCATCGAGCGTGAGCTGGTTCTCGCCGGTCCATCGCGCGACCAATTGCCGGATCTGGGCGCGGTGCCGCCTGATCAGGACCGCAGCCGGCTTGGAGCGGTGATGCCGCGGGTCGGCGGAAAACAGCCTGGAGAGATCACGGTCATAGGTCTTTGGCGGCGTAAAGGCATAGAACGCCTGCTTCTTCTTGTAGTGGTCTTCAAGCGTCTGGCTGAGCTTGCTCAGGGGATCGACGCGCTCCCGCGTCGCGATCAACGGTTTCCTGCCCGCGATCTCGCCCATCAACTCGTCGACATATTCGAGCTTCTTCAGCGCCGGCCAACCGGCATAGCGCGTCCGCCAGTTCGAGCGCGGCCGCAGCCACACCGCAAATGTCTCGGCGAAATCCTCGTCTGGATGGCTTTGCGCGTACCACAGCCGCAAATGCTGGACATAACGCCGGCTGGCGGGGTTGGGCCGGTAGTAGCGGGGATAATGCTTCGATGATGGGCCGAACAATTGTTGCCAGCGCCGCCGGCGTTGCAACTGGTAGCCGTGCTGGAGGGCATGTCCAGCCTCGTGACGGAGGATGGCCATGCACTCGCGCCAAGTTCCGCCCTCGACGTCGAACATCATCTTCTTCTCGAGCTTCATCAGGCGGGGATGCGCGAGATAGAAGGGGATCGCGATGCCGGGCACATCTCCCGGACTAAAGAATTCGCTCGAGATCCAGGTGTGCGGCTTGAGCCGAATGCCCCGCTCTTCGAGCTCCTCGTGAAGCGTGCCGACGCAGTCTTCGAGCCAGGTGCCTTCGACCGTCACCCTGAGGCTGGAGAGGCGCTGCTGGAGCAACTCGTCATCCGACAGCTTTTCCCAGGCAAATTTCCGGCGTGGCATCAGGCATCCAGAGGGCAGAGATGACTCAAGGTCCTGGATGATGTCATGCGCCGTTGCCGGCAACAACCCGCGGGGCGTGTTGCGGCGCGGTCGTAGGGTGGGTTAGCCGAAGGCGTAACCCACCTCTTTAGTCTCTTAGCGTTGAAGGAAGGGTGGGTTACGCTTCGCTAGCCTACCCTAGGACGTCAGCGCGTTTAGTCGAACAGGCTCGACACAGATTCTTCTGCCGCGGTGCGCGCGATCGCATCCGAAATCAGGCTGGCGATCGGCAGCGTGCGGATATTCGGCGCCTTGCTCACGGCCTCGGTCGGAAGGATCGAGTCGGTGATGACGAGCTCTTTCAGCTTCGAGCCGGCGATGCGGGCGGCCGCGCCGCCGGAGAGGACGCCGTGGGTGATATAGGCGTAGACGTCCTTGGCGCCCTTGGCGATCAGCGCATCGGCCGCGTTCACCAGCGTGCCGCCGGAATCGACGATGTCGTCCACGAGGATGCAGGTGTAGCCGGCAACGTCGCCGATCACGTTCATGACCTCGGACTCGCCGGGACGCTCGCGCCGCTTGTCGACGATCGCCAGCGGCGTGTTGATGCGCTTGGCAAGCCCGCGCGCACGCGCAACGCCGCCGACGTCGGGGGAGATCACCATCACCTTGGAGAGGTCGAACTTCTCCTTGATGTCGCGCACCATCAGCGGCGCGGCGTAGAGGTTATCGGCGGGGATGTCGAAGAAGCCCTGGATCTGGGTAGCATGCAGATCGAGCGTCATGACGCGATCGACGCCGGCCTGGGTGAGCAGGTTGGCGACGAGTTTTGCGGAGATCGGCGTGCGTGAGCCGGATTTGCGATCCTGCCGCGCGTAGCCGAAATAGGGGATCACCGCGGTGATGCGACGCGCCGACGAGCGGCGCAGGGCATCGGTGATGATCAGGAGTTCCATCAGATGGTCGTTCGCGGGGAACGAGGTCGATTGGATGACGAATGCGTCCGAGCCGCGGACGTTCTCCTGAATCTCGACGAAGATCTCCATGTCGGCGAAGCGTCGGACCACGGCTTTCGTCAGCGGCAGGTGCAGGCCTTGCGCGATGGCTTGCGCGAGCGCTGGATTGGAATTGCCGGCAACCAGCTTGATTGAGCCGTTCTTGGCCGACATGGTCGCTTCCTCCCGCGCCTTGCTGGACACGACGTTCAACATCTCGGATACCCATGGAGCACGGTTTCAACGGGCGAGCAAATATCAGGCCCAAGGCCGCACTGGCAACCCGGGATGCTACGATATCCCGTCGAAAATCCTGAGTCCGGCCAACGCTTTGGCCGGTAGTTGGGATGAGGGTTTAGCGGTGGTTATCGGTCGGCATAGCCAAGCGCCGCGGCGGGCATCTCGGCGTTCTCTGAGGTCGGCGACATGCTCGCCACCGCGGGGCCCCGCAGGTCCGGAGCGGTCGTCGGCGCATCAGACGGGGTCCCGTTGATCATATTGGAAAGTCCGCTGAATCCGGCCTGCGCGATCTTCCTCAGGACCATGTCGTCGGCGGCCGACCAGGCGTCGCGGCCGGCCTTGCCGCCGGGTTCCTCGCCGGACAGGCGCAGCGCCCGCTGCTGATTGGCGTCATAGACGTCCCAGACCCAGGCGATCATGGTCTTGCCGCGGACGACCTGAGCCGAGAGGTAGCTACGCACACGATAGGCAGCGGTGCCCTCGCGCGAGACCACCGTCAGGCTGCGCAGCTTCGATTCGCTGTCGAGCATGCCGACCATGCGGTCGAACACCTGCGGCGGCGGCCCGTCGATGGATTCGAAGGCCACCGTCGTCCCGCTGCCGCCGCTCGGCGTCGCCATCGCATAGGAGTTGCTCGCCGCGCCGCCGCCGGCGCAGCCGCCAAGCGCGCAGGAAGCTGCCAGCAGCATGGCTACCAGCACGCGCGTGCCCGCGCGGCGGAAGAATGATGACGCTTCCCTCATTATGGAGGGCAGCGATATCGTTAAAACGCGTTAAGGTCTAGGGCAGGGGAGCCACAGATCACGGTCATTCCGGGGGGCGAGGCGCCCGTTGCCGTTGTGTTCACGCTTCGAGCGCGATTGCGTGGATGTGCCGGCCGTAGTCCGGCTCCTTGCGGTGCACGGAGCGGCGATAGCTGAAGAAGCGCTCGTCGGCATAGGTGTCGAGACCGAGATCGTCGATCATCAGGATGCCGGCGGCTTCCAGCCGCATGCGGATGAAACCGGCGAGATCGAACATCGCGTGGCCCTCACGCACGGAGGGAATGAAGAACACGGCGTTGTCCGCGTCCGCCTCGATGAAGCGCGCGACGAACTCGTTGCCGACTTCATAGCTCTCCTGGCGGATCAGCGGGCCGATCGCCGCGATGATGCCGCTGCGCGAGGCGCCGAGCTTCTCCATCGCCGAGATCGTGGACTCCAGCACGCCCGTCAGCGCGCCCTTCCAGCCGGCATGCGCGCTGCCGATCACGCGCGCGTTGGGATCGACGAACAGCACCGGCCCGCAATCGGCGGTGGAGACGCCGAGCGCGAGGCCGGGTGTGCGCGTGACCATCGCATCGCCCTTCGGTCGCGGGCCGCCTGGCCAGGCGCCGTCGGCGACGAGCACGTCGGGCGAGTGGATCTGATGCAGGCTGATGAAACGCTCGGGCCGAACGCCGACATGCTCGGCCATGCGGCGGCGGTTCTCCGCGACGAGGGCCGGATCGTCATTGGAGCCGAGCCCTCCGTTGAGCGCGGCATAGATGCCGCTGGAGACGCCGCCTTCGCGGGTGAAGAAGGCATGGCGCAGGCCGGGCACGGCCGAGAGCAGCGAGGAACCGAGAGTCATGACGCCTCGTCACCTTCCTCAACATGGTCGCTCAGGGCCGCGAGCGAGGTAAGCCGCGGCTCGGAGATGGCGAGCACCTTGAACATCGAGCCCATGCCGCCGCGGCCCGTGTCGGTCAGTCGCTTCAGCGCGGCGGCAATGTCGGTGGCGACTTCCGGCGTCGCCTTCTGCATCAGTGCTGCCGCGCGCGTCTCGACGCCGAGGCGCTTCAGAAACTCGCCCTGCGTCGTCGGGCCATGAACGCGGGCGCCGACGTCCTCGGCAGCGCGCGACAGCGCCTGGAAGTCGACATGGGCGGTGACGTCGGCCTGGCCCGGCGCCTTCAGCGGATCGGCGAAGGTGTGGCGCGCGATCGCCTGGAAGGTGTCGCCCGCATCGCTACGCAAATGGCCGTAATCGACGATCAGCGCCGCGCCGTCCTGGTCGCGCACGCGGCTTGCGAGCTTCATGATCTCGGCATCCGGCCGCCATTCGAATACCGCCCCGACGGGTGCCGCCCGCACCAAAGGCGGCAGCAGCACGTCGAAGCGCGGGGTCGGATCAGTGGCGGCGCCGAACTCAAGCCTGCCACTCGCGTCGATTTCGACGACGCGCTCGTGCCAGCCGTTTTCGCGCTTCACCATCTGGTGGATCGGCAGCACGTCGAAATATTCGTTGGCGAGGATGATCGAGGGGCCTTCGGGCACGTCATCGATCGTGTCGTGCCAGGTGATGTTGCGGACGCCCGACAACGTCGCCTTCTGCCGCTCGCGCAGCACCGGATTGACATCGACCATGTGGACCTGGAGCGCCTGGTAGAGCGGCGGCAGCACCCGCAACGCGCGCAGCGCGTCCGCCATCATGGTGCCGCGGCCAGGCCCGAGCTCGATCAGCCGCAACTGTTGCGGCGAGCCCATCTGCTTCCACACCGATGCCGTCCACAATCCCAGAAGCTCGCCGAACATCTGGCTGACTTCCGGCGCCGTGGTGAAGTCGCCTTCACGCCCGAGCGGATCGCGCGAGATGTAATAGCCGTGACGCGGATGCATCAGGCACAGCTCCATGTACCTCCACACCGGCATCGGGCCGGAGGATTTGATCAGTGCCTTGATCTCGTTCAGCAGCGGCGAGTCGGTCACAGCCTGTCTTCTCGAAATGAATTAACGAATGGCCTCGAGCGGTCTGCGCGCCCCGCGCCGCACTGCAAATACAATAAGTATGGCGCCGACGATAAGCATGGGGATCGACAACAGCATGCCCATGGTTAACCCGCCCCACAAAAATCCGAGTTGTGCGTCCGGCTCGCGAAAATGCTCGCCGATGATCCGGGTGAGGCCATAGATCAGGATGAAGCTGCCGAGGATCATCCCGGGCCGCTTCAAGGCGCCGAGGCGGATCATCACGGCGAGGACTGTGAACAGCAAGATGCCTTCCATGCCGGCTTCATAGAGCTGGCTCGGGTGGCGCGGGATGTTGCCGCCGGTCGGAAAGATCATCGCCCAGGGCAGGCTCGGGTCGGCGGCACGGCCCCATAGCTCGCCATTGATGAAATTGGCGAGCCGCCCCAGGAACAGGCCGATCGGCCCCACGGCGGTGGTGATGTCGCCGAGCGACAGGATCGAGATGCCGTTCCGGCGCGCGAACCACATCACCGCGACGACGCAGCCCATGAAGCCGCCGTGGAAGGACATGCCGCCTTCCCACAATCTGAAGATCGCGGAAGGGTGGTCGATGAAGAAGGGCAGGTTGTAGAACAGCACATAGCCGGTGCGGCCGCCCAGGATGATGCCGAGCGTCACCCAGAGAATGAAATCGTCGAGCTGCAACAGCGAAATCGGCGCCGGCCCGCTCCACAGCCTGTCGTTCTTGACCAGTGCGCGGGCGTAGATCCAGCCGATCACGATCCCGCCGATATAGGCGAGCGCATACCAGCGGATGGCGAACGGCCCGATCGCAATCGCGATCGGGTCGAAGGAGGGGAAGTTGATCAGAAGAAACGGCATCGCGCCTTGGTTCTAGACAAGATTGCGGCGATAGAGCGCCAACAGGCGCTCCCAGTGCCGCTCGGCGGCGTCGCGGTGATAGACCGGGCGCTTGGGAAAGGCGAACCCATGATGGGTGCCGGGGTAGACCTCGACCTCGGCCTTGGCGCCATTCATGCCCTCTTTCACCTTTTCGATGATCTCGGCCGGCGCGTAGACGTCGGTCTCGGCACAGGCGAAATAGAGCTCGGCCTTGGTCTTGCTCGCCGCGAGATGCGGGCTATCGGGCTGGTCGGTCGCCAGATGCGTGCCGTAGATCGAGGCCGCGACCTTCACACGATCGGCAAAATGCGTGGCGGCATTGATGGCGTAGCGGCCGCTCATGCAATAGCCGACGGTGCCGACCCGCTTGGTGTCCGCAGCCGCCTGGCCCTCTGCATAGGCGAGCAGGGCGCGCGTATCGTCCATGATCAGCGGAATGTTGATCGAGCCCATCAGCTCGTACATGCGCTTGCGCTCCGGCGCATTCGGATCCGGTGGCACCGGCCCGATCTCCATCACACCGGAGCGGTAATAGAGGTTGGGCAGCATCACGTAGTAGCCGGACGTGCCGAGCCGGCGCGCCATGTCGCGCAACTCCTCGCGGATCGCCGGCGCATCCATGTAGAAGATGATGACCGGAAACGGGCCGCCGCGCTCGGGATGGGTGATGAAGGTGGTGGTCGAGCCGTCCTTGGTCGGAATCTCGATCTGCTGGTCGATCATGGTCTCGCGCTTTACTTTCTGATTCTTGTTATGCCCGGCCGATCAATACGATGGCAAGGAAACCAGGGCATGACAAGGACGCCTCAGATGCGCGTGCAGGCCCTTGATCGGCGGTGTCCGGATTGCCATTGTCTTGCCAAGCTCAAGTTCGCAAAGGCATCCGGAGATCGCCATGACACAGACCAGCAACCGGTTTTTCGACGAGATCGGACGCCTCATGAATGACGCCGCCGGTGCCGCCCAGGGCGTCAAGCGTGAATTCGACACGGTGATGCGCACCCAGGCCGAGAAATTCCTGCGCGACATGGACCTCGTGAAGCGCGAGGAGTTCGAGGCGGTCAAGGACATGGCGCGCCTCGCCCGCGAGGAGAACGAGGCCTTGAAAACCCGGATCGCGGCGCTGGAGGCCAAGCTGGGCGGAACGCCCAATTGAGTCGTCATGGCCGGGCCTGACCCGGCCATCCATCCCCTTTGAACGCCCTTGTTGGCGATGGATGCCCGGGCCAAGCCCGGGCATGACACCCTGCCCATTCTCCTTGTCATTTCCGCAGCTTCCGGCTAAAAGCCCGCCACGTCCGCGGCCCCCGCACCCCTGGAGGCTTGCTGCGAACGATGCCATGGGCCGCGTTGCGGCCCATTAACTTTTGCAAAAACAAGGACTTAACGTTATGGCGACGACCGTCAAGGAATTGAAGGCGACCGCACGTCCGAAGAGCGGCAAGGGGGCCGCCCGGGCTGAGCGTCGCGCCGGGAGAGTGCCCGGAGTGATCTATGGCAACAACCAGCCCCCGCTCCCGATCTCGGTTGACGATCGCGAACTGCGCCAGCGCATCCTCGCCGGCCGGTTCCTGACCACCCTTGTCGACATCGACCTCGAGGGCAAGAAGCACCGCGTGATTCCGCGCGACTATCACCTCGACCCGGTCAAGGACTTCCCGATCCATGTCGACTTCATGCGTCTCGGCGAAGGCGCCACCATCCGCATCAGCGTGCCGTTGCATGTCGTGAAGGCGGAAGGCTCGCCCGGCGTGAAGCGCGGCGGCACCGTCAACATCGTCGCCCACGCGATCGAGCTCGAATGCGGTGTCGAAAACATCCCGCAGTACATCGAGGCCGACGTCGGTTCCCTCGAAATCGGTCACTCCCTGCATCTGTCCGACATCAAGCTGCCGACCGGCGTGAAGGCGCTGACGCGTGAGGACGCTACACTCGTCACCATCGTGCCGCCCTCCGGCTACGCTGAAGAGCAGAAGGCGGCGGCTGCGGCTGCAGCGGGTGGCGCGGCTCCGGCTGCGGGCGCTGCTGCTCCGGCGGCGGGCGCGGCGGCTCCGGCCGCGGGTGCTGCTGCTCCGGCGGCTGCTGCCAAGGCTCCGGCCGGCGGCGACAAGAAGAAGTAATCTCTCATAGCTGGCGCGCGGCCTTTTGACCGCGCGCCGAGCGAGGGGCGCGCCGCGTCATGCGACTCTTTGTTGGGCTCGGCAATCCCGGCGCGAGATACGCACGCAACCGGCACAATATCGGCTTCATGGCCGTCGACGAGATCGCACGGCGTCATGGTTTCGCGCCATGGCGCCGCAGATTTCAGGGCGAGACCTCCGAAGGTACGCTCGGGACTGAGCGCATCATTCTGCTCAAGCCCACGACTTACATGAACGAGTCGGGCCGCAGCGTTCAGGAAGTCTCCAGCTTCTTCAAGATCGCGCCCGGCGACGTCACCGTGTTCCAGGACGAGCTCGAGCTGCCGCCGGGCAAGGTGCGGGTGAAGATCGGCGGCGGCATCGCCGGCCATAATGGCCTGCGCTCGATCTCGGCGCATATCGGCAACGAGTATCGCCGCGTGCGGCTCGGCATCGGTCATCCCGGCGTCAAGGCGATGGTCCACAGCTACGTGCTGGCTGACTTCGCCAAGGCCGACGACGAGTGGGTGACGACGCTCTGCGACGCCGTCGCCGAGCACATCGCTCTGCTCGCCAAAGGCGCGGACGCGACCTTCGCCAACAAGGTGCATCTCGCCATGCAGGCGAAGGGATTTTTGACCAAGGACGACAACGGAAAAGAGTAATTCTCGTCATCGCCGGACTTGATCCGGCGATCCATCGTTCAAGGAAGATGGATGCAAAGGTCAAGCCCGCGCATGACGAGATCAGGTTCGAGGACACGATGGGATTCAAATGCGGGATTGTCGGGTTGCCCAATGTCGGCAAGTCGACCTTGTTCAATGCCCTGACGGAGACGGCCGCGGCGCAGGCCGCGAACTATCCGTTCTGCACCATCGAGCCGAATGTCGGCGAGGTCGCGGTGCCGGATCCGCGGCTCGACAAGCTGTCGGCGATCGCGAAGTCCGCGCAGATCATCCCGACGCGTCTGACCTTCGTCGATATCGCTGGCCTCGTGCGCGGTGCTTCCAAGGGCGAAGGCCTCGGCAACCAGTTCCTGGCCAACATCCGCGAGGTCGATGCGATCGCGCATGTCGTGCGCTGCTTTGAAGATTCCGACATCACCCATGTCGAGGGCAAGATCGCGCCGCTCGCCGATATCGAGACCATCGAGACCGAGCTGATGCTCGCCGATCTCGACAGCCTCGAGAAGCGCGTCGATAACCTCACCAAGAAGGCCAAGGGCAACGACAAGGACGCCAAGGAGCAGCTCGATCTCGTCAACCGCACGCTCGTGCTGCTGCGCGACGGCAAGCCGGCGCGCCTCGTCGAGCGCAAGGCTGAGGAAGAGCGCGCCTTTTCGATGCTCGGCCTGTTGTCGTCGAAACCCGTGCTTTATGTCTGCAACGTCGAGGAAGGCTCGGCCGCCACCGGCAACGCCTTCTCCAAGGCGGTCGAGGAGCAGGCCGCGAAGGAGGGCGCCGTCGCTGTCGTCATCTCCGCCAAGATCGAATCCGAGATTGCGACGCTGTCGCGCGAAGAGCGCGTCGACTTCCTGGAGACGCTGGGCCTCGAAGAAGCCGGCCTCGATCGCCTGATCCGTGCCGGCTACACCCTGCTCGACCTCATCACCTATTTCACGGTGGGACCGAAGGAAGCGCGCGCCTGGACCATCCATCGCGGCACCAAGGCGCCGGCTGCGGCCGGCGTGATCCACACCGACTTCGAGAAGGGCTTCATCCGCGCCGAGACCATCGCCTATGACGACTACGTCTCGCTCAATGGCGAAGCCGGCGCCCGCGATGCCGGCAAGCTGCGCCTCGAAGGCAAGGACTACACCGTCGCCGACGGCGACGTGATGCATTTCAGGTTCAATACGTAACGAGCGCCGTTCCCGTCATTGCGAGGAGCGAAGCGACGAAGCAATCCAGACTGTCTCCGCAAGGGGCAGCCTGGATTGCTTCGCTTCGCTCGCAATGACGCGGGGAGCCTTACCGCACGCCGCCCTGGTCGCGGATGGCGCCGAGATGCTCGTTGATGCGGAAGACGATCAGGATGAACTCTGCGGCGATGCGTGAGAACACGATGCCGACGATGACGCTCGCAATCGACGACAGCACCATGAGAAATCCGCCGAACGGGCTGATCGCCATCGCTGCGAGCCCTGAGAAGATGCCGGAGATGCCGAACAGGCAGATCAGCGCGATCACCAGCCAGTAGAAGGTCTTGATGATGGTCGGCGTGATGAAGCGGTCCCACTGAAACAGGTCGCTGAACGTGAACATTCTCTCTCCCCCGGCAAATCGGACCCGGCCCGGCCTCGATCCGACTCAAGCCCTGCCGCATCGAATGTAGCACGAGCCATGCGGGCGGGCGGGTTGAGATTGCCGCAAAGTGCGGCCACAATCTGTCATTCCCTCCGATCTCAGCAACATGACCCTGACCTTCGAAGACTTTCCCCCCGGCCGTTTCGGCACGTTCGGCCCGCGTCACGTCAGCCGCGACGAGATCTTGGCCTTCGCCGCCGAGTTTGATCCGCAGCCGATGCACCTCGATGAAGAGGCTGCCGGCAAGAGCATGCTCAAGGGCCTGTCTGGCTCGGGCTGGCATCTCTGCTCGCTGATGATGCGGATGACGGCCGACGGCTTCATCACCCGCGCGGCCTCGCTGGGCTCGCCCGGCGTTGACGAGGTGCGCTGGCTCTCCCCCTTGAGGCCCGGCGATGAACTGACCCTTGACGTCGACGTGGTGGAGGCGCGGGCCTCGAAGAGCCGGCCCGAGCTCGGCATCGTCAAGTTCAAATGCACCGCGCGCAATGCGAAAGGCGAGGTCCTGTGCGAGATGACCTCGCCGATCCTTATCAAGCGGCGCGAAGGGCTCAAGTGATGCGGTTCTTCGAAGACATATCGATCGGTCAGCGGCGCGAGATCGGCTCGTACACGTTCACCGCAGATGCCATCAAAAAGTTCGCTGCGAAATTCGATCCGCAGCGCTTTCACCTCGACGAGGAGGAGGGCAAGAACTCGCTGTTCGGCGGGCTCGCTGCGTCCGGCTGGCATGTCGGCTCTGCCTGCATGAGCCTGCTCGTCGCCGACGGCCAGCGCCTTGCGAAGGAAGCTGCCGCACGCGGTGAGAAGATCGCAGTGTGGGGTCCATCACCGGGCTTTCGCGACCTGCGCTGGATCAAGCCTGTGCTCGCCGGCGATACCGTGAGCTTCGTCAGCGAAGCCACCGACAAGCGCGTCTCCGCCTCGCGCCCCGGCTGGGGCATCCTGCAAGGCATCACGACCGGTACCAACCAGCGCGGCGAACAGGTCTACGCGATCACCACGACCGCTTTCGTGCCGATGCGCGGGCAAGGTGGTTAGACCGGTTCCAATCTGAACGGCCAAGATGCGCTACGAGTGTTGCCCGCGCGCTATGGACGGGATCGGCGCTCGCTGCCATAAGCCTCGTCATGCGGTTCGTCGCGAGGCATTTCGCGGAACCATTGATTTGCTAACCAATTGTGAACCTGTCGCTGTCTATTTGAACCAACGGGATAGAGGACAGGGGACGAGGACCATGGCAGACCGCAGCGCACTCAAGCTGGTCGGATTCATCTTCGCCACCGCCACGCTCGCGGTGATGCTGATCGCCGGCATGGTTGTGCGGGGCTATGCCGATGGCGGCTATACGCTCGAAGCCTCGACCGTCGCGGCTGATCGCTAACCGTTCATTAACCCATCCATCGCCGGTGCGAGGCAGGCCGCTCAGCGGCTATAGACCACCGCAAGGATTACGATCGCGACAACCAGCAGCCCGACGAAGCGGAGCATGATCGTGCCGAACTGCGTCGGCGCGGGGCGCAGCGGAATAGGGTCCGTGTTTTCGGGCCGAATGCTTTCCATCTGAAACTGTCCCCTGCCAGGGCCCGGGAAGAGGGGCCCGCGCTAGGCTTTGGTCGCGGCTGGGCTGTGGAAAGTTCAAATCAAGAATTCGCGGGCGGGACCTGCAAAGCTTGCCGCATTCTCGGTCGTCATGCCCCGCTTCGCGGGTGATGACACCTGTATTGGGGGTGCCTCTTCTAAAACAAAACCGCCGCGCTCCCTTGGGGAACGCGGCGGTCGGGATGTCGCGGACTGCGATCAGCTGTTGCGCAGGCCGTCGGCGGCGCGTTTCCACTGCGCGACGTTGTCGGAAATCATGCGGGTCGACTTCATCGCGGCCTGGCTGAGCTGGGCGTAGCCGGAGATCTCGCGCTGGACGCGCTGGCCCTCGGCATGCAGCAGATCGCGCAGGCTCTCGAGCTCGGAGATCAGGTTCTCGATCTCGGCGAGCGAGGTGCCGGCGACTCGCTGGATCAGCGAATTGACGTTGGTGACGGTCGCTTCCGCCGACGGATCGAGCACAGCTTCGCTGCCTGCGGCCGGGCGGCGCAGATAGGCGATGTCGTTGCGCACGAAATCGCGGATGCCGGCCTCGACCTCCGTGACCGCAGCGAGGTTGCTGTCGGCGACCTCGGTCTCAGTTGATTCAATCTTTTCCGAACGAATGGCGTTCATCGTTGTTCCCCTGTTCGCGTTGAGCGCAGCGCGAGTGTCCCCCGCACGACGACGTCTGTAAGGCGGAATGCATCAGGGCGTCCGATTTTGACCGCATATAGGCCGAGATGCGGCAAGGATCGACCATTCGGCGGCTTTGCCGTGGCGGCGCTCTTCCTCCCGCATCCGCCTACGCCAAGGCTTCGGCGGACAAACGCGGAGAGAGGCGAAGAGCAACTCACCAGCTCTTCTTGAATCCCGCGGTCAGGCTCTTGTTCGTGGTGCCCTGCGCGGTCTCGCCGACCGAGCCGGAGACGGTAACATTGTCGAACAGCTTCTGCTCGGCGCCGACCTTGCGCAGCCATTTGTCATCCGTGGTCGACATGGTCTGGCCGGCAATGAGGCTCGTGCCGGTCTCGCCGAAGGTGACCTTGGCGGACTGGTCGGTTTCGTAATTGCGGGTGGTGCGGCCGGCGATGCCAGGGATCGGCGTCGTGCCCTGCTGGTTGACGCTGTAGCCGTTCTGCAGCGTAAGCGAACGATCGTCCGAGAGCGGCACCGATTTGCTGAGCGAGGCGCCGACCTTGCTGCTTTCGGCGCCGGGATCGACGCGGGCTTCCACCGCCGTCTTGTCCCAGATCGAGCCCGCGCCCGGCGCGGTCGCCGTCGCCCAGGCGCTGCCGGAGGATTGCGGCACGTTGCCGCCATTGGTGGCCTTCTCCGCCAAGAGTTCGGACATCGTGGTGGGCTCGCGCGTCACCGTCATGTCGGCGCCGACCTGGGTATCCCAGAATGGGGTGACCGATTGCTTCACGGTCACTGCCGATGTCCCGTTGGCGCGCCGGTCGTTCGACCAGTTCGGCCCGCCATCGGGTGTCGCCTGCGCGCGCTTTTTCGCCGCCATCAGCTCGTTCAGCGTGGTGGCGTCGATGTTGAGCTGGCTCCAATCGAGCTTGTCGACGTCGATGCCTTTCAGCACATCGGGATCGTTGACATCGGCTGCTTCCTCGGCCTCTTCGGGCGCGGTCGCGGCCGGGTCGGGCTGCCTTGGGATGATCTGCGCCGGCGCCACCGTCAAGGATGCCAACATGAACGCGGCCACCAGCAACGGCAGCTTGGTCCAGCCAAACCCTGTCGAGAATTCCATCGTCCTGCCCGCAAGCCCGGCGCATGATCGGGAAAACTGTGCGCGGTCTTCCCGCACGATCATGCGCCAAATCATTCCGCTTTCACGATGCGGAGATAACGTCGCAAAATTGTGGCGGCAAGCCTTGAACGACGAGGAGCGGGCGAAACGTCGCATCACAGCGAAGACCAACGGGTCGCGCGCAAAGCGCGCGCGCCCGGCAACATGGATACGCGAAGCGACTCGGCGGGGCTGGTGGCCGGGCGCTCACGCGTACGTCATCGGACCCGGGAGAGACGGGACCCGTTGGTGCCCTCACCCCACCCGGCTGATCTTCGGCAAATGAATGGGACGGCCGAGCGCCTGTTCGACCAGGTCGAAGGTGTCCACCAGCACGCGCATGTTGAGCAGCCGCCCGGCCTTGAACTGTGCAAACTGCGCGACCCGCAGCGAGATCGGCTTGTCGGAATCGAGTGCGGTCAGCGAATAGCGCAGCATGGACGAGGCGGAATCGACGCCCAGCATGATGGTCTCGCGGTCGAAACGGCGGACGCGGAAATTGTCTGCGATCTGGCGGATGACGTCGAGCACGGCGTCCTTGCCGTGGCGGGCGCCGAGGAACGGAAACATGTCGATCGGGCCGTAGATCGCCCAGTCGACGTCCTCGTCGATCAGGGTCTCGATATCCTCAAAATGCCGGTCGTTGATCGCGCGGTGCAACGCGCGCGAGAAACGCCAGAGGCTGTGCTCTGTCATTTGGGTCGTTCCTGAAACGGGCTAGCAAAAAACGAAAAACAACCCCCCGCACAGTAGGCGCCGCGGGGTTGTCGAATTCATTTGTAGACAAACAAATAGGCTCTGCGCGCGAAAACGCAATTCACGTTTTTGCAATGCGCAATTGAACGCGCTTTGTGAAATTTACAATAGAACCCCGTAATTTACCGGTCGTGACCGGCGATGGGTTCCCGTTCGACGGCGATCGCGTCGTCACGCTTCGCCAGCAGGCCGAACAGCACGGCTCCGGCGATACCGCCGATCACCGCCCCGAGCGGCATGAAGGTGAAGAACACCAGCATGCCGCTATAGCCCTCGAAATTCGTGGTCTTGAAGATTTCGACCCAGGCGAGCCCGGCTCCCACGCCGAACGCAGCGCCGCCCAGCGACCCCAGAAACAGCCCCAAAGCGGCAAGCAACGCGATTTTCATCAGCCCGGATTCAATTTAGCCGGCGTCCACAACGCCCCGACATGGGTCTCTAGAGGGAGAAGGGAGGTTCAATTGTCGCCTCTCTCCTTGCGGCGCGTGCACACACTCAGGTGTCGTCCTGGCTTTCGCCGGGATGACCTCGATGGAGACAGCGCGCTGGCTAGCCCTCCACCCGCTCGCCTACGATCAGCGGGGCGATCTCGCGCTCGAGCACCTGCTGCACCAGGTCGTAGGAATCGATGATCTCGCGGATCTCCGACACGAGCCCATCGCGCAGCGTATAGAACACGGCCATGTCGACCTGCACGATGCGCTCGTTGGTGCGCTTCCTGAAGAAACTGTGCAAATACGTCGCGACCTGATTGCCTTCGGCGACGACATGCGCCGGCTCGTGGCGGATCTCCGAGTAGCGCGACCACACTGTCTGCCAGAGTTCTCGCAGCTCGGCCTTGCCGTGCCGCGGCACCAGGTGGGGCAGCACGTCGATCGGTGCGTGAGTGAGAAAGTCGACGTCGTCGGTGCAGCACGCTAGCGCGGCATCGAGATCGCCGCGCGCAAAAGTATCGAGGAGATGCAGCACGCGCCGCCTGTTCAAGCTCTCAACCGTCATGCCCCGCCGCCCTCATTGGCCCGCGCACAGCAAACGCCATCGCGGTCTCCCCGATTCCGGCAATCCGCAAAAACGCCGGTGATTACAGGGGGTTTGACGCGGCAGCGCAATACCTGGTTCATGGTGTGCAATTATTGATTGTGTGATCGTTTCCAGCGCGGATTCTGCCGCGAGCATAGCTTCGCGATGGCGCGACAGACATGGTGCGCGGCGCGTAATGCTGAGAGTTCACGGAACTTCACCGCGCCTGTACTCGTTGAGGAGGCGACACCGTATCCGGAGGCACCGTTCATGAAATCCCCGCTTCTCATTCTCGCCGTCGCCTTGTCGCTTGCCGCGCCGTCGGCTGTCGACGCCAAGGGTTGCATCAAGGGCGCCATCGTCGGTGGCGTTGCCGGACATTATGCCGGCCACCACGGCGCGCTCGGCGCCGCGGCCGGTTGTCTCTATGGCCGGCATCATGCCCGGGAGCAGGAGAAGCAGCAGCAACAGAGCCAGATGAACGGCCAGGGCAAGCTGTAAATCACGATCCGGATCCGGAAGGCAGCGTCAGCGCAAATCGTGAAGCGCTTTTCCCTCGCAATAAGCGCAGCCTCTCCCGCAAGCGGGAGAGGCAAGTCCGTGGCGCGTCAGACCACGACAGTGGTCGGTGTCCGCAGCCAGGCTTCGTGAGTGATCGCCACCATCGACGGCAGGTCGATGATGCCGATGCTGCCCCAGGTGAACATCGCATAGCCCGGCTTAGAGCCGTCCACGCTCGATGGCACGGAGGTATCGAGCTGGTGTGCGAGCCAGCTGATGGTGCCGTAGCCGCACAGGCTCACGCAGTGATCCTCGTTGGTGTCGGCCGTGTAGCCGGTGGCGAACCAGCCGGTCTTGAAGTTGTGGGCGCGGCAGGTGGTCTCGAGCTGGTCGGCGGCGACGCCGATCTTGACCGGACCGTGATACAGCGCGCTTTTCAGCACCGCCGGGTTGGTCCAGTCGACCGTGCTCGGGTTGCCGTCGTCATAGGAATGGTCGCTCTGGCTGAAGCCTTCCTTCTGCATGGACTTCAGCACATTGATGAGCACCGCGCCCTCGTAGACGCCGTGGGCTTTCGCCCATTTCTCCACCTCGGCGTCGCTGATGAAGATCTCCGGCTTGTGGCAGGCCTTGGCGAAGGCCTCTTCGGCGGTCACGCAGTCGCCATGGACATCATTGTGCCAGATCGAAAGCTTCTTGGGAAAGAACAGATGATGGGCCGGGACGTGAGCCAGCGCCACATGCGGCATCGCCGCTGCCAGTTCGTGTCGCGGGCTCGGAATTGCACCACGTTTCACTGCCATTGCCATGAGTATCGCTCCTCTAAAATATCCACCCAGCAACTCGTAATTGAAACGTGGAAATCGTTTGGTGAAGCAGATCACACCGGCAAGCCGACGGCACACACTCTCGCTTCACAAGCGTGTGTGCAAGCGGAGCGTGTAAAGCGGGCCGATGTGTCGTTGTCGGCTTTTCGCGGTAAAGCCTGGGGGGAGGGGCTGCCATTTCGGGGCGCCGCGAAGCGGTGAGCCCGGAATCCAACTCCGTCGCCAACGCGACGCGCAGTCCTACCTCTTCTTCCACCCACCCCGTCGCCCCGGCGCTCCTCCCGTCGACTTCGGCGCAGGCCCGAACTCCGGGCCGGACTGCCGCGAGTCCGTCGGCTGGATGATCCGGCTCTCGCCGCCGAACGGTTTTGCTGGCAGCGCGCGGTTCGCGCGATAGGGGAGCGATTCTGGGCCATGCATCTCGTCGAGATGTGGCTTGTGGACCTTTGAGCCGATGCCACTACCGCTCGCTTTCAGCGCGGAGCCTACGGTCTTCTTCTTCATCGCGCTGACGGGGAGGTTGGCGGCGTCGCCGTATTTCTTCGTGCCGGCGTAGGCGCCGGCCTTGCCCTGCACGGTGCGCTGCTTTGCGGTGGGGTCGTCGACCACGGCGAGCTCGGTGGCGCGCAAGCGCTTGACCTCGTCGCGGAGGCGCGCGGCCTCCTCGAAGTTCAGATCGGCTGCGGCCTCGCGCATGCGGGTCTCGAGATCGGCGAGCACGGCCTCGAAATTGTGACCGATCGAGATGACGTCGTCGGTCATGTCGTGACCGCCGACCTCCACCAGCACGTGGTCGCGCTCATAGACGGAGTTGAGGATGTCGCCGATCTGCTTCTTCACGCTTTCCGGCGTGATGCCGTTGGCGTTGTTGTACTCGACCTGCTTCTCGCGGCGGCGGTTGGTCTCGGCGATGGCGCGCTCCATCGAGCCGGTCATCTGATCGGCGTAGAGGATCACCTTGCCGTCGACGTTGCGCGCGGCGCGGCCGATGGTCTGGATCAGCGAGGTCTCGCTGCGCAGAAAGCCTTCCTTGTCGGCGTCCAAAATAGCGACCAGTGCGCATTCGGGAATGTCGAGGCCCTCGCGCAAGAGGTTGATGCCGACCAGCGCGTCGAAGGCGCCGAGGCGCAAGTCGCGGATGATCTCGATGCGCTCGATCGTGTCGATATCGCTGTGCATGTAGCGGACGCGAATGCCCTGCTCATGCAGGTATTCGGTGAGGTCCTCCGCCATGCGCTTGGTCAGCACCGTGATCAGCGAGCGATAGCCGGCTTGTGCGGTGGCGCGGACTTCGCCGACGAGGTCGTCCACTTGCGTGCGGGCCGGTCGGATATCGACGGGCGGATCGATCAGCCCGGTCGGGCGAATGACTTGCTCGACGAACACGCCGCCGCTTTCGTTTAGCTCCCAGCCGCTCGGCGTCGCGGACACGGCAACCGTCTGCGGCCGCATCATGTCCCACTCCTCGAACCGCAGTGGGCGGTTGTCCATGCAGGAGGGCAGGCGAAAGCCGTATTCGGCCAGCGTTGCCTTGCGACGGAAGTCGCCGCGGAACATCGCGCCGATCTGCGGGATGGTGACGTGGCTCTCGTCGGCGAAGATCAGGGCGTTGTCGGGCACGTATTCGAACAGCGTCGGCGGCGGCTCGCCGGGCCGGCGTCCCGTGAGATAGCGCGAATAGTTCTCGATGCCGGCGCAGCTTCCCGTCGCCTCCATCATCTCGAGATCGAAGGTGGTGCGCTGCTCCAGCCGCTGCGCCTCCAACAGGCGGCCCTGGTCGTGGAGCTGGTCGAGCCGCTGCTTCAATTCGAACTTGATGGACTTGATCGCCTGCACCAGCGTCGGGCGCGGCGTCACATAGTGCGAATTGGCGTAGATCTTGATGAATTCGAGCTCGTCCTGCTTGTGACCGGTGAGCGGGTCGAACTCCTCGATATTCTCCACGGTATCGCCGAACAGGTTCACGCGCCAGGCGCGGTCCTCATAGTGCGCCGGGAAGATGTCGATGACGTCGCCGCGCACCCGGAAGGTGCCGCGGGTGAAATCGGCCTGTGTGCGCTTGTATTGCAGCGCGACGAGGTCGGCGATGAGCTGACGCTGGTCGATGCGCTCGCCCTTCTTCAGCGCAAAGGTCATCGCGGTGTAGGTCTCGACCGAGCCGATACCGTAGATGCAGGAGACCGAGGCCACGATGATGACGTCGTCGCGTTCGAGCAGCGCGCGCGTCGCGGAATGGCGCATGCGGTCGATCTGCTCGTTGATCGACGAATCCTTCTCGATATAGGTGTCGGTGCGCGGGACGTAGGCTTCCGGCTGGTAATAGTCGTAATACGAGACGAAGTATTCGACCGCGTTGTCGGGGAAGAAATTCTTGAACTCGCCATAGAGCTGGGCGGCGAGCGTCTTGTTCGGCGCGAGGATCAGGGCAGGGCGCTGCGTCGCCTCGATCACTTTGGCCATGGTGTAGGTCTTGCCCGAGCCGGTGACGCCCAGCAGGACCTGCGAGCGGTCGTTGCGTTCGACGCCCTCGACGAGCTCGGCGATCGCCGTCGGCTGGTCGCCCTTGGGCTGGTATTCCGACTTGATCTCGAAGCGCACGCCGCCTTCGGACTTTTCCGGGCGCGGCGGCCGGTGCGGCGTCCACACCCGCATCGAGCCGTCATCCTTGCGGAACTCCGGCCGGCCCTCGCGGATCAGCGTCTCCAGCGCGTCGGCAGTGGCCTTGACGCCAAGTGCCTCCATCTTGCTGCGTGGCGGACGCGCAAGCGCCTCGGCATCGTCCTCCTCGGTGGGCATCCCGAGCTGACGGGCCAGTTCCGGATCGAGGAACGGCACGGTCGCAGCGGTGCCGTAATTGGCCTGCGGGGCCTCTTCGAGACCCGCGGGACGATCGGCCGGAAAATCCTTCGGTGTCGAGGCCCGTGCGCGATGTGCGGCGGCCTCGCCGCCGGCGCGGCGGTCGCGCGAGTTATCCGGCGGCGGCTGCAACCCCGTGGACGAGCCGATGCCGCTTTCGCCGCGATTGATCGCGGGATTGAGCAACTCGGCCAGAGCCGGTGCGATCGGCTGGACGTCGGGCCTCGAAGCCCTAGAACTTGGTGCTTTGGATTTGGGGGCTTTGCCGGATTTTTCGGGGGGAGCAGGTTTCTTCGCCATGCCCGGAATATGGGACGAGTCCGCCGCTCAGGAAAGGGCGAATGCCCCCGCGCGGGTCAGCCTGCTGACAGCAGGTTGGCAGCAGGCTCACGCTGCCGGCAGCGAGCCGTCGTCGCCGGCGCCCGGCGGCTGGACAATGTCCAGATGGATCCCTCCACAATGGACACAGCGCATGGTCCAGTACTCGCAGCCGGCCCGGCCGCCGATCACGCGGAGCACGGCAAGCTCGCCACTGCATTCCGGGCAGTTCGACCGCGCGGATCGGGCGCTGGATTGGACCAGCGGTTGCGTCTCTTCAATCTCGATCTGCGACATCACTTCAGCCCTCGTTTTGTCGCCGCGCTACGTCAAAAGATCCTCGCGAGAAACCCTTATTCATCCTCCGTCCGTCGGCGGAAGCGGTCGATATGGTGCTTGGCATCGGCAATCGCGGCTTCCGGATCGGGACAGGCGAAGCCGACCTCCATCGCCGGAAACAGCACGCCGTCGATGGCGAGCAGGCTCAGATCCGCGCGCCGAATGCGGGCGTGCCACAGGCCTTTGCCAGCCTCGAACGATTCGATGTCAAAGCCGTCGTAAAGCGTCGTCATTGGTAGTCCCCAATTTCTTGTTGGAGGGTTAGGAGACCACGTCCGCGCGTAAGCGCGTGTGAAGCCGTTCACACGGGGATGGCTTTTTCGTTTCAGGCGCGTGCGAGGCGCCCGGCCTTGCGCGGGCGCGCCGCGGGTTCCACGGCGGTGCGCATGATCCAGCGGCGGAACGCGGCAAAGTCGCGCTGCTCGGTCTGGAAGCTGCGATACACCAGATACCAGCGCATGCCCTTGGGCACCGAAAGGTCGAACGGTGCCACCAGCCGGCCGGCGGCCAGATCGTCGTCGATATAGGGGCGGATGCCCATGGCGATGCCGAGCCCGTCGCTGGCCGCCTGCAGGGCCTGGCCATAGAACTCGAATTCCGGCCCCCGCGCGCTGACGCGGCTGACATTGGCTGCCTTCAGCCAGAGCGGCCAGTCTTCCGGCGAATGCGCGACGCGGATCAGGCCGGGACCCTTGAGGTCGGCCGGCCGCTTCAGGGATGTGGCGAGGCGGGGCACGCAGACCGGCGTGAGATCGCCGGCAAACAGCGGCTCGGCGACGAGGCCCGGCCAGTCGCCGGTGCCGAGCTTGATGCCGCAACTCCAGTCCTCGCCGAACGGCACCGCGGCGCCGCCGGTGGTGAAGCGCACCTCGATATCCGGCTCCTCGCTGCGGAATTCGGAGAGGCGCGGGATCAGCCAGCGCATCGCAAAGGTGTGGCCGACGCCGATGGTGAGCACGCGCACGCTCGAGGGCGCCGTCACCTGCGCGGTGAGGCTCGCCAGCGCATCGAAGATCGGCGTCAGCCCGCCCTGATAGGCGCGGCCGGCTTGCGTGAGCACCAGCTTGTTGGCCTTGCGCTCGAACAGCGCGACGCCGAGGCGCTCTTCGAGAAGATGCACCATGCGGCTGACCGCGGCGGCCGAGACGCTCAGCTCGATGCCGGCGGCGGCAAAGCTGCCGCTCCGCGCCGCCGCCTCGAATGCCTTGATGCCGTTGAGAAAGAGCAGCCGCCGCAAGAACGTACCCTCAGGAAAGCTGATGCCAGGCCAAGATAACTCAGTTTGCATGGGTTCCACAAGCGGAGCACAAGAATGGGACCTAGATTGAAGCCGATTTTCGCGAGGTGCACTTCGCCCCGTTCTTGCGGGGAGAGGTCGATCGCGAAGCGATCGGGTGAGGGAGTTTCCGCGAGTCCTTCGCGTGCCGAATTCGCGGAGCGCAGCCCCTCGCCCCACCCCTCTCCCCGCAAGGGCGGGGCGAGGGAGGACTAGCGATTTGCGTCCCTTGCTCGAAGAGCCCACCACAGGAGATCCCCGCGTGACGCCCATCATGATCGCTGCCCTTGGATTGCTGATGGTCGGCACCGCATTCCTGTCCGGGCTGTTCGGCATGGCGGGTGGGCTGATCCTGATCGGCGTGTTGCTGGCGCTGATGCCGCTGCCATCCGCGATGGTGCTCCATGCGATCACGCAGATCGCGTCGAACGGCTGGCGCGCCTTGCTCTGGCGCTCGCATATCCGCTGGCGGCCGGTCGGGGTCTATCTGATCGGCTGCGCAGTCGCGCTGGCGGCGTGGTCGATCTCCCGCTACGTGCCTGACAAGCCGACTGCGCTGCTCCTGCTCGGAGTTACCCCGTTCATGGCGCGGCTGCTGCCGTCCAGCGTCAAGCCGAATCCCGACAGTGTCTGGCAGGGCACCGTCTACGGCACGATCTGCATGGGACTGATGCTGATGACCGGCGTCTCGGGGCCGCTGCTCGACACGTTTTTTCTCGGCGGCGAATTCGGCCGGCGCGAGAAGGTGGCGACCAAGGCGGTGTGCCAGGTGGTGAGCCATTTCACCAAGCTGATCTACTTCGGCGGCGTCATCGACCAGGCGGCCTCGCTCGATCCCGTTCTGGCCGGCGTCGCGATCGCCGCCTCGATGCTAGGCACCACGCTGGCGCGGCGCATCCTGGAGGCGATGAGCGATCAGCAATTCATCGCATGGTCGATGCGGCTGATCACCACCATCGCCTGCTACTATATTGCATATGGAAGCTGGCTCCTGGTTCGCACGCCCGTGATGGCGGCCTTTGACAAGGGAGGTGTGCAATGACTGACAACGCCGATCCGCTGGTGCTGGATTTCGTCGAATGGATCGCGCGCGAGCCGCGCGCCTATGCCGAGGTGATTTCGACGTGGAAGACGTCGTGCCCGCGGCTGACCATCTGGGAAGACGCCGCCGACCGCGGCTACGTTGCGCGGGAGACGCTGCCCGGCATGGGCTTGATCATCGCGGTGACGGAACAGGGCGAGAGGCTGTTGCGCGCGAACGGAAGGTAACGTCTCTCCACATCGTCATTGCGAGCGTCAGCGAAGCAATCCACAATGCTAACGCGGCGGCAGTCTGGATTGCTTCGTCGCACCTGTGCAAAATTGCTTCGCAATTTTGTCGCGGGCTCCTCGCAATGACGGAGCTGATGGAGGCGCCTTTCCATGAACCTCAAACTCTTCGAACTCGTCGGCACCGACGCGTCGCGCCCCTTCAGCCCATATTGCTGGCGCACGCGCATGGCGCTTGCGCATAAGCGGCTCACTGCTCAATCGCTGCCGTGGCGCTTCACCGAGAAGGGCGCGATCGCGCCGCACGGCTCGGAAAGGGTCCCGGTGCTCCTGCACGACGATAAGCCCGTGGTCGATTCCTGGGCCATTGCCAATTATCTCGAAGACAGCTTTCCCGATCGTCCGTCGCTGTTCGGCGGGGAGGGCGGCCGCGCCATGGCGCGGATCCTGAATTCGTGGGGCGACATCGCGATCGTCGGCGGCATCTTTCCGCTGATCATCGCCGACATCCCCAAGAACCTGGCGCAGGTCGATGCGGATTATTTCCGGCGGACGCGCGAGGCGCGTTTCGGCAAGCCGCTGGAGGAGATCATGGGGAGTCGCGACACCGCCGTCGTCGCGTTCCGCAAATCGCTCGACATCATGCGTCTCACCCTGAAGACGCAAACCTTCCTCGGCGGCAATGCGCCGAATTACGCCGACTATATCGTGTTCGGCGGCTTCCAGTGGGCGCGCGTGGTGAGCCCGTTCACGCTGCTGGAGACGGATGACCCCGTCTACGCCTGGCGCGACAAGCTGCTCGACGCGTTCGACGGCATGGCGCGCAAGTCGCCGGGCTTTGCGGTGTAGCTGCGCACTGTTTCGCCAGAACGACACAGAGGATGCGGCGCCCTGGTATCTCACGAACGCTATCGTGGGTCACCTCACTGCTTCCGCCGCCGCCTTGCGCAGGCAATCACGGCACAGGCAATCTTCGCTCTCGATCGGCATCGGCAACCGCGCGGTCTCCTCGGCGCACCAGCAGTCGCCGGACAATCCGCATGAAAACGCCGTGCCGCAGCGGGAACAGACGATGTGGCGCAAAGGTGCGGCGGGCACGGTGAGGATTTCTTTCCGATTTGTCATCATTTGCGCCGAAGCTTCGCCGTCATTTTCATGCCGGGTTCATCATTGACGGCCGTATAGTAATCGGCGCGCATGCCGCAAGGAAGTGCAAGGACAGAACAATGGCCCGCGATTCGCAAGCCGCGCTCGTTGCGCTCAACCGGTTCGGCTTTGGCGCGCGCGGCGGCGTATCCGGCGATTTCATCAATGCGGCCTCCGACCCTCGCGGTTTCGTGAAGGCGGAGCTGAGCCGGCCGAACGGTGTGCTGCTGGAAGCTCCGGGCCTGCAATCGACGCCGCAACTCGGCCAGGCCGTGTTCGAATATCAGGCGCAGGTGAAGGCGGCGCGCGAGGTCGCCGCCAAGGCCGGCACGCCAGATGAAGCAAAACCAGGCGAAGCAAAACCAGGCGGGGGGCAGCCGCAAGCCGATCAAAAGCCCGCCGCCCGCCGCAACCTGTCGCTCAATGCGGCCGCGATGGATATCGCCGGCCAGTCGCCGGAGACGAAGGCATCCGATGCGGCGGCAAAGTCCGCCGATGCCATGCAGCCCAACGCGGCGCCACCGCCTGCAGCAAGGCCCGCGGCGCAACCGCTCAACGTGATCCAGAAGACGTTTCGCGCCGAGGCCCTGGCGCGGCTGCAACGCGCCACGCTCGCCGATTGCGGCTTCGCCGAGCGCCTCGTTGCGTTCTGGTCCAACCATTTCTGCATCTCGGCAGCCAAGGGCGAGCTGGCGCGGATCTGGGCCGGTTCGTTCGAGCGCGAGGCGATCCGCCCGCATGTGCTCGGCCGTTTCGCCGACCTGCTGAAGGCGGTCGAGCAGCATCCGGCGATGCTGTTCTTCCTCGACAACCAGCAATCTCTGGGCCCAGATTCGCGCGCGGGCCAGAACCGCAAGCGCGGGCTCAACGAAAATCTCGCGCGCGAAATCATGGAGCTGCATACGCTCGGCGTGAATGGCGGTTACACGCAGGAGGACGTCACCTCGCTTGCGCGCATCATCACGGGATGGACCTTTGCCGGCCGGCAGGGCCGGTTGGGCGAGCCCGGCAATTTCGTCTTCAACGCCAATGCCCACCAGCCGGGGCCGCAGGTGCTGCTCGGCAAAACCTATGACGCGGCGGGGCTCGCGCAGGGCGAAGCGGCGCTCGCCGATATTGCGCGCCATCCCTCGACCGCGAACTTCATCGCCACGAAGTTCGCCCGCCACTTCCTTGCGGATGATCCACCGCCCGTGCTCGTGGCGCGCCTGCGCGATGTATTCACCAAGACCGACGGCGACCTCAAGGCGCTGGCGACCGCGCTCGTCGATTCCAACGAGGCCTGGACTGCGCCGCTGACCAAGATGCGCTCACCTTACGAATTCCTGGTCGCGAGCGGCAGGCTGCTTGCGCGGGTGCCGGAAGATCCCGGACAGTATCTCAACAGCCTCAATCTGCTCGGACAGCCGCTGTGGGCGCCGGCCGGGCCCAATGGTTTCCCTGATACCAACGCTGCCTGGGCCGCGCCCGAGGGCATGAAGCTCAGGCTCGACATCGCCGTCCAGATCGGCTCGCGGCTCGGCAACAACATCGACCCGCTCGATCTTCTGGAGTTTGTGGCTGCGGATGCAGCCTCGACCGAGACGCGGCGGACCATCGAGCGCGCGGAATCGCGCCAGCAGGCACTGGCGCTGCTCCTGATGTCGCCGGAACTCCAGAGGAGATGACGATGGATTGCGCCGAGAACAGGCTGCTCCTCAACTCGCGCCGCGCGCTACTGCTTGGCGGCGCCTCCTTTGCGGCCTGGGCGTATTTGCCGAAATTCGCGCGCGCGGCCGACGGTCGCGATCCGCGCCTGATCATGGTGATCCTGCGCGGCGCGCTCGACGGTCTTGCCACCGTAGCTCCGGTCGGTGATCCCGACTATGCCGGCCTGCACGGCGCGATCGCGCTGAGGCGCGATGGCGAGCACCCTGCGCTCATGCTGGACTCGTTCTTCGCGCTGCATCCCTCGATGCCGGAATTCGCGCGCATGTATCGCGACAAGCACGCCGCGGTGATTCACGCAGTATCGACGCCCTATCGCGACCGCTCGCATTTCGACGGCCAGGACGTGCTCGAAAGCGGCTATGCGGGTCCCGGCCGCGTGCAGTCGGGCTGGCTCAATCGCGCGCTGGAGGCGTTGCCGCGCGGCGAGCGTGTCTCCAGCGGGCTCGCGGTCGGTCCGACCACGCCCTTGGTGCTGCGCGGTTCCGCGCCGACCGTCGGCTGGGCGCCGGTCGCGCTGCCGCAGGCCGATGACGACACTGCGATGCGGCTCGTCGATCTCTATCGCCATCGCGACCCAGCCCTGGCCTCGGCACTGTCGCAGGGCTTGCAGCTCGAGAAGGCGGCAAGCAGCGATGACATGAAGCCGAAGGCAGGCAACGCGGTTGCGCAAATGCGGCTGGTCGCAAAGGGCGCCGCAAAATTGATGGCGGCCGACGACGGCCCGCGCATCGCCGCACTCGCATTCGACGGCTGGGACACCCACGCCAATGAAGGCGGCCCAGTCGGGCGGCTCGCATTCCTGCTCGGCGGCCTCGACGGCGCGCTTGCCGAATTCGAAAGCGGCTTGGGGGATCGCTGGCGCAACACCGTCGTCGTGGTCGCGACCGAATTCGGCCGCACCGCTCGCATCAACGGCACCGAGGGCACCGACCATGGCACTGGCACCATCGCGCTGCTCGCCGGCGGCGCCGTGAAAGGCGGCCGCGTGATCTGCGACTGGCCGGGATTGAAGCTGGCCAACCTCTACGAAGGCCGCGACCTCAAGCCGACGACCGACCTGCGCTCAGTGATCAAAGGCGTGCTGCAAGACCAGTTCGGCCTCAACGATCGCGTGCTGGCCGAGACAGTGTTCCCGGAGAGCGCCAGCGCAAGACCGATGAAAGGGCTCGTGGTTTAACCTCTCCCCGCTCTTCTGCGGGGAGAGCTCGGATTGCTCCCGGCGATGCGAAGTATCGTCCGGTGCAATCCGGGCGAGGGGCAAGGCAATGCGTGGCCAAGACGAGAAATCCATCCGACTCGCGCGACGGCTGCGGGCCAATCAGACCGACGCAGAGACAGTCCTGTGGAATCGCATCCGCAATCGAAGGATCAACGGCAACAAATTCGTGCGACAAAAACCGATCCTTGTCTGTGACTTTGTGTGCCGCGAGAAGCGTCTCATCGTCGAGGTCGACGGCGGACAGCACAATGAATCGGCGACGGACGCTACCAGAGATGAACGCCTGAGAGAGAAGGGCTACAAGATCCTTCGTTTCTGGAACAATGATGTCCTCGGCAATATCGAGGGTGTTCTGATTGTAATTCAAACCGAACTCGTGGAGGCAGGCCCTCACCACTCCCTCTCCCCGTAAGGACGGGGAGAGGGAGTGAGAGACCAGGGCTCCCCTAACGTAAGGAGACCAACATCATGTACATCGCCATGAATCGCTTCCGCGTCGCCAAGGGGTCGGAACCGGCCTTCGAGCAGGTATGGCTGACGCGCGACACGCATCTGGACAAGGTGCCGGGCTTCATCGAGTTTCATCTGCTGAGAGGGCCCGAAGCCGAGGACCACACGCTGTATGCCTCGCACACGGTGTGGGCGAATTACGCGGCGTTCGAGGCCTGGACCAAGTCGGAGGCGTTTCGCGCGGCGCATCATCGGGCCGGCGACAACAAGCCGCTCTATCTCGGCCATCCCCAGTTCGAAGGGTTTGAGGTGATGCAGACGGTGGGGCGCGGCGCGAAATAGCGCGCGGCGCTGCAAGCATCAGCCCTTGGTGATCTTGTCGATCTCCGCGAGGTCATCCGCGCTGAGTTTCCAGGCGATCGCCTTGACGTTCTCCTCGACCTGCTCGACGCGGGTGGCGCCGGCGATGACGCTCGCCACCTGGGGGCGTGCGGCGAGCCAGGAGAAGGCGAGCTCGAGCATGGTGTGGCCGTGCGCCTTGGCAAAGGCCTGGAGTTTTTCGACGATATCCTCGTTGCGCGGCGTGACGTAGCGATCGCGCAGCGCCGGCGCCTTGGCAAAGCGCGTGTCGGCGGGCGCCGCCGCACCGCGCTGGTACTTGCCGGTCAGAAGACCGCTCGCCAGCGGAAAGAACGGCAGGAGGCCAAGCTTATACTCCTGCGCGGCGGGCAGCAGATCCTTCTCGATATCGCGCACCACGAGACTGTATTCGTCCTGGCAGGAGATGAAGCGGCTGGCGTTCATCGCGCGTGCGGTGAATTCGGCTTCGGCGATGCGCCAGGCCGGGAAGTTCGAATTGCCGATGTAGCGGACCTTGCCCTGGCGCACGAGATCGTCGAGCGCGCGCAACGTCTCCTCCAGCGGCGTCAGCGGATCGTAATCGTGCTGCTGGTAGAGGTCGATATAGTCGGTCTTGAGCCGCTTCAGGCTCGCCTCGACCGCGCTCATGATGTAGCGGCGCGAGGCGCCCTGCTTGGTGCCGTCGCTCGACATGGGCTTGGAGAACTTGGTCGCGAGCACGATGTCCTTGCGGCGGTCACCGAGCACTGTGCCCAGGACGGTCTCCGAGCCGCCCATGCCGGCATAGATGTCGGCGGTGTCGAACAGCGTGATGCCGAGATCGAGCGCGCGGTGGATCACCTTGCGCGAGGTCTCGAGGTCAGTGCGCTGGCCGAAATTGTTGCAGCCGATGCCGACGGCGGAGACGCGCAGGCCGGAGGCGCCGAGATTACGGATTTCCATGGGAGGTCCTGTCAGAGGAACATGGGGGGCAAGGGCACATTGTGACGGCCCTGCGCTCGAGCAGCAAGGCGACGGCCGCGGTGCTGCCATGCGCACAAAAAAATGCGGCCCCGGTCAGACGCGGCGACTGACGGGGACCGCTTGGGCGCTTGATCGGTGACGGGGGGCCTGATCAGACGCAAGTGGGAGCCTAGTCCTGCAATGTTACGTACAGGTGACAGCCGCGCTTATCCACAGGGTTGCAAATCGGGATCAGAAGAGCTTGCGATAGACGATGAAGCCGGAGCGCTCCGCCACCTTGTCGTAGAGGCGCTGCGCGGTGAGGTTGGTTTCATGTGTCTGCCAGTAGACCCGGGGCGAGCCCGCGGCCTTCGCCCGCTCGTACACGGCATAGATCAGCGACGAGGCGACGCCCAGGCCGCGCGCGGCTTCCGCCGTGAACAGATCCTGGAGATAGCAGGACGGCTCGATCGCGGTCGTCGAGCGGTGAAACAGATAGTGCGTCAGGCCGAGCAGTTGGCCGTCCTTGTCGGCGACGAGCGCGTGCACCGGCTCATAGGCATCGAAGAAGCGCTGCCACGTCACGCGCGTGATCTCGGGCGCGAGCGCGGTCGCACCCGAGCGGCCGTAGAACGCATTGTAACCGACCCACAGCGGCAGCCATTGATCGTAATCCTCGCGGGTGACGGCGCGAATGCTAAGGGACATGAGGAAATTCCGCGATCAAGGGGACGCAAGGCGGTAAGCCTGGGCCGTCATTCATACGGGATGAATGCCGCGCGGATCAATTGTGACCTATTCGGCGACGCGCAAATACCGGATCAGCTTGCGGGCGGTGGGATCGCGCAGCGCGCGGTAGTAGTCGGCGCGCGAGGGCGCATCGCCGTGGCGGACGAGGTCGGTCACCGGCGTGTAGCTCAGCATGCGTCCGCCGTCGGGCAGTGCGGCACAGACGAAGCGCAGCACCTCGCCGTTGCTGAGCTTGATGTTGATCGGCGTGGCGTCGCCCATCCTGACCATCTCTATCCGCTCGGCGATGAAGGCGCTCAATTCATCCTTGGGCAGCTCAAAGGCACCGGTGTCGCGGCCGTGATACATCAGCGCGATGAAGGGCGGCCGGCTCTCGGCCTTCTCGTCGGGAAGTGAGAAATAATCGCGGAAGGCGCGGTTGATGAACTCGGCGCGGGTTTCGGCATCGAGCAAAACAATGCCGATGTCGACCTGGTCGAGCGCCGCCGACAGGCGCTCCGCCGTGGCGTAGTGCCGGCGCTCCAGGGCAAAGGCATCGAGCAGGCGCTCGCGGATCAGCCCGGTGATCCCCGCGGTGGCCGCCGCCGTGATCGCCAGCAGGCCGAGCCGGATGAGGTCGGTCGTGGCGTAGCCGGCAACGGCCTTGTGGTTGAGGAAGAACAGCGCCGTGCCGATCACCGCGACCGTCGCACTGGTCATGGCAGACGCGAAGCCGGACAGCGAGCCGGCGAACGCGACGATGCAGACGAACAGGGGTGCGGGCGAGGGAACGGGAAAATAGCGATCGAGCAGCAGCGCCAGCAGCGTGGTCGCTGCCGTCAGCACCGGACCGGATATCGTGCGCCATCCGAACCGCATGGCCCTGTCTCGCTCCCTGAACGAGCTTACGCCCTCAGACTGGCCGATCGTTACGCGGTTGCGGTGCGATTTCGCCCCAGATGCTTAAGGCGAAGCTGCGGCGACGCGCAGAGCTTTCTGCGGATTTTAGGCCAAACTGCAGCACGTTTGAGCGAGCGCGAGCGTCGCGCCTCACACCATCGCACGGCTGTGTACGGCCGGGACGTTCAGCGTCGAAGTGCCCGTGCTCTTGCGCGTGCCGCCGATAATCAACAGCGACGCCGCGACCAGGATGGCCGCGGTCAAGGTCACTGCAACGATGATCACCGGTGACTTCATCGATGTCCTGCTGCGATACCGGTCAGCGCGGGTCTGACCGCGCCGGTGGTGGCCGAAGATGAGCCGCGGATCAGCCCGCAAATCCCATCGCCATGGTCGCCCGTGTCGTCAGTACCGTCAGCGTGACGATCAGGCATAGCGATACCGCCGCGATCGCGAGCGAAGCCACGACGGCACCTGTCAGCCGGGAAGAGACGACGGGGGCAGATCGACCCTGAAAGCCGACCATTCCGGACGCCCGAACCATGGTCTAAATCCTTCAACGCGCGAGCGAATCACCCGCGACACAAACGAATGTCACAATTTCAGCCGGCAACATTGGGGCGGCGTCGCGCCAAACATGGCGAAATCGAGGCAAAGGTTAATGTAGTGCCCGGTATTCTCGGCCGGCTCAGGCGCTCGCCGCGATGCTCGCGGGATCGTCGATATCGGCCGGGCGCCAGTCCATCGACACGAAGCCGGGCGCCTGCTCGACCCGCTTCAGCCAGGCCCGGATCGCCGGGAAGGTCGAGAGGTCGAAGTCGCAGCGGTCGGCAAGATGGGTGTAGCCGTAGAGCGCGATGTCGGCGACGGTAAGCTGGCGCGCCGCGAAATACTCGGCTGTCTTGAGGTGGTTTTCCATCACCTGGAGCGCGCCATAGCCACGCTCCATCCAGTCCTCCAGCGCATGCGTCTGGAGGTCGCGGCCGCCCTTGACCAGCGACAACCAGAAATAGGCGGCGCCGATATTGGGCTCGAGCGCGTGCTGCTCGAAGAACATCCATTGCAGCGCCTCGGCGCGGTCGATGCGTTGCTCCGGCGCGAGCGGCGTGCCACCCGCCACGTACCAGAGGATGGCGTTGGACTCGGCGAGGTAGCGGTCGTCGGCGACCTCGAGCAGCGGCACCTGGCCGGAAGGATTCTTCGCGAGAAAATCCGGCGTGCGGCTCTCCCCGCGGAGAATGTCGATCTCGATTGCCTGGTAGGGCACGTTCAACAGCGCCAGCGCAAGGCGAACCTTGTAGCTGTTGCCGGAGCGTTGCATCGAATAGAGCTTGTACATTCGAGAGGTTCTGATCCGGTGACGGGAAGCCGCGCCGCTTGTTGCCTCGCAACGCGGCTAAACAATGATGCCGTTGCGAATCCGCCGCAAGGGCCGCGCGCTAGAAAAACTTGAAATCGCTACTGCATTGCAACGCCGCAAAAAATCATTTCAACACGACAGAACAATTCGCATCACGCTTGCGTCAGGCTGTGATCGCGCGCCGGCGACGACATGCCGGCATCGAATGGTTGCGGTATCACAAGCGCGGTCGATCCACAGGCGCTTCGCATCGTCAGGTTGCACGGCCTCGCAGCGGGCCCGGCTCGGCAAAGGAGCAAAATTGCTCGGAGGACAATCTTTGCCGGATATACGCCGTCCCGGCAGCAAAGTTTAGGAATATTGCGCGAATCCGGGGTCTCTTCGGCGCGAATCCGTAAACTTTTGCCCGATCGGGCCGAAGTTTCTTGCGATGCAGCGGCACCCGTCCTAGGGTGCATCATTCCCACAATCAGAGTCGTGAGGCCCAAGGGCTCACGACGCTCGCCAGGAGATGATGATGTCCTTCCTTGCCGCTGCGCTCGACCGTGTGAAGCCGTCCGCAACCATCGCGGTCACGGATAAAGCACGTGCGCTGAAAGCGGCGGGCCGCAACGTCATCGGCCTCGGCGCCGGCGAGCCCGACTTCGATACGCCCGCCAACATCAAGCTGGCCGCGATCCGTGCCATCGAAGCCGGCAAGACCAAGTACACCGCGGTCGACGGCATCCCCGAGCTGAAGGAAGCGATCATCGCGAAGTTTCAGCGCGAGAACGGCATCAGCTACAAGCCGAACCAGGTGATCGTCGGCACCGGCGGCAAGCAGGTGCTCTACAACGCGCTGATGGCGACCATCAATCCGGGCGACGAGGTGATCATCCCGGCGCCCTATTGGGTCAGCTATCCCGAGATGGTTGCGCTTGCCGGCGGCGAGCCGGTGCCGGTGGTCTGCACCGCCGCGACCGGCTTCAAGCTCCAGGCCGAAGCGCTCGAGCGTGCGATCACGCCGAAGACCAAATGGGTGATCCTGTGCTCGCCGTCGAACCCGACCGGCGCGGCCTACACCAAGACCGAGCTGAAGGCGCTCACCGACGTTCTGGTCAAGCATCCGCATGTCTGGGTGATGACCGACGACATGTACGAGCACCTCGTCTATGACGACTTCCAGTTCACCACCGTCGCGCAGATCGAGCCGAAGCTCTACGACCGCACGCTGACCGTGAACGGCGTCTCGAAAGCCTACTGCATGACCGGCTGGCGCATCGGCTATGCCGGCGGTCCGGCGCAGCTCATCAAGGCGATGTCGACGATCCAGTCGCAATCGACCTCGAACCCCTGCTCGATCGCGCAGTGGGCCTCGGTGGAAGCGTTGAACGGTCCGCAGGATTTCATCCCCGCGAACAACAAGGTGTTCAAGGAGCGCCGCGACCTCGTCGTCTCCATGCTCAACCAGGCGAACGGCATCGAGTGTCCGCGCCCCGAGGGAGCGTTCTACGTCTATCCGTCCTGCGCCGGCACGATCGGCAAGACCGCGCCGTCGGGCAAGGTGATCGGAAACGACGAGGCGTTCGTCACCGAGCTTCTCGAAAGCGAAGGCGTCGCGGTCGTGCAGGGCTCGGCCTTCGGCCTCGGTCCGGCCTTCCGCATCTCCTACGCGACCAAGACCTCCGATCTTGAAGACGCCTGCAAGCGCATCCAGCGCTTCTGCGGCAATTTGCGTTAAGCCGTCGCGACAAGAATACGAAAGGCCCGCTTCGGCGGGCCTTTTCTATGTGCTTTGAACGACAGGGCAAATGCATTCGGCGCAGGAGTCGTAATGACCTTGCGTGGGTCGGCATCGAGCCTTGCCCCTCACCCGGACTGCGCCGGACGATGCTTCGCATCGCCGGGAGCAATCCGACCTCTCCCCATTTGAAGGGCGGGGAGAGGTCGAAAAGCGACCTTTCACTTGTAAGGGGCGCACTGCTTGCGCACTCCCTCGCCTCGCTCTTACGGGCCGGGACGAGCAGAGCTCGCCCTGGGAGGGTGGGGTAAGTGGCTTTCTCGGCAAGCTTGGTTTTGGATATGCGCGATCTGGCACACGCGGAACTCTTGTGGCATAGAACGTCGCGCGGCGTGTGCCGTGCCTTTCCTGCTCGCATCACATCATAGCCGGAGACTTTCCATGCGCCGTTCACTCCTCCTCGCCGGGCTTGCCGCGTTTGGCCTGGTCGCGTCGCTCGCGGGTGCGAGCGCGCAGCAGCGCATGGTGCGGGTCGGCGTGCTTGAATGCCGCGGCGGCGCAAGCATCGGCTTCGTGGTGGGATCGGTGACCAATCTCGGCTGCGTGTTGCGGGCCGAGGGCGTGCCGGAGGATCGCTACGTCGCGACCATCCGCAAAGTCGGTCTCGACCTCGGCATCACCCAGGAGACGGCATTGGCGTGGGGCGTATTCGCACCGGTCGACCGCCTCGGGCCGGGCGACCTCTCGGGCAACTATGCCGGCGCGCAAGGCAGCGCATCGGTCGGCGTCGGCTTAGGAGGCAACGTGCTGGTCGGCGGCTCCAACAATTCGATCGCGCTACAGCCGCTCAGCGTGCAGGGCCAGGTCGGACTCAACGTCGCCGCCGGCCTCGAAAGCCTGGAACTTCGGCCGGGCCGTTAACTCGCGGTCAATTGTAGTTGAGACAGCGCTAGCCGAGGCGCTCCGTACATTTCTCCCGAAGGGGGAGGTCGGATCTCATCTCGTCGAAAGATGCGATCGGGGGGTTACGGACTCACCGAATGCTGCGGCCCTCACACGGATTGCTGCGCAATCCGACCTCTTCCTGCTGGCGCGAGGTGGAACGCCCCGATGCGCCGCGCCCTGCCTGATCGTATCAATCGCTGAGACTTGAGTTCACGGACGACGCACCGCAGCGACGTTTCGCGCTTGCCAAAATGAAGGGACGGGCAGAGCATCAACCTTTGCCGACCCAATCACGGGCCGAGCTCCACATGAAGGAGGCGGCGAATGGGACAAGACGTCAGAAGTCCCCGAGGTCCACGGTGCATCGCACTGGTGGGCCCTTTCCAAAGCGGTAAAACCACTCTTCTCGAAGCGATTTTGGCACGAACGGGCGCAATCCCGCGTGCCGGTAGCGTCGACGCCGGTACTTCGGTGGGCGACGCCACGACAGAGGCCCGCCATCACAAGATGACCGTGGGCCTGACGGCTGCCACCACGAGTTTCATGGGCGACAGCTACACCTTCCTCGATTGTCCCGGTTCCGTTGAGTTCGCCCACGACATGCGCGCGGCGCTGCCCGCGATCGACGCTGCAGTCGTGGTCTGCGAGGCCGACGAGAAGAAGCTGCCGCAGCTTCAGATCATCCTGCGCGAGCTGGAGGAGATGAAGATCCCGCGCTTCTTGTTTCTCAACAAGATCGATCGCGCCAACAAGCGCATCCGCGAGACGCTCGAGACGTTGCAACCGGCCTCCCGCGTGCCGCTGGTGCTGCGCCAGATTCCGATCTGGAACGGCGAGCTGATCGAGGGCTTCGTCGATCTCGCGCTCGAGCGCGCCTTCGTCTATCGCGAGCACAAGGCGTCCGAGGTCATCGCGCTCGAAGGCGGCGATCTCGACCGGGAGAAGGAAGCCCGCTTCTCGATGCTGGAAAAGCTCGCCGATCACGACGATGCGCTGATGGAGCAACTGCTCGAAGACATCCAGCCGCCGCGCGATGCCGTGTTCGACGATTTGTCGCGCGAACTGCGCGAAGGCCTGATCTGCCCGGTGCTGCTTGGCGCCGCCGCACGCGAGAACGGCGTGCTGCGCCTGATGAAGGCGCTGCGCCATGAGGCGCCCGGCATTGCCGAGACCGCCAAGCGGCTTGGGGCGCCGGCCACCAAGGATGCGCTCGGCTACGTCTTCAAGACGCTGCATTCGCAGCACGGCGGAAAGCTGTCGTTGACACGGTTGCTTGCCGGCCATCTCGACGACGGCGCCACGCTGCAATCCGCCTCTGGTGGCGCGGGGCGCATCTCCGGCATCCTCGCCGTCAATGGCGCCTACGATACCAAGCGCCCGTCGGCGGAGGCCGGCGACACGATCGCGCTCGGCAAGCTCGATCCGGTCAAGACCGGCGACACGGTCTCGACCGGCAAGGCCCAGCCATCTCAGCTGATCGCGGTCGAGCCGACGCCGCCGGTGCTTGCGATCTCGGTCGCGGCCACCGACCGCAAGGATGACGTCAAGCTCGGCCAGGCACTCGCCCGGCTGCACGAGGAGGATCCCTCGCTCGTCATCGTGATGAATGCCCAGACCCACGACACCGTGCTGTGGGGGCAGGGCGAGATGCACCTGCGCGTCGCCAGCGAGCGGCTGCGCGACCGCTTCGGCGTCAACGTCAAATCTCACCCGCCGGCGATCGGGTACCAGGAGACCATCCGCAAGCCGATCGTCCAGCGTGGCCGGCACAAGAAGCAGTCCGGCGGCCACGGCCAGTTCGGCGACGTCGTGCTCGACATCAAGCCGCTCTCGCGCGGAGAGGGGTTCAAGTTCGCCGAGAAGGTGGTCGGCGGCGCGGTGCCGCGCAACTACATCCCGGCGGTGGAGGAAGGCGTCGTCGACGGCTTGACGCGCGGCCCGCTCGGCTTCCCCGTCACCGACGTGCAGGTGACGTTGACCGACGGCTCCTATCACAGCGTCGATTCCTCCGATCTCGCGTTCCGCACGGCGGCGCGGGTCGGGCTCAACGAAGGCCTGCCGCAATGCCAGCCGGTGCTGCTGGAGCCGATCCACGTCGTCGAGATCGTCTGCCCGACGGACGCCACCGCCAAGATCAACGCGATCCTGTCGGCGCGGCGCGGCCAGATCCTCGGCTTCGACACCCGCGACGGCTGGAGCGGTTGGGACTGCGTGCGCGCCATGATGCCGGAGGCAGAGATCGGCGAGCTCATCGTCGAACTGCGCTCCGCAACCGCAGGCTCCGGCAGCTTCACCCGCCAGTTCGACCACATGGCCGAGGTGACGGGACGTGCCGCCGACCAGATCATCGCCGCGCATCGCGACGCGGCGTGACGGTGACACTCGCCTGACGGCCGGCCTCGCGGCCGGCCGTCAGCGTTCCTCTTTGCAAATCATTGGACTTCGTGAACGCCTTCCCTGGGCGCAGGTTTGCCGCGGGTGGCGCTCGCGCGCTTGACAGCACGGGCCGAACGCGAAATGGATCGCCGAGAAACTCCCGGGAGGGACCTTTGCGAACCCGCGCCTTCGAGGAAAACCGTGTCTAAGACGCCCGTAGCCTGCCTGATCGGATGGCCGGCGGCGCATTCGCGCTCGCCCTTGATCCATCGCTACTGGTTGCGCATGCTCGGCATCGAGGGCGGCTATGTGATCGAGGCGGTGCCACCGGACAACTTGCGCGACTTCGTGCTGCGACTGTCCCTGCATGGGTTCGTCGGTGCCAACGTCACGATCCCGCACAAGGAAGACGTGCTCGCGCTCTCGACGCCGGATGCGCGTGCCAAGGCGATCGGTGCTGCCAACACGCTGTGGCTCGCGGGGAGCGAGCTGCGTTCGACCAACACCGATGTCGAAGGCTTCATCAACAATCTCGATGCCAGCGCGCCGGGGTGGGATGCGGCCGAGGAGGCGCTGGTGCTCGGGGCCGGCGGCTCGTCGCGCGCGGTCGTGTTCGGCCTGCTCGAACGCGGCGTCGGTCGGGTCCATCTCGCCAACCGCACCATTGCGCGCGCCGAGGCGCTTGCGACGGTGTTCGGTTCGCGCGTGCAGCCGATCGCATGGGATGCGATCGACAACGTGCTGCCGCGAGCAAGGCTGCTCGTGAACACGACCTCGCTCGGCATGCGCGGCCAGCCGGCGCTCGAACTCGACGTTGCACGCCTGCCGCAACAGGCCGTCGTTGCCGACCTCGTCTATGTTCCACTGATTACGCCGCTGCTTGCGGCAGCGCAGGCGCGCGGGCTGAAGACCGCCGACGGGCTCGGCATGCTCTTGCACCAGGCCGTGCGCGGGTTCGAGTTGTGGTTCGGCAAGCGGCCGCAGGTGACGGCAGAGTTGCGCGCGCTGGTCGAAGCCGATCTCACAAAATCTTGAGAGAATAGGGCACGGCCTCCGGGGTCCTGTCCTTGTGGGACAATCGGAGACTGCCATGCCTGTTCAACGTGCAACTTTCACACGTCCGCTCGTCGCTGTCGCGATGGTGGGCTTCTCCACGCTCTACGCCGTCGCGCAGCAGGCGCCCGTGCCGACGCGGGTGCGTGGAACGATCGAAAAAGTCGACGGCAATCTCTTGTCGGTGAAGTCAGGCAGCGGCGAGGACGTCAGGCTGCATATCGCATCCGACCTGCGCGTCGCGGGGATCACCAGGATCGCCCTTTCCGATATCAAGGTCGGCTCCTTCATCGGCGCGACCACGGTGCCCGGACCCGACGGCGGCCAGAATGCGGTCGAGGTCCATGTGTTTCCGGAAAGCATGCGCGGCACCGGCGAAGGCTCGCGGCCCTACGATTTGCGGCCGAATTCGAGCATGACCAATGCGACGGTGGCCGAGAGCGTGGTCGGCAATGACGGTCACACGCTGCTCGTGAAATACAAGGACGGCGAGAAGAAGGTGTTCGTCTCCTCGGAGACGCCGGTCGTCACCTACGTGCCGGGAGAGAAATCGGACCTGAAGGCGGGCGCCAAGATCATCGCCTTCATCAAGGCGCTGCCGGATGGTTCGTTCGAGACGAGCCGTGTCAGCGTCGGCCGCGATGGCCTGACGCCGCCGATGTGAAGCGGCGCTGGTCGCATTTCGTGATCACGGTCAAGCGCGGGACGCGGAATAGGCATCCAAGCCCGGGGTTGCGATGATTGACCGGCGCAACCGCCCTGGAGGGACAGTCATGCAGGAACTGATCGCCTGGAGGCCACGCATGTTTGTGGCCTCGCTCGTCGGCTTTGCCATCTTGTCTTCGATCGCGTCCGCGCAGCAGGCGCCGACGGTTCGTATCCGCGGGACCATCGAGGCCGTCGACGGCAACATGCTCGACATCAAGACCCGCGAAGGCAGTGACGTGAAGGTGCGCATGACCGACAACGTCGCCGTGTTCGCGGTCGTGAAGACCGCGCTGTCGGAGATCAAGGGGGGCTCCTATATCGGCGTCACCGGCATGCCCGAGCCCGACGGGTCGCAGCGGGCGATTGCCGTGCACATCTTCCCCGAGAACCAGCGTGGCGCGGCCGAAGGTTTTAGACCATGGGACGCGCGCGCCAACTCGACCATGACGAATGCGACCGTGGCCGAGACGGTCAAGGGCACCGACGGCCAGAACATCCTGCTCAAATACAAGGACGGCGAGAAGAAGATCGTGGTGCCGCCGGACACGCCGATCGTCACCTTTGTCGCCAGCGACAAATCCGAGGTGAAACAGGGTGCCAAGCTCATCATCTTCGGCGCGACCAAGAAGGAGGACGGTTCGCTCGAAGCGGGCCGTGTCAATGTAGGCCGCGACGGAGTGACGCCCCCGATGTGACTGCCGGCGTCATTTCCGAGGTCGTTCGGATTTGGGTTTCAGGGGGCCGTCAAGATATTCAGCCGAGTCACGCCCGATCGCCCCGGACGGGCGCGCCGGCAGCCTTTCGCGCTGCCGGGTCGGGGCCATTTTGGCCGAAACCACCCTTCCTCCGGCGCGGGCCGTCGTATATCAGAGATTTGCCATCGAACCTGCCGATAATGCTCGGGAGCCAATTGCGATGGCGACAGTTATTTAATCCAAAGATCGCAATCTGACCTTTAGTCGACGCTGAGCGCAGACGACTATTTCAACCGGGGTACGGCATGGCAAATCGATCGACGACGGCGCAATCCACTCTGGCGATGCGGCGTTGGCGGCCTGCCGGCCTCGTAACGATTGCGGCGATGGCCGCCCTGATGGCGCTGACCGCCGACGCCGACGCGGCGAAGCAGGCGCGGCCTGCAGTCGAGGCGGTTGCGCCGCGCGCGGCGGGCGAGCCGATCATGGCGATCGTGTCGATCAGGAGCCAGCAGGTCACTTTCTACGACGCCGATGGCTGGATCCTGCGCGCGCCGGTGTCGACCGGAACGACGGGACGCGAGACGCCGGCCGGCGTCTTCGCGGTGATCGAGAAGGACAAGGATCATCACTCGACCATGTATGACGATGCCTGGATGCCGAACATGCAGCGCATCACCTGGAACGGCATCGCGCTGCATGGCGGTCCGCTGCCCGGCTATGCGGCCTCGCATGGCTGCGTGCGGATGCCCTACGGCTTCGCGGAAAATCTGTTCGACAAGACGAATATCGGGATGCGGGTGATCATCTCGCCGAACGACGCCGCACCGGTCGATTTCTCTCATCCGGCGCTGTTCGTGCCCAGGCAGGAGGCTATTGCGGCGGTCCCGGCGCGAGCCGACAAGCTGTCCCGCGAGGCGGAGGAGGCCATCAGGGCAGCCGACGAGACGAAGAAAGCCGCCGCGACGACGGCACGCGAGGCCGCTTCGCTCCCGGTAACGCTGCGCAATTTGGAACGGCAGAAGAAGAGCGCCGACGCGGAGCTCGCTTACGCCGACAAGGTGCTCGCCGCTGCAAAGACGGATCAGGCCAAAGCTCGGGCCGAGGAGGTGAAGCAGAAAGCCGCCACCAAGGCTGCGGACGCAGCAACGCAGCTCGACACAGCCAAGGCGAATGCGCAGCCGAAGCGCGACGCCGCTGCTGCCGCCAAGGATGCCGCCAAGGCGGCGGCGACCAGGAAGGCCGACGCCGTCAAGGCAGCGACCGAGGCGAAGCTCGCGCTCGAACCGGTCTCGGTCTACATCAGCCGATCGACGCAAAAACTCTACGTGCGGCGCAATACCCATAAGCCGGCGCCGGACGGCGGCGGCGAGGTGTTCGATACGAGCATCGAGGTTCCCATTTCGATCCGCAATCCCGACAGGCCGCTCGGCACTCATATTTTCACGGCAATGGCGAAGAGCGATTCAGGCTTGCGCTGGAGCGTGGTCACGATCGACAGCGGCGATGACGCCAAGGATGCGCTCGACCGCATCACCATTCCGCAGGACGTGCTCGACCGTATCGCGCCGACCGCAGTGCCGCGATCCTCGATCATCATCTCGGACGAGCCGCTGAGCAGCGAGACCAACTATCGCACCGAGTTCGTCGCGGTGCTGAACAACCAGCCCCAGGGCGGCTTCATCACGCGCCGGCCCACGGCCCCGGATGTTATCGCGAGCCAGGACGGCTGGGACGACAATGGCTTCGGCTTCTTCTTCCAGCGCAATCCCAATCCGCAGCCCGGCAATCTGCGCCGGCGCGGCGGCGGCCAGTACTGGCAGCCGCAACAGGGCTGGTGGTAGGACGCGGTACGTCGCGCGCCGGTCGTCCTAAGGCGCGATGAGATGAGGATGAATCGTCATCGCGCTTTAGGTTCTTGTTTGAGCACGATCTCCGCGCAAACGCATCCGCGTTTGTCGCGAGGCAAAACCGCTTCACACTTTTCCGGATCGTGCTCTAAACCGCGATGATGTGATCGTCGATCTCGTTCACGCTGTTGACGCCGCACAGACCCATGGTCGTCAGCAGCTCCTTCTGGATGATGTCGATCGCCTTGGCGACGCCGGCCTGGCCGCCGGCGCCAAGCCCATAGGCATAAGCGCGACCGATCATGCAGGATTTTGCGCCGAGCGCGAGCGCGCGCATCACGTCCTGGCCGGAGCGGATGCCGCCGTCGAACATGATCTCCATCTTGTCGCCGACCGTATCCGCGATCTCGGGCAGCACCTCGATCGACGACGGCGCGCCGTCGAGCTGCCGGCCGCCATGGTTGGAGACGACGAGGGCTTGCGCGCCGGTCTTCGCTGCCTCCTCGGCATCCTCGACGTCGAGGATGCCCTTGATGATGAGCTTGCCCGGCCAGATGCTGCGGACCCACTCGACGTCCTTCCAGTTCAACGATGTGTCGAACTGCGAAGCGGTCCATTCCGCCAGACGATTGAGATCCTCGGTGTTCTTCACGTGGCCGGCGATGTTGCCGAAGGTGCGGCGCTTGCCGCGTAGCACGCCGGAGACCCAGGTCGGCTTGGTCGCGAAATCGATGAGCTTCGACAGCGACCACTCGGGCGGCACCGTCATGCCGTTCTTGATGTCGGCATGTCGCTGGCCGATCACCTGGAGATCGACGGTGAGCACCAGGGCGCTGCACTTGGCGGCGATCGCGCGCTGGATCAGGTCCTTGATGAAGCCGCGATCCTTCATCACGTAGAGCTGGAACCAGAACGGCTTCTCGACATTGGCGGCGATGTCTTCGATCGAGCAGATCGACATCGTCGACTGCGTGAACGGGATGCCTGCAGCTTGCGCTGCGCGGCAGGCGTGGATCTCGCCGTCGCCGTGCTGCATGCCGAGCAGGCCGACCGGCGCGAGGACCAGCGGCATGGTCGAGGGCTCGCCGAGGATCGTGGTCGAGGTGTCGCGCTTGGAGACGTCGACCAGGATGCGCTGACGAAACTTGATCTGCTGAAGATCGTCGCGATTGGCGCGCAGCGTCTCCTCGGCATAGGAGCCGCGGTCGCAATAGTCGAAGAACGCTTTCGGCACGCGCCGCTTGTGCAGCGCACGGAGGTCTTCGATGCAGGTGATATGCTTCATGACGTTCCCCGACCCGTCCTTGCGTTGACGGATTTAGGGGTCATCTAGCATGGATGGGTGCACAGCCAAATTGTTTGCGAAGAGGCCGTCATGACCAGACCGCAACCCGCTCCGAAATCCACTGCTGCCGACGAGAAGCATCGCCTCGATGAGGCGCTCGAGGAAGGATTGGAGGAGACCTTTCCTGCCTCCGATCCCGTCAACGTCACCCAGCCTGCCCCGACTCGCGGCGACCAGCACGTGAAGCGTTCAAATTAAGGGCGGGTTCCAGCCCTCGGGACCGCTCTGGCAAGAGTTCCTGTGTTAACAACAGGTTATTGGGCTGGCGGCGGACCGGGTTCCGTAACGATTCATTATATTTCTTGAAGCCATTTTAGCTGTGATGGCATTATAAGAACGCCAGCGAAATCAGGAATGGCGGAGCCGTGCGAGGCATCCGGTAGTTGTATTGGGGAATCCTGGTTGCCGCGTGGGGGACTCATATGAGCCGCAAATATTTTGGGACCGACGGGATTCGAGGTCGCGCCAACGGACTGATCACACCGGAGCTCGCGCTCAAGGTCGGCCAGGCCGCCGGCCTTGCATTTCAGCGCGGTGACCATCGTCACCGGGTCGTGATCGGCAAGGACACGCGCCTGTCCGGCTACATGATCGAATATGCGATGGTCGCGGGCTTCACTTCCGTCGGCATGGACGTGCTGCTCGTCGGCCCGATGCCGACGCCGGCGGTGGCGATGCTGACCAAGTCGATGCGCGCCGATCTCGGCGTCATGATCTCGGCCTCGCACAACCTGTTCGAGGACAACGGCATCAAGCTGTTCGGCCCGCAGGGCTTCAAGCTGTCCGACGACGTCGAGAGGCAGATCGAGCAGCTGCTCGACGAATCGCTCGACAAGAAGCTCGCTCAAAGTGCGAGCCTGGGCCGAGCCCGCCGCATCGACGGCGTGCATGACCGCTACATCGAATTCGCCAAGCGCACGTTGCCGCGCGATCTGTCGCTCGACGGGCTGCGCGTCGTGGTCGATTGCGCCAATGGCGCCGCCTACAAGGTAGTGCCGGAAGCGCTGTGGGAGCTGGGCGCCGACGTCGTGCCGATCGGCGTCGAGCCCGACGGCTTCAACATCAACAAGGAATGCGGCTCGACCTCGCCGGAAGCGCTGTCGAAGAAGGTGCGCGAGATGCGCGCCGACATCGGCATCGCGCTCGACGGTGATGCCGACCGTGTCATCCTGGTCGACGAGCGCGGCCACATCGTCGACGGCGATCAGCTGCTCGCGGTGATCGCCCAGAGCTGGAAGGAAGACGGACGGCTGGCGCGGCCCGGCATCGTCGCGACCGTGATGTCCAATCTCGGGCTCGAACGTTTCCTGAAAGGGCAGGGGCTCGATCTCGTGCGCACGCCGGTCGGCGACCGCTACGTGCTCGAGCAGATGCTGAGCGGCGGCTACAATCTTGGCGGCGAGCAGTCCGGCCACATCATCCTGTCCGACTACGCCACCACCGGCGACGGCTTCGTGGCCGCATTGCAGGTGCTGGCTGTGGTGCAGAAGCTGCGCCGTCCGGTCTCCGAGGTCTGCCATCGCTTCGATCCGCTGCCGCAGATCCTGAAGAACGTGCGCTACAAGAACGGTAAGCCGCTCGACGATAGCGACGTGAAGTCGGCGATCTCGGACGGCGAGAAGCGTCTCAACGGCCACGGCCGGCTCCTGATCCGCTCCTCCGGCACCGAGCCGGTGATCCGCGTGATGGGCGAGGGCGAGGATCGCATCCTGGTCGAGGAAGTCGTCGACACGATCGTCTCCGCACTCGGACAGGCGGCAGCCTAGGCGCAGCTCCCTTCCTCCTCCCCTTGTGGGAGAAGGTGGCGCGCAAGTATCTTAGGGTGGGCAAAGCGAAGCGTGCCCACCGCTTCATTTCATTCGAGGATAGATGGTGGGCACGGCGCAAGTGCGCCCTTGCTCACCCTACGATTCCGGACTCGCGGACAGAGTCAAACCCACGCATCCCAGCCATGGGCGATTGGCGGTGGTTCGGCCGCCGTTAGCATCGTACCTGTGAGATCGCGGCAATCTGCCGCGCAGGGGTTGCGGTATTGAACAAGCCTGTCGTCGTCTCCGATGAAACGTTGACCGAACCGGTCGTCGTGACCGATGTCGCGCCCGTCGCGAAGATCACGAGCGCGGGGCCGGCCTATGTCGTGCTCGCCGGCATCAGCTTCTCGCATTTCCTCAACGACACCATGCAGTCGTTGATCGCGTCGGTCTATCCGATCCTGAAGGACACCTACGCGCTCGACTTCACGCAGATCGGCATGATCACACTGGCCTTCCAGTTCACGGCCTCGCTGCTCCAGCCGGTGGTCGGGCTCTACACGGACAAGAAGGCGCAGCCCTACTCGCTGTCGGTCGGCATGGCCTCGACCTTCTTCGGCCTGCTGCTGCTCAGCGCCGCGCATCAATATCTCATCATCCTGGTTGCGGCCGCGCTGGTAGGCCTTGGCTCGGCAGTTTTTCACCCGGAGTCGGCGCGCATCGCGCGGCTCGCCTCGGGCGGCCGCTACGGCTTTGCGCAATCGGTTTTTCAGCTCGGCGGCAGCTTCGGCACGTCGATGGGCCCGGTGCTGGCGGCGCTGATCGTGGTGCCGTTCGGCCAGGGCAGCATCGCCTGGTTCTCCTCGATCGCATTTCTCGCGATTGTCATCCTCTGGCGCATCGGCCGCTGGTACGCGCCGCAGATCACGACGAAGAAGGAGAAGCCGATCCATGCGCATCCGGACGGGCCGAGCTCGCGGCGTGTCGCGGTCGCGCTTCTGGTGCTGGTGGCGCTGCTGTTCTCCAAGCAGCTCTATGTCTCGAGCCTGTCGAGCTACTACATCTTTTACCTGATCGACCGCTTCGGCGTGTCGACGCAGGCCGCCCAGATCTATCTCTTCATCTTCCTTGCGGCGAACGCGGTCGGCGCGTTTCTCGGCGGACCGCTGGGTGATCGTTTCGGCCGAAAGATCGTGATCTGGATCTCGATCGTCGGCGCGCTGCCGTTCACGCTGGCGCTGCCCTATGCCGGGCTTTATGCGAGCGCCGTCCTCACCGTGTTCATCGGGCTGATCATCTCCTCGACGACATCCTCCATCATCGTGTTCGCGCAAGAACTGGTGCCGCATCGGTTCGGCATGATTTCCGGCGTGTTCTTCGGCGTCGCCTTCGGCATCGGAGGGCTGGGCGCCGCGGTGCTCGGCAAGCTCGCCGATCACACCTCGATCGAGTTCGTCTATCAGGTCTGCGCCTATCTGCCGGCGATCGGTCTGCTGGCCGTGTTCCTGCCAAAATTGCCGCAGCACGCGCGTTGACGCGTTCGCTTTCGTTGCGTCGCATCTTCATGGATCGTTAGCAATTGAGGCGCGCAGGCGCCGCATTTTTGCAACGCTTCCACTGCAGGCGCGTGCATGGTGAGAAAAAATCAACCTTAAAAATTAGGGTTAAGTGGCGCTTAAGCATTTCGTGCCATCGTCCGCCCGTGAGTTTCCAGAAAGTGGGGCGTCCGTTTTTTGCCTCACCGGCCAAAAGGACGAAGCCAATGCGTAGCGTTAAGTCTCTTCTTGCCGCGGGTGCGGCAACTTTGATCTCGTCGATGGCGTTTGCCGCCGATATGCCGATTGCGCCGCCCCCGATGTACGCACCCCCGGCTCCGCCCGCCGATTTTGGCGGCTGGTATCTGCGCGGCGACGTCGGCTTCAGCAACCAGCGCGTTGATCGGGTGCTCGACACCAACGCGGCCGCCTACAACAACGTGAACGTTGCGCAGACTGGCAGCTTCAGCAGCGGTGGCATCTTCGACCTCGGCGCCGGCTATCGCTTCAACAGCTGGTTCCGCGCCGACATCACCGGCCAGTATCGCGGCAAGACGACGTTCAACGGCCTCGATGTCGTGACCGGTGTGGGCCCGGCCGCCGGTTTTGCAGGCACCAACAGCTACACCGCAACCAAGTCGGAACTGCTCTTCCTGGCCAACGCCTACGTCGATCTCGGCACCTGGTGGTGCATCACGCCGTTCATCGGTGCAGGTGTCGGTACGGCGCGCGTTACCGTCGGCGACTTCATCGACTCCGGTGACAGCACGAACGGGCTGGTCCAGAGCCGCAGCCTGAATTATGCCGGCGCCGCCTCGAAGTGGAATTTCGCCTGGGCCGCGCACGCCGGTCTCGCCTACAAGGTCAACCCGAGCCTCACCCTCGAACTGGCCTACAGCTACGTCGACATGGGCAGTGGCATCACCGGTGCGAGCTACTCGTTTGACGGCGTGACCAACACCACGCACGCGCCGTTCCAGTTCAAGGACATCACCTCGCACGACCTCAAGCTCGGCGTGCGCTGGAATCTCGACAGCCCGCCGGTCTATGCGCCGCCGCCGCTGGTCACCAAGGGCTGATCGCAGCTCCACTCGGTTAAGAGGTCTTAACGGCGCGGGATCATCCCGCGCCGTTTTGCTTTGCGTAAAATTCATGGCGCGATCGTGCCGAAATCACGCAACGCAACCATTGGTTAAGGTTAACGAGCCATCATCATTCGCGACAAGTTCAATGGAGCGTTGCGATGCGTAGGCTTTTGTGGGCGGCGGCGATGTGGGGCGTGGTGTCCGCCGCGCAGGCGGCCGATATGCCGGATCTTCCGATCCTGCGCGGCAGCCTGACCGAGGGTCTGAGCAGAACCAGCGTCAACTGGCAGGGCTTCTACATCGGCGGCCAGGGCGGCTACGGCAGCTCAGACGAGAACTTCAGCGGCTCGAACGCCACGATGCTCGCCGCCCTCCTCGACCACAACGTCATCCAGGAGATGGACGTCGCCAACTGGAATCTCGGGCTCGGCAAGAACTCGAGTCGCGCCGGCGGCTACGGGGCCTTCTTCGGATACAACGGGCAGTGGGACGACGTCGTTCTGGGTCTTGAGGTCAGCTATCTGCACGGTTCGTTCGGCGGCTCGTCCAACGCGTTCAAGGAGCTCGTCAGCGGCGGCGCGTTATCGGACGGCAACTTCCACGACGTCGCCGTGACGTCGTCGGCCTCGATCAAGATCAAGGACATGGCAACATTCCGCGGCCGCGCCGCCTATGCCTGGGGATGCTTCCTGCCCTACATGTTTGGCGGCTTCGCGCTCGGCAACGCCGACATCACGCGTTCGGTCACCGTCAATGACGCGATCGCCTCGGCACAGACGGGGCCGTTCACCACGCTCATGCCGCTGTCTGCGACGGACGCCGTGCACAACCACCTGATCTACGGGTACACGGGCGGTCTTGGCGTGGACGTCAACCTGATGGGCGGTCTCTTCATGCGCGCCGAGTGGGAATACATCCGCTTTACCAGCCAGGTCGACACCAGCATCAACACCGTCCGCGCCGGTCTCGGTTACAAGTTCTGAACGCAGTGCATGGCGCCGGTTGACAGGACCGCGCCGCCCTGATGCTTTTGTCGCTGCGAAGGGAGCAGCGGCGATGAAGATCTACGGCGATACGAATTCCGGCAATTGCCTGAAGGTGAAGTGGGTCTGCGACAGGCTCAAGCTGCCTTATCAGTGGATCGAGATCGACACGCGCAAGGGCGAAACGCGCACGCCGCAGTTCCTGAAGATGAACGGCGCCGGTCAGGTGCCGACCATCGCGTTCGACGACGGCCGCACGCTGGCGCAGTCCAATGCGATCATCCGCTATCTCGCCCGCGACAGCGACCTCATTCCGCGCGATACCTTTGCCGCGGCCAAGATGGACGAATGGCTGTTCTGGGAACAGTACAGCCACGAGCCCTATGTCGCGGTGTGCCGTTTCCTCATGGTCTATCTCGGCAAGGGCGTCTCCGAGCTCGACCCGGAAAAGGTCAAGCGCGGGTATGCGGCGCTTGACCGCATGGAGCAGCATCTCGCCACCAGCCGCTGCTTCGTCGGCGAGGCGACCTCGCTCGCCGACGTCTCGCTGCTGGCCTATACTCGTCTCGCCCATGAGGGCGGATTTGATCTCGGCCGCCATGTTGCGATCCGCCGGTGGATTGCGGAGACTGAGCGCTATCTTGGTCTTCCGCCGGCGCGCTGAGCTCGGAGCCCGTCATGACTGCCGATATCATCTCGGTCCGCCGCGCTCGGCGTGAGGACGTGGCCGCGATCGTGGCGATGCTTGCCGACGATCATCTCGGCCGTGCGCGCGAGCGCCTGGAGCAGCCGTTGCCGGAGTCCTATTTCAGAGCGTTCGATGCGGTCGACAAAAATCCCGGCCTGACGCTCGTGGTCGCGGTCGACGGCGCGGGCAGGGTGGTCGGCTGCCTGCAACTCGCCATCCTGCCGGGCCTCAGCTCGCAAGGCGGTTCGCGCGGTCTTCTGGAGGACGTGCGCGTTGCCTCCGACTGCCGCAGCCGCGGCATCGGCGAGCAGCTCGTACAATGGGCCGTCGCGGAAGCTCGCGCGAAGGGTTGCAACCTGGTCGAGCTGCTGACGCACCAGAGCCGCGTCGATGCGCAGCGCTTCTACAAGCGGCTCGGCTTCACCGCGAGCCATGTCGGCATGACTGTCCGCTTTTGACGCACCTTCCGCGCGGCCGTTGCATCGCCTGCCAAATCCGCCTGCGCATGCGTTCCGGTTAAGGGCTGATAAACTACCGGACGTTCGTTCATGTTCGCCTGGGAACGATCGGTGCTAGGTTGCGTCTGCACACCGGGCTCGGTCGGTTCGGGGATTTCAATGACAAGCTATTCGTTGATCAAGGTCGGCAACGACTACGTTGTGCAGGCCGATGACAAGCGCATTTTGAAGGTCGCCAGCCGGCGCCGAGCTGCGCAGCTGATCAGCGAGGCGACGGGCTTGCTGAATGCCGCGGAAGCTCCTGACAAGACTGCGGAAACGGCATCACTCCACCGTGAGACGCCCAAACTTCCTTGACGATTCTGCCCGTTTCCCGTATTAGCCGCCGCGGGACACCTCCCCCCAACGGGAGGCTTACTATCTGGAAGGGTAGATCATGACTGCAGCGAAGCCCGCTTCGCGGCCTCACGTGCCGCATTTCTCCTCCGGCCCCTGTGCCAAGCGCCCCGGCTGGACCGCCCAAAATCTCAAGGACGCAGCTCTCGGCCGTTCGCATCGTGCGAAGATCGGCAAGACCAAGCTCAAGCTCGCGATCGATCTGACGCGCGAAGTGCTCGAGGTGCCGGCCGATTATCGCATCGGCATCGTTCCGGCCTCCGACACCGGCGCGGTCGAGATGGCGCTGTGGTCGCTGCTTGGCGCACGCCCCGTCACCACGCTCGCCTGGGAATCCTTCGGCGAGGGCTGGGTCAGCGACATCGTCAAGGAACTGAAGCTCAAGGATGTCACCAAGCTCAACGCGGCTTACGGTGAAATCCCGGATCTTTCGAAGGTCGATCAGAACAGCGACGTCGTCTTCACCTGGAACGGCACCACCTCCGGCGTGCGCGTGCCGAACGCCGACTGGATCAGCGCGACCCGCGAAGGCCTGACCATTTGCGACGCCACCTCGGCCGCGTTCGCGCAAGCTCTCGATTGGCCCAAGCTCGACGTCGTCACCTTCTCCTGGCAGAAGGCGCTGGGCGGCGAGGCCGCACACGGCATGCTGATCCTCTCGCCCCGCGCGGTGGAACGTCTCGAGACCTACAAGCCGGCCTGGCCGTTGCCGAAGATTTTCCGCATGACCAAGGGTGGCAAGATCAACGAAGGCATTTTCGTCGGCGAGACCATCAACACGCCGTCGATGCTCTGCGTGGAGGACTATCTCGACGCGCTGAACTGGGCGAAGTCGATCGGCGGCCTCAAGGCGCTGATCGCGCGGGCCGACGCCAACACCAAGGTGCTCGCCGACTGGAAGGCGAGGACGCCCTGGATCGACTTCCTGGCGAAGGACGCGGCGATCCGTTCCAACACGTCGGTCTGCCTGAAGTTCACCGATCCCGCGATCACCTCGCTCTCGTCCGACGCGCAGGCCGAGTTCTGCAAGAAGCTCGTCGCCTTGGTCGAGAAGGAAAATGCGGGCTTCGACTTCGCGTATTATCGCGATGCGCCCGTCGGTCTGCGCATCTGGTGCGGCGCCACGGTGGAAGCCAAGGACGTCGAACTCCTGACCCAGTGGATCGACTGGGCCTTTGCCGAGACCAAGGCCGCGCTGCCGAAGGCGGCGTGAGCTTTCTTTAACTCATTCTCGTCATGGCCGGGCTTTGACCCGGCCATCCATCAATCAAGAAAGATGGACCCGCGGGTCGAGCCCGCGGGCGACGCTCCGTAAATGCAGCTCGCACCACGGATCATTCCCATGACCAAACCGAAAGTTCTCATTTCCGACGCGCTCTCGCCCGCCGCCGTGCAGATCTTCAAGGACCGCGGCGTCGAGGTCGACTTCCAGCCCAATCTCGGCAAGGACAAGGACAAGCTGGCCGAGATCATCGGCAACTACGACGGCCTGGCCATTCGTTCGGCGACGAAGGCGACCGCCAAGATCATCGAGAAGGCGACCAACCTGAAGGTGATCGGCCGCGCCGGCATCGGCGTCGACAACGTCGAGATCCCGGCGGCCACTGCCAAGGGCATCATCGTGATGAACACGCCGTTCGGCAATTCCATCACGACCGCCGAGCATGCGATCACCCTGATGCTGGCACTGGCGCGCGAAATTCCGCAGGCCGATGCCTCCACCCAGTCCGGCAAGTGGGAGAAGAACCGCTTCATGGGCGTCGAGATCACCGGCAAGGTGCTGGGCGTCATCGGCTGCGGCAATATCGGCTCGATCGTCTGCGACCGCGCGCTCGGCCTGCGCATGAAGGTCGTCGCCTTCGATCCCTTCCTGTCGCCGGAGCGCGCCAAGGACATCGGCGTCGAGAAGGTCGACCTCGATGACTTGCTCAAGCGCGCCGACTTCATCACCCTGCACACCCCGCTCACCGAGAAGACCAAGAACATCATCGATGCGGCCGCGATCGCCAAGATGAAGAAAGGCGTACGCCTGATCAACTGCGCCCGCGGCGGCCTGGTCGACGAGCAGGCGGTGGTCGATGCGCTGAATGCCAAGCACATTGCCGGCGCTGCCTTCGACGTCTTTATCGAGGAGCCCGCGACCTCGAACGTGCTGTTCGGCCATCCCAACGTGATCTGCACGCCGCATCTCGGCGCCTCCACCACCGAGGCACAGGAGAACGTCGCGCTTCAGGTCGCAGAGCAGATGTCGGACTATCTGTTGTCCGGTGCGATCTCCAACGCCATCAACTTCCCCTCGATCACCGCCGAAGAAGCGCCGAAGCTGAAGCCCTTCATCGCGCTCGCCGAGAAGCTCGGGTCGTTCGCCGGCCAGCTCACCGAGACCGGCATCTCGAAGGTCACTATCACCTATGAGGGCCATGTCGCCGAGATGAAGATCAAGGCGCTGACCTCCGCCGTGCTGTCCGGCCTGCTGCGGCCGATGCTGGGCGAGGTCAACGTGGTGTCCGCCCCTGTCGTCGCCAAGGAGCGCGGCATGGTGGTGGACGAAGTGACGCGCGCCGCGCAGAGCGACTATGAAAGCCTGATCACGGTGGCGGTCGCGACGGAGCGACAGGAGCGCTCGGTCTCGGGCACCGTCTATCACGACGGCAAGCCCCGGCTGGTCGATATCAAGGGTATCCGCGTCGATGCCGAATTCGGCAAGTCGATGATCTACGTCACCAACGAGGACAAGCCGGGCTTCATCGGCAAGTTCGCAAGTCTGTTGGGCGATGCCAAGATCAACATCGCGACCTTCCATCTCGGGCGTGTCGAGCAGGGCGGCGATGCCATCGCGCTCGTCGAGGTCGACGGTGCGGTGCCGGCGGATCTGCTCGCCAAGGTGCAGGCGCTGCCGCAGGTCAAGCAGGTCAAGGCGCTGACGTTCTGACGACGTAGATATTCCGATCCGCGGAACAAACGCCGCCTCCGTCTCCGGAGGCGGCGTTTTTCTTTGCCGCACGCCGTCCTTTATCTTCCCTGCGATGGCCAAGTTTGTGTACCAATGTCGCAACAACGAGCATTTCAGGTCGTCGGAACAGGGAGAAAACAATGCGCGAAGCCGTCATCGTTTCCTATGCGCGTACGGGGCTGGCGAAGTCCGCTCGCGGCGGGTTCAACATCACTCCGCCGATGTCTCTCGCGGCCCACGCCATCCACCACGCGGTCGATCGCGCCGGCGTCGAGAAGGACTATGTCGAGGATTGCTATCTCGGCAATTGCGCGCACGGTGCGCCGAACATCGGCCGTCAGTCTGCGCTTCTCGCCGGTTTGCCGACGACGACCGCCGGCGTCTCGGTGAACCGTTTCTGCTCCTCGGGGCTCCAGACCATCGCGATGGCCGCCAACTCGATCCGCTCCGATGGTGCCGATTGCATCGTCGCCGGCGGCGTCGAGAGCATCTCGATTCCGGGCGGCGGCTCGCCGAAGGAATCGATTGATCCGGAACTCCTGAAGGTCGCGCCTGACATCTTCATGGCGATGATCGACACCGCCGACATCGTCGCCGAGCGCTACAGGCTCAGCCGCGAATATCAGGACGAGTTCTCGCTGGAATCGCAGCGCCGCATGGCAGCCGCCCAGCAGGCGAACAAGTTCAAGGACGAGATCGTCCCGATGAAGACGAGGATGAAGGTGGTCGACAAGCAGACCAAGGCCGAGTCGATCGTCGATTACGTCGTCGATCGCGACGAGTGCAACCGGCCGGAGACCACGATGGAAGGCCTTGCCAAGCTCGAACCGGTCAAGGGCCCCGGCAAGTTCGTCACCGCCGGCAACGCCAGCCAGCTTTCGGATGGCGCAGCCGCCGTCGTGCTGATGGAAGCCAAGGATGCGGAAAAGCGCGGGCTTCAGCCGCTCGGCCGTTTCGTGGCCTGGGCGACCGCCGGCTGCGAGCCGGACGAGATGGGCATCGGCCCGGTCTTCGCCATTCCGAAGCTCTTGAAGCGCACCGGCCTGAAGATCGACGACATCGATCTCTGGGAACTCAACGAAGCCTTTGCCAGCCAGTGCCTGTACTGCCGCGACAAGCTCGGCATCGACCCCGCCAAGTACAACGTCAACGGCGGCTCGATCGCGATCGGCCATCCCTTCGGCATGACCGGCGCGCGTCTCACGGGTCACCTCTTGCAGGAAGGCCATCGCCGCAAGGCGAAGTGGGGCGTGGTGACGATGTGCATCGGCGGCGGCCAGGGCGGCGCCGGCCTGTTCGAGATCTACTAGAGCATGATCCGGAAAAGCGTGGAGCGGTTTTCCGAAAAGACCATGCTCAAACAATAACCTAAAGCGCGATGACGATTCACCCTAATCTCATCGTGCTTTAGCTAAGCAGACACCGCGGCACGCGACGACGAAGGCGTGGCGCTGCCGGGCGCCGTGCCTTTTTCATGCGTCGCCGGCCGCACGCCCTTGCGCCAGTCGGTGATGGTGCAGCCGAAGCGATGACGGAACCAGCGCGCCATGGCGCTTTGCGCGGAGAAGCCGAGCTGCTCGGCGATCGCCGAAAGGGGCCGGCCGGGTTCTTCGATCAGTTGGGTGATGAGATCGGCGCGCTGCGCGTCGAGGATCTCGGAAAAAGTGGTGCCACATTCGGCAAGGCGCCGATGGATGGTACGGCGAGTGCACGCCAGATGCTCGGCCACGCGCTCGACCGTGCATTCGCCGCTCGACAGCAGCGAGCGCACGACTTCGTCGACCTTCTCGTCCCAGCTTGCAGGCCGTGTATCGAGCGCCTCGATGCGCTTGCGCAAATAGCTTGCGACAAGGGGATGTGCGCTTGGAATCCGACGGTCCATGTCGTGGGCTGACAGCAGAAGCGCGTCGGTCGCGGCATTGAAGGTCACCGGGCAGCCGAAGAACTCGCGATAGCGCTTGCGGTCGCGTGGCGGGGGATAGTGAAGGTGAACCTCCAGCGGCCGCCAGTCGCTGCCGAACAGCGACTGAATGATGCGGTGGACGCTGCCGAGCGCCATGTCGATGGACTGTCGCGGCGCACGCGGACGCCGCCCGCGCAGATGCATCGTGATGGTCACGACCTTCTTGTCGCGTGTGACGTCGAGCCGCATGCCCTCGTGATGGATATGGATGAAACGCGACAGCGCCTCGATCGCATCGCCAATGGTGGCCTGCTCACGAACGATCAGTCCGACCGGGCCGAGATTGGTCAGGCCGCCGAGCTCGGCGAGGCGCAAGCCGAAATCTTCGGCACCGGACGCTTCTGCCGATGTTTCGAGCAGGCGGCGAAGACCGGCAACGGCGATGCGAACGTCGGGCCTTTCGAGACAGGCCAGCGGAAGCCTGACCTTGCGCATCATCTGCTTGGGGTCGAGCCCGACCGACCGGGCGACCTCCGGATAGTAGGTAAGGCCTGCGCTGCGAATGAGATCGGTCATGCGAACCGTCCTGCCAGCCATTCCCGCAGTTGTCCCGAAATGTAAAATTTCTGTCCCGATCCGTCAAATCCCGGAACCGGGCTGGACATACATATCGAAAACCGAAGCACCGGCGCGGATGCCGGTTCACGACGGCGCGGCCGGGCGATGGAGCCCCGACGCCGTCTCGGCCCATTTGACCAAGACATTGCTGAGCAGGATGATGCCGGGAAACATGCTTTCCAAGGGTGAGGTATTCGTCATCGATACTGACGCGTCCTCCCGCGAACAACTTTCTATGGCGCTCGAGCAGAAGGCCTATGAGGTCATCTGCTTTGTCGACGGCGACTCTCTCTTGTCGGAGGCGAAGGTGCGCATGCCTGCCTGCGTCCTGCTCGAGATGCAGGCGCCGGATCAATCCGGCCTCGACGTGCTGAAGCGGCTGCGCGAGGAAAATTGCATGGCGCCGGTCCTGGTGACGTCGGCCAATGGCAGCATCGCCATGGCGGTCGATGCCATCAAGAGCGGTGCGTTCGATTTCATCGAGAAGCCGTTCCAGAGCCACGAGATCGTCGGCCGGATCGATGCCGCCATCGACGAATTCGCTCAGCCGGACTCGAGCCGGCAGCGCTGGCTTGCTGGTTGCGAGCCGTTCACGGAGCGCGAAAGCGAGGTGCTGGTACATCTGGCGGCCGGCTGCACCAATAAAGAGATCGCGCGGCTGATGCAGCTGAGCTCGCGAACGGTTGAAGGCTATCGCGCCAGCATCCTGAAAAAAGCTGGAGCGAGGAACGTCACGGATATGCTTCGCCGGATCTACGGCCAAGGGTGAAGCAAGCGTGAACCTTGGCTGAACCGGAGCTGCGTGCTGACGCGGCCAGATGACGCGTTCCGCGGCCACGGGGCGGCCGTGCTGCCGCCGCACGGAAACCTCAATCGAACCGGTTCCTTACCTGCTGCGTCTCACCACGATGGCGAGGCGTTTTTGCCGCATCCGGCTGGCGATGCGGCGACATTGGCAGGAGGGAAATTGATGCGAACGATCGCGAGGAGTCTGGCGACGACGAGCCTGGTGCTGATCACGGTGGCGATCGCGCCGCCGTCATGGGCGGCCGATCTGGATGCGACGTCGGCCATCGACGCCGTCACGGTCTATCCGGATGGTGCCAGCGTCACGCGAGTCATCACGTTGGACTTGCCGTCGGGCGACTCGACGCTGGTCGCGAAGGATTTTCCGCTCGGCCTCGATACCTCCTCCTTGCGGGTCGAGGGCGTGGGGGGTGCAAAGCTCACTATCGGCACCATCGACGCGCGCCCGCCGCGCGTGGCAGCTCCGGTCAATCTGCCGGAGCTCGACAAGCGCATCGAGGCGCTGAAAGACCAGCGCGCCGATTTGCAAGGCGACATCGAAGCAGCGGGCGCTCGGCGCAAGTTTGCCGAACGCTTTGCCGAAGCCTCCCCTGCCGGCATCGGCGAGAAGGGCGAAGCCCGGCCGGTCGCCGAGTGGCGCACGGCTTTTTCCGCGGTGGCCGAGGAGATCGCCACCGCCGACACCGCGATCCGCGATGCCATGCGAAAGCAGCGCGAAATCGATCGCCAGATCGCCCAGCTCGAAGCCGATCGCGCGGCCAAGCCGCCGAGCAAGCTGGAGGTGCGGGTCGAAATCGCATCCGCGGCCGCGACGAAAGCGACGCTGCGGGTCACCTACAATGTGCGCAATGCGCGCTGGGCGCCGCTCTACGACGCCCGCCTCGACACCGGCGCGAGGGACCACAAGCCTCAACTCGAACTGGTGCGCCGCGCGGAAATCACGCAGTCGACCGGCGAGGACTGGTCGAATGTCAGCCTCGGCGTCTCCACCGTTCGCGTCAGCCGCGGCGGCAGTGCGCCGGAGCTGAATTCGCTGGTCGTCCGCTATCCGCAGCTTCCGAAGCCGCTGGCATTGGGGGGGCGGTCCGACGCGGCGATGCCTGCGCCGTCCATGACGCGGGAGGCGGTGCCGGAGGTATTGGCGAAGAAGGACGCGGAGTCCCCGGAGCCGCGATACCGTGCCGACGAGCAGCAAGCCAACGCCGAGATCGGCGATTTCCAGGCGGTCTATCAGATCGCAGGCCGCGTCAGCCTAGGGGCCAACGAAGGCGCCAAGAGCCTGCTCATCTCCAGCATGACGGTGACGCCGGACCTTGCCATCCGCGCCGCGCCGGTGGTGGATCCGACCGCCTATCTCGAGGCCTCGTTCAAGCTTTCCGACGACACCAACCTTTTGCCCGGCAAGGTCGCGATCTTCCGCGACGGCGTGTTCGTCGGCCGCAGCAAGTTCTCAACTGCCGCGCGGACCGAGGCGATCCGCCTCGGCTTCGGCGCCGACGACAAGATCAAGATCGAGCGTTCGGTGATCCGGCAGAACGAAGGCACGGCGGGCGTGATCTCGTCCTCAAAGACCGATACGCGTTCGTTCCGGACCACCGTGCGCAACGGTCACGATTTCCCAATCCGCATCTCGATCGAGGACCAGCTTCCGGTCAGCGAAAACGAGGATATCGCGGTCGAGATGCTGCCCGCGACCACGCCGCCCACGTCGACCAACCTGCGCGACAAGCGCGGCGTGATGGAATGGGCCTTCGACGCCAAGCCCGGCGAAGTGAAGGAGATCAAGTTCGGCTGGCGCGTGCGCTGGCCCAAGGACAAGGGCATCGTCATGGTGCCGGCGGGCTGACAGGTCCGCCGCTCTTCACTTCGTCTTGACGGCGTGATGGTGGAGAGAGCTGCTACTCCTTCACCGCGCCGGTCAGCGAGGACACGTAGTAATCCACGAACAGCGAGTAGAAGATCGCAACCGGCAGGGAGCCGAGCAGCGATCCCGCCATCAGCGCGCCCCATTGATAGACGTCGCCGGTGACGAGCTCGGTCAGGATCGCGACCGGCACCGTCTTGTTGGCGCCGCTCTGGATGAAGGCGAGCGCGTAGATGAACTCGTTCCAGGACAGCGTGAAGCAAAAGATGCCGGCCGAGATCAGGCCGGGCACCGCGAGCGGCAGCGTGATCCGTCGCAGGATCTGTAGCCTCGTGGCGCCGTCGACCAGCGCGCATTCCTCGAGCTCATAGGGGATCGACTTGAAATAGCCGATCAGGAGCCAGGTGCAGAACGGCACCAGGAAGGTCGGATAGACCAGGATCAGCGCCAGCGGGCTGTCGAACAGGCCGAACTGAACCACCACGGTGGCGAGCGGAATGAACAGGATCGACGGCGGCACCAGATAGGCGAGATAGATGCCGAGGCCGACATAGGGGCTGCCACGGAAGCGCAGGCGTTCGATCGCATAGGCCGCCAGGGTGCTCGCGAACAGCGACAGCGTGGTCGCGCCGATCGCAACGAACATCGTCGTCTTCAGCCAGCGCGGGTAGGCCGTCTCGAACAGGAGGTGCTTGATATGCACCAGCGTCGGTGAGGTGATCCAGAACGGATTATGTGCCTTGTAGTTCAACAGCTCGGCGTTCGGCTTGAACGCGGTGATCGCCATCCAGTAGAACGGAAACAGCAGGATCAGCACGAAGCAACTGAGCGGCAGATAGATCATCATCACCCGCCGCGCGCGGGAATCCCAGGCCATGGTGTCGGGCGCTGCGTTCGCAACGGCTGCCGGTTGGGCGACAGCGTCAGTCATTGGCCTCTCCCTGCTGCCATTTGCGCCGCGCGAGGCCAAAATAGGAAAACAGCGTCGCGAAGATCAGGAACGGGATCATCGAGACCGCGATCGCCGCACCTTCGCCGAGCTCGCCCCCGGCAATGCCGCGCTGGAAGGCCAGCGTCGCCAGCAGATGCGTCGAGTTCACGGGACCGCCGCGGGTGATGGCGTAAACGAGCTGGAAGTCGGTGAAGGTGAAGATGATCGAGAAGGTCATGACGATGGCGAGGATCGGCATCATCATCGGGAAGGTGATGTAGCGGAAGCGCTGCCAGCCGCTGGCGCCGTCGAGCATCGCGGCCTCATAGAGCGAGGGCGAGATGGTCTGGAGGCCCGCGAGCAGCGAGATCGCGACGAAGGGAATGCCGCGCCAGATGTTGGCGGCGATCAGCGAGAAGCGCGCCGGCCAGGGCGTGCCGAGGAAGTCGATGTTGGTGGTGCGCCAATGCAGCACGTCGACCAGCAGGTAGGAGATGATCGAGAATTGCGGATCGTAGATCCACCAGAACGCCAGCGCCGAGAGCACCGTCGGTACGATCCAGGGCAACAGCACGATCGCGCGCAGCAGGCTCTTGAACGGGAAGTGGTTGTTGAGAAGCAGCGCCAGCCAGAAGCCCAGCGCGAATTTTCCGAACGTCGCGAGGGCCGTGTAGACCACGCTGTAGAACACCGCGTTCCACCACAAGGGATCGGTGAGCAGATACTGGAAATTCTCAAGGCCCACGAAGACGCCGCTTCGGCCGATCGTGGTGTCGGTGAAGGCGAGCCAGATGCCGAGGCCGAGCGGATAGGTCAGGAATACGGCGAGCAGTCCTATCGCGGGCGCGAGGCACATCACGATCAGGAGCGGCTTGTAGTCGAATAGGCGGATTAGCCAGGATGGCTGCCGGTGAGCCAGTAGGGGGGAGGAAACCGTGGTCACGGACATTGGAGCGTTGTCCTGCTCTGGGCTGTAACCTCACCGTCATTGCGAGGAGCGATGTGACGAAGCAATCGAGACTGTCTCCGCGGACACGCTCCGGATTGCTTCGCTTCGTTCGCAATGACGGACGTTCTTTCGGCGTTACTTCTGCCGGCGGAAGTAACGCTTGCAGCGCTGCTCGGCTTCCGCGGCCGCGGCCTCCGGCGTGGCAGCGCCGGTCGCCACGGACGCGAACATCTGAACCAGCACGTAGTCGGCGCTGACGGCACCGGTCGCCGTCGAGATCGGGCCCTTGTAGCCGTCGTAATAAGTGCTGTTCATCGTGTTCTTGAAGATCTTCACCTTGGGATCCTGCGACCACACGGCAGCCTCGGCATAGGCCGCCAGCGGTTGTGCCCAGTAGCCACTGTTGGCGTTGAGCCACGGCTCGTACTGGTCCTTCTCGAGCATGTATTGCAGGAAGGCTTTTGCGGCATTGGGGTACTGGCTGTGCTTGAACACCATGGCGTTCAGCGTCAGGCCTGCCATCGGAGAGACTTTGGCCACGCCTTTCGGCAGCAACTGATGCTCGCTGTCCTCGGCGATCGCCCTGGTCGCCGGATCGTTCTTGAGCGAGAAATACAGCGAGACGCCGTTGGCGGTCAGCGAGATCTCCTCCGAGGAATAGGCACGGTTGTTGCTGACGTCATTCCACGACGTCGTGCCGGCAATGAAGGTCGGGTAGAGCTGCTTGACCCAGTTCAGCGCGGCGATCGTCTCCTTGCTGTTGATGGTGACGTTGCCATCTTCGTCGAGCAGGGACGCATTGTGCGACCACAGCGCCCAGCTCGCGAAGCCGTTGCCGTCGCCCTTGGCGTTGCCGAGCGCAAAGCCGGCGGGCTTGCCGGCCTTGTGGAGCTTCTGGCACAGGTCGAGCATTCCGGCATGGTCTTCCGGCACCTTGTCGAAGCCAACCGATTGCAGGATCGATTTGCGATAGATCAGGGGACCAGCGGTGGCGCCGAACGGCAGTCCGATCCAGGTGTCGCTCTTGTTTTTCTTGCCGTAGCGTAGCGCCAGCGGCAGCCAGCCGCCATAACGCTTGCCGACATAGTCGGCCACGTCGGTCAGCTCGATCAGCTTGTCGATGTAGATGTGCGGCGCATCGGAGAAGCCGATGATGATGTCGGGGCCGGCGCCGGAATTGGCGGTGACCGCGGTCTGCTGGCTGATGTCCTCCCAGCCGACGAAATCGACCTTGACCTCGACGCCGGTCTCCTTGGTGAATTTGGCGGCGTTGGCGCGGAACACGTCTTCGTCGGCCTGGACGAAGCGGACGGGCCGCAGCATGCTTAGCGATGCGCCTTTTTCGATCGGCAGCTTGGGCGCCGGCACGTCGGCGGCCTTGATCGCAGATTGGGCATTCGCCGGTGCGCTGGTTGCGGCGAGCGCCGCCGCGGAAAGGCCCAGCGCCAAGGCATCACGACGGGTGATGTCGTTCCTCATCAGTTCCTCCCTTTTATCCCTTCCCGGCGTTGATCGCCGGTGAAGGGTCTTCGATCTGGTCTATTCTTTCACGCGAACCGTCTCCATTTCATCCGAGGGCGCCTGTCCGGCCTAGCTGTTCGGACCGCGATCCATGCTGACGGGCTGCCAGCGTCGCAGCGCAGTGTTTTGCAGCACCGACGGATTGACGCAGCTTACCGGCCACATCCCCTGAAGCACCAGTGACAATTCGTAGCCCACGCGCCGCTTGCGCGCTTCGTCGAACCGTGCCGAAGCGGAGGCGACGTGCGCGGTCAGGGTGACGTTCTCCATGCCGAGCAGCGGATTGTTGTGCGACGGCGGTTCCTTCTCCAGCACGTCGAGCGCGGCATGTGCGATCCAGCCTTCCTGCAAGGCCTTGATCAGGCTTTCCTCATCCACGGTGGCGCCGCGGCCGGTGTTGATGAAGATCGAACCCTTCTTCATCTGGCGGAAATGCTTCTCGGTCAGCATGTGATGGACCTCCGGCCGGGCCGGCGCGTGCATCGAGACGAAGTCCGATTGCGACAGCACCTCGTTCAGCGTCGCCGGCATCACGCCGTGATCGTACATCAGCGTTTCCTGAATGAAGGGATCAAAGGCCATCATCCGCAAGCCAAAGGGGGCGGCGCGCTTGGCGACGGCGCGCGCCACGCGGCCGAAGGAGATGAAGCCGAGCGTCTGTCCCATCAGCCGCGGAATCTTCAGAAGTGCCGGCCGGCCCTCGGCCCAGCGCCCCTCGCGAACCATCCGGTCCTGCTCGACCAGGCGGCGGAAGCCCGCAAGCAGCAGCATCATGGCGTGGTCGGCAACCTCCTCGATGAAGGTGTCGGGGATGTTGGTCACGGGAATGCCGCGGGCGGTTGCCGCCTTCACGTCGACGCTGTCGACGCCGACGGAGCCGAGAGTGATCGCCTTGCAGTTTTCCAGCGCGTCGATGATGGCCTTGGTGATCGGGATGCCCTTGGCGTAGATCGCGTCAGCCGTTCTGGCCGCGGCGATGAACTCGGCCTCGTTGGCCGGCGCCTCGACGATCTCCGCGTCGATCGGGTCGAGCGCCTCGCGCTCGAATGAATAATCGCTTCCAGCCACCGTGAAGCTCGCGCCCTTCGGCGTCACCACCCTGAATTTCGGCATTTCCTGCTCCGATTTGGTTTGTCGGTTCTTGTTGTCTGACCCGGCCTGGGGCGCCGGGTCTTTGCGTCTTTTACGCGAAATCGAGCTTGATGCGTACAATCGACGGTTGTCGCAGACTGCGGCGCTTGCGGGTTTTCGCGTTCCTCTACGGGCTTCTACGGAGACATCGTAACAAGTTGCTAATGGGTCCCACACTAAAAATTGATTCAAATTCGATCGACGCACTCGCGTGTCCGTAATCCCTCGTAGCCGGAGCCGCCCCGTGAAGTTGAGCAATCTGAAAATCGCCCCGAAGCTCGGCATTCTCGTTGCCGTCACCCTGCTCGGGCTGTGCATCTCCGGGGTTCTTGCCGGATATCTGATGAAGCGCAGCATGGTGGATGCGCGCATCGATCAGACCAAGGCGATCGTCGATTTGGCCCGCAACTATGCAGCCACCCTGATGAAGCGCGTGAATGCCGGCGAGATGACGAAGGAGGCCGCGCTGGCCGAGCTGCGCCGCTACGGCAACGCCATGACCTACGACAAGGGCTCCGGCTATCTCTTCGGCACGACCTATGACGGCATCACGCAGCTCGCGCCCGATCCGAAGCAGATCGGCATGAACCGCATGGAGGTGGAGACCAACGGCCGCAAGCTGTCGAAGGAGCTGATGGATGGCGTGAAGACCAATGGCGACATCCTGCTGTTCTATGAATATGTGAAGCCCGGTCAGGAGAAGCCGATCCGCAAGCTCGGCTATGCCGTCGCGGTCCCTGGCTTCGACATGTATCTCGGCACGGGCGCCTATCTCGAGGATATCGATGAGAAGATGGGGCCGGTCTACTGGCTGCTCGGCCTGTCCATGCTCGGCATCGTCATCGTCGCCGGCGGCGTGGCCTGGCTGCTCGGCCGCAGCATCAGCCTGCCGTTGAACATGCTCAGCACCCGCATGAAGGAGCTCGCCGACGGCAAGCTCGAAGGCGACATTCCCTGCGTCGGCCGCGGCGACGAGGTCGGTGCGATGGCCTCGACCGTGCAGATCTTCAAGGACAACGCCGTTCGTATCCGTGACCTCGAGACGACCGAGGCGGTTGCCAAGGAGCGCGCCGCTGCGGAGCGTCGCAGCGCGATGGAAGGCATCGCCAGTGACTTCGAGCGCAGCGTCAACGGCATCGTGCGGTCGGTCTCCTCGGCTGCTGCCGGCATGCAGACCACGGCGCAGTCGATGACCGCGACGGCGAGCGATGCCAGCGCGCGTGCGGCCACCGTCGGCGCGGCCTCGCAAAAGGCGTCCGGCAATGTCGGCACGGTCGCGGCCGCCGCTGAGGAGCTGTCGAGCTCGGTCAACGAGATCTCTCGTCAGGTGACGCGCTCAACGGAAGTTGCAAGCAAGGCGGTCAGCGATGCCGAGCGTACCAACGCCACGGTGCAGGTGCTGTCGTCCGGCGCCGAGAAGATCGGCGAGGTGGTCAAGCTGATCCACTCGATCGCGGCGCAAACCAATTTGCTGGCGCTCAACGCCACCATCGAAGCGGCGCGCGCCGGTGAATCCGGCCGCGGCTTCGCTGTCGTCGCCTCCGAGGTCAAGGCGCTCGCCAACCAGACCGCGAAGGCGACTGAGGAAATCTCCGCCCAGGTCGCGGCAATGCAGACCTCGACCAGCGACGCGGTTGCCGCGATCGCCGGCATTGCCCAGACGATCGCCGAGATGAGCGACATCACGGCCGGCATCTCCGCGTCGATCGAGCAGCAGGGTGAGGCGACGCGCGAGATCGCCCGCAACATCCAGTCGGTCGCAGCCGGCTCCAGCGAGATCAATGCTCATATCGGCAGCGTGACCTCGGCGGCCGAGGCGACGGGTACGGCAGCTTCCGACGTGCTGTCGAATGCCCGCGAGCTCGACAACCAGTCGGGCGCACTGCGCAGCGCCGTCGACGGCTTCCTCGCCAAGGTGCGGGCGGCGTAACTTCCGCGATGAATCCGTTGGGTGGGCAAAAGGCGCCCGCCCTACGAGAGCGTCACAACTGGCCGCGCGCCCGCAGCGTTGAATCACTTTACCGCCGAGCCCTGCCGCGACGCGATCACGACGCCGGCGAGCACCAGCGCATAGCCGACGAGATGAAAGAGCTGCAGCCGTTCTCCAAGCAGGAGGATCGCCATCGCCGAGCCGAACACCGGCACCAGATGAAAGAACGGCGCGGCGCGATTCGGCCCGATCAGCGCCACGCCGCGATTGAAGAAAAGATAGGCAAGAGTCGAGGGGAAAATCAGGATGTAGGCGAGTGTCGCCAGCGTCGTCGCATCCGGCTTCAAGACGTTGCCCGCTGAAAATTCCCACACTGCGGCCGGCAGCAGCATCATCGCCCCGCAGCAGGTGGTGAACGACAGGAAGGAGAGCTGATGGATTCTTGGCCGGCGCGGGATGAAGGCGGAATAGAGCCCGAAGGCCACCAGCGAGGAGGCGAACATGACGTCACCCCGGTTGAAGCTGATGCCGGCAAGCGCCGCGAGATCGCCGCGCAGGATGATGATGAGGACGCCGAGCAGCGAGATTGCGATGCCGGCGAATTGTGCGGCCGTCAGGCGGACGCCGAACAGCACCAGCGACCATAGTGCCACGAACAAGGGTCCGGCCGACTGGATCAGCAGCGCGTTCAGCGCCTCGGTATATTGCAGCGCCCAGAACGAGATTGCGTTGTTGAAGGCGAAGCCGACCAGCGACAGGAACAGCATCAGCGGCAGATGCGCGCGCAACGCCTTCCAGTCGTGCCTCAGATGCGGTCCCGCAAACGGCAGCAGGATGAGGAACACGCCGAACCAGCGGATCGTGGTCAGCGTGAGCGGCGGCACATGCGCGCCGACATGTCGCGCGAGCACGATGTTGCCGGCCCAGAACAGCGAGCTCAGGCTCAGGAGCAAATAGGGCTGGTTGTTGAGCCAGCCGGCCGGATTCGAGGCCGGTGGCGCGGGCGATGCGATCGTCATTGGTTTCGTGACGAAGCTTGCGCCGGATCGCTGGTGCACGACAAGGCCTGCCGCCGCAATGCTACAATGCAACGGAGATCAGGCAGGCTGCTTTGACGGTCAATATGTTGAACATCGACGCTTCCCCGCTCCCCTTGCAAGGGAGAAGGGAAGAGAGCGGCGGCTCGGATGAATGCGCCGTTCAGGTCGCCTGCTTGCGCGAGGCCACGAACACGCCCGACAGCACCAGGGCAAAGCCGATGAAATGGAAGGCCTGCGGCAGTTCACCGAGGAAGATCATCGCCATGATCGAGCCGAACACCGGCACCACGTGGAAGAACGGCGCGGCACGATTGGCGCCGATCAGCGCAACGCCGCGGTTGAAGCAGAGATAGGCGAGCGTCGAGGGAAACACCGCGACATAGACCAGCGTCAGAACGTTCGGCAGATCGAGCTTCATCACGGGACGGGCCGACAACTCCCAGATCTCAAGCGGAATGAGGCACGCCGCGCCGCAGCCGAAGGTGAAAGCGAGAAACGACAGGCCGTGGATCGCAGGACGCTTCAACGTCAGCACCGAATAGAGCGCGAAGATCACCAGCGCGACCATGAAGATCAGGTCGCCCTTGTTGAACTCGATGTTGGAGAGCGTGGTGAGGTCGCCATGCAGTAGGATCGTCAGCACGCCGCACAGCGAGATGAAAACACCCAGGGCCTGCATCACCGTGAGCCGGACGCCCAAAATGATCAGCGACCAGAGCGCCACGACCAGCGGCGCAGCCGATTGCAGCAGCAGCGTGTTCAGCGCCTGGGTATGCTCCAGGGCCCAGTATTGCAGCGTGTTGAACGCGCCGATGCCGGTGATCGACAACACGATCATCAGGCCGAGCTTGCTGCGGATCGCGGGCCAGTCCTTGACCAGATGTTTCCAGGCGAACGGCAGCACCAGCAGGAAGGCGAAGAACCAGCGCAGGAAGGACAGCGTCACCGGTGGAATGTGACCGGCGGCGAGCCGCCCGACAACGGCGTTGCCGGCCCAGCACAGCGCCGTGATGCTGAGCAGGAGATAAGGCTGGTTGGCGATCCAGTGCCGGCCGGGTGTGGCAAGGCGCGTGGTCTGATCGGCGGCGGACATTGTGATCGTTATGGCCCCGGTTCATGCACCGAGGCGTCTGACCCGGCTGCACCCGGGCCAGCTCGCATCCGGCTCGCCCACAGACACGGAAACCGGCCTGATATCAATGGGGCGTGACGCATCGCGTCCATGCGCGCCTTCAATGCGGCGGGGAACCGCAATCTAGGTCTTACGCCCCGCTTGGATCGCAAACGGCTTCAACAGTTCGGCACAGGCGAGATAGACGACAACCAGGACTGCGATGCCGGCCAGCATCAGCGGCGGCGGGGCGATGAAGCCGAACCAGGCACCGACCGGCGTAAGCGGCACGACCATCGCGACGATGAGCGCGATCAGCGAGGAAGCCGACAGCACGGGATCGGGCCAGTTGTGCCAGGGGCGACCATTGGTGCGGATGATGAAGATCACGAGGATCTGCGTCGCCATGGATTCGACGAACCATGCGGTGCGGAATTCGTCAGGCGTGGCGCTGAATAGGTAAAGCAGGGCGCCAAAGGTCAGGAAGTCGAACACCGACGACAGCGGCCCCATGATCGCGGCGAAGCGCACGAGGCGCGACATGCTCCACACCTGCGGCTGCGCGGTTGCCTGCGCCGAGACGCGGTCGAAGGGGATGCCGAGCTCGGAGAGATCGTACAGCAGGTTGTTGAGCAGGATCTGCGTCGGCAGCATCGGCAGGAACGGCAGTGCGATGGAGGCGATCGCCATCGACAGCATGTTGCCGAAATTCGAGCTCGCGCCCATGCGGACATATTTGAGAATGTTTGCGAAGGTGCGCCGGCCCTCTTCGACGCCATCGGCGACGACTTCGAGATCCGAGGCGAGCAGGATCATGTCGGCGGCGGCCTGCGCCACGCCGGTGGCGCCTTCGACCGACAGCCCGATATCGGCGGCCTTCAGCGCCGGCGCGTCGTTGATGCCGTCGCCGAGGAAGCCGACGACCTCGCCGCTTGCTTGAAGCGCCTTCACGATGCGCGACTTCTGGTCCGGCGCGAGCCGGCCGAAGGCGTCGGCGGATTGCACCCGCACGGCCAGCGCCTCGTCGCCGAGCTCGGCGATGTCAGGTCCGGAGAGCACGCGCCCGGCGTTCAGCCCGACGAGGCCCGCGAGCCGCTTCACCACCACGGGATCATCACCCGACAGGATTTTCAGCCGGACGCCGCTCGCTGCGAGATCGGCGATAGCCGCGGCGGCGGTCGGCTTCGGCGGATCGGCGAAAGCGCAAAGACCCTCGAAGATGAGGCTGGTCTCGTCCTCGGTCTCCACCTCACGCGTTGCTCCCGTCCACGGGCGTGAGGCGATGGCGACGGTGCGGAGCCCCTCGGTCGCGAGCTGACCTACGCGCGCCATTGCGGCCGCACGCGCGTCGTCGTTGATCGTGCAGAGTTCGAGCACCGATTCCGGCGCGCCCTTGACGATCAGCAGCGCGCCTTCGGGGCCGTTCGCCAGCACCGAGCCCAACCGCCGCGAGAAATCGAACGCCTGGCGGCCCGCGAGTGTCCAGCCTTGCGCAGCGCCCGCGCAGCCTGCGACCAGCGCCGCATCGAGCGAGCCGCGGTCGCCGCCGAGCGCAGCAGCTATGGCGCCGAGCTTTGCGGCGCGCGGATGCTCCTTGCCCTCGGCATCGAGGCTTTTCGCCAACGTGATCTCGGCCGAGGTCAGCGTGCCCGTCTTGTCCGTGCACAGGACGGTCATGGCGCCGAGATCATGGATCGCGGCGAGGCGTTTGACGATCACCTTGCGGCGGGCCATGCGCAGCGCGCCGCGCGACAACGTCACAGTGGTGATCATCGGCAGCAGCTCCGGCGTCAGCCCGACCGCGAGCGCCACCGCAAACAGCAGCGAGTCCAGAACCGGGCGGCCGAACAGCACGCGGATGGTCAGCACGACCACAACCAGCGCCAGCGTCGCGCGCGCGATGACGAGGCCGAATTCGCGCAGGTCGCGCTCGAACGGCGAGGGCACCTGCGCTTCCGTGAGTGCAGAGGCCGCGGCGCCGAACACCGTATCGCGGCCGGTGCGCACCGTGAGCGCGATCGCCTCGCCGGTCTGCGCCACCGCGCCGCGAAACAATGCGTTCGAAGTGCCGTCTTGAGCATCGGCGGCGCCAGCGCGCTTCTGCACCGGATAGGGCTCGCCGGTGAGCGCCGCTTCGCCGGCGGTGAAGGCCGTGCTCTCCAGGATCAGCGCGTCCGCGGGGATGATGTCGCCGGCGCGGATGCGCAGGATGTCGCCGGGCACGACCTGCTCGACGTCGATCTGGCAGAACGCGCCATCGCGCCTGACCTCGGCCTTGAGCGCCACCGAGCGGCGGAGGATTTCGGCGGCCCGGATCGCATGCCCTTCCTGGATGGTGTCGAGCCCGATCGACAGTGTCAGGATCAGCACGATGATCAGGCCGCCGATGTCATCGCCGGTCAGCATCGAGATGATGCCGGCGACCAAGAGGATCAGCGACAAGGGTTCGAAGAGCCGTCGCAGGATCGCACGCATCGCGCCCTCGATGCGCGGCGGCGCGTCGCTGTTGGGGCCGAAGCGGCTGAGCCGCTCGGTGGCATCATGCGCGGTCAATCCCTGCAGGCCGCAGCCGAGCTGCCGGGCGAGCGCGTCGGCTGAAAGGCGCCAGAACTGGCTGGCCCGGTTTCCCGAGGGTTCGGTCACGGCATGTCCGAAAAGGGTCTTGCGACCCGCAGAAGGTAAGGGGTGGAGGTGACAGCCATCCCTTAGGCGACCGGCGAACGGCGTAGTTGATGCGTATCAAATCCACGGTTCCAAAGCTTGCCGGTGCGGCCTCGAACCTTTCCGGATTTTAAGGGGATATCAAAGGCTTGGATCGCGCTTTAGGCCCTGAAAAGGCCCCGTTCTTGCTTGCCTAGAGAGGCTGCTTCCGTTATCCGGTTGGCTGCCTCGCATGCGAGCGGCCACGGCCGTGGATTGGGCTGGGCACAGGCATGATCTTGGGAAAAGTGGACACCGGTTTTCCGCCAGGATCATGCGAACTGAAGAGCAATCTTGCATAGGGAATACCCGCGAATGGCCAATGTTGTCGTCGTCGGCGCCCAGTGGGGCGACGAGGGAAAGGGCAAGATCGTCGACTGGTTGTCGGAGCAGGCCGACATCGTCGTCCGTTTCCAGGGCGGCCATAACGCCGGCCATACGCTGGTCATCAATGGCAAGACCTACAAGCTCGCGCTGCTGCCCTCTGGCGTGCTGCGCGACCAGAAGCTGTCGGTGATCGGCAATGGCGTGGTGTTCGATCCGCAGGCCTTCCTCGACGAGGTCACCAAGCTGCGGGCGCAGGGCGTCGCGGTCAGTCCGGACAATCTTCGCGTGGCCGAGAACGTCACCCTGATCCTGCCGCTGCATCGCGAGCTGGATGCCTTGCGTGAATCCTCCAACGCCGCGACCGCGATCGGCACCACCCGCCGCGGCATCGGTCCCGCCTATGAGGACAAGGTCGGCCGCCGTGCCATCCGCCTGATGGATCTCGCCGACCTCGACACGCTGCCGCACAAGATCGACCGGCTACTGGCGCACCACAACGCCTTGCGCCGCGGCCTCAATCTGCCGGAGTTCGACGGCAAGGCCATCCTCGCCGAGCTCAGCGCGTTGGCGCCGCAGCTTTTGCCCTATGCCGAAACGGTGTGGCGGCTGCTCGACATCAAGCGCCGGGAAGGCAAGCGCATGCTGTTCGAGGGTGCGCAGGGCGCACTGCTCGACGTCGACCACGGCACCTATCCTTACGTCACCTCGTCCAACACCGTGGCGGCGCAGGCCGCGACCGGCGCGGGCCTCGGACCCGGCGCGGTCGGCTACGTGCTTGGCCTGTGCAAGGCCTACACGACCCGCGTCGGCCAGGGGCCGTTCCCGACCGAGCAGGACAACGAGATCGGCCGCAAGATCGGAGAGCGTGGCCGCGAATTCGGCACCAACACCGGCCGCCCGCGCCGCTGCGGCTGGTTCGACGCCGTGCTGGTCCGTCAGGCGGTCAGGACCTGCGGCATCAACGGGCTGGCGCTGACCAAGCTCGACATCCTCGACGGTTTCGATTCGATCGAGGTCTGCACCGGCTATCGGCTGGACGGCAAGGAGATCGACCATTTCCCGGCCGGCGAGGGCGCGCAGGCCCGGGTCGAGCCGATCTACGAGACCATCGAAGGCTGGAAGGAGCCGACCGCGAACGCCCGCTCCTGGGCGGATCTGCCGGCTCAGGCCATCAAATATGTGCGCCGGATCGAGGAACTGGTGGGCTGCCCGGTCGCGCTTCTTTCCACGAGCCCCGAACGTGAAGATACTATTCTGGTGCAAAACCCGTTTGAGGCTTAACGATATCTTACCGGGACAGGCGCATAGTTGAGTTGAAATGGCTGATTACTATCCGCTGATCGCCCGCGCTATTGCCGCCCTGGACCCCAATGCTCCCGGCGAAAGCCGTCGCGCGCTCTATGAACGGGCGCGCACGGCGCTGATCGCGCAGCTCCGCAGTGTGCAGCCGCCGCTCTCCGAATCCGAGATCACCCGCGAGCGGTTGTCGCTCGAAGAGGCCGTCCGCAAGGTCGAGTCTGAAGCAGCCCAGCGTGCCCGTGAGGCCTCGCGTCCCGGCGGCGGCGCCCGCAGTGCGGGCGGTAGCGGCAGTGGCGATGCCTTCCGCCGAGCCAGCGCCCGCGCCGCCGAGGGTGCTCCGCCTGCCGCGCCGCCTTCGGCCTCACCGCCCGCACCGCGGCCCGCGCGTCCTGCCGTGCCGCCGCAGTCGCGCAATGACCGTCCCCCGCTTGGCGGGGACGATCTCGGGGATCGTGACGTCCAGCGTCAGGCTCGTCCTCCGCGTCCGCAGGCACCGCCGCCGCCTCCAATGCCGGAGCCGCCTGCAGCGCGCGATCGTTCCGCATCGCGCCGTCCGCCTGAAGGTCCCCCACCGCCGTCACAGGCGCCGGGCGTTCGCGGCTTTCGCGACATCACCGCGGATGCCGACGACCTCGGCCGCGCCGCGGCGCAGGCCAACCGTGCCGCGCGCCGGACCTACGCCAACGTGCCGTCACCCTCGCCGGAATTCGACCGGCTCGAGCCGAATCTGGAGAACCGCGGCGGCGAGCCGCCGGACGTTCCGTATTCCTATGACGAGTCGGTAGAGGAGGCGGAGCGCTACGCGCCGCGGCCGCAGGCGCCGCGCCCGCACATCCCCGTCCTCGACCGCGACACCAAGAAACGTCGCTCCACCTTCCCGTTCAAGAGTGCGATCGCCGTCGGCATCGTGCTGATCCTGGTCGGTGCCGGCATCCTCTGGGGCAAGCAGGCAGTGCAGATCGTGAGCGGCCTGTTCAAGCCGTCCGCTACGACGCAGGTCGTGGAGGCGCCGAAGGATGCGTCGCAGCCGGCGCCAAAGCCGAAGATCCCGGATCGCGTCGGCCAGCCCTCGTCGACCGAGCAGCCGGCAGCGCCAGTGGCGCAGAAGGTCGTGCTCTATGACGAGGATCCGTCCGATCCCAAGGGCAAGCAATATGTCGGCTCGGTGGTCTGGCGGACCGAGCCGATCAAGGCCTCGGGCAACCAGAAGGCCGACGTCGCCGTACGCGCCGACATCGACATTCCCGACCGCAAGTTCAAGATGACGATGTCGTTCCGCCGCAACACCGATTCATCGCTGCCGGCAAGCCACACCGCGGAGTTGACGTTCATCCTGCCGCCGGACTTTCCCGGTGGCGGCGTGGCCAACGTGCCGGGCATCCTGATGAAGTCGAACGAGCAGGCGCGCGGCACCCCGCTCGCGGGTCTCGCCGTCAAGGTCACCGACGGCTTCTTCCTGGTCGGCCTCTCCAACGTCGATGCCGACCGTGCGCGCAACGTCCAGCTCCTCAAGGAGCGCTCCTGGTTCGACGTGCCGCTGGTCTACACCAACCAGCGCCGCGCCATCATCGCCATCGAGAAGGGCGCTCCCGGCGAGCGCGCGTTCAACGACGCGTTCGCGCAGTGGGGGGACTAAACACGCTTTCATTGCTCTCGTCATTCCGGTGCACGCGAAACGCGAACCTGGAATGACTGAGACCATCAATGCGTGGTCCCGCCGATCTCCACCACCCCCACCTTGTTGACGAGGCTGTTGGCCATCACGGGGTTGCCGTTGCGATCGATGTCCATGTTGCGGACGATGTCGCCGCCGCCGGGGATCGCCCAGCTCTGGAATTTTTCGCTTGCGGGATCGAAGCGGACGATGGTGTTGGGTTTTGCGGCGGACTCGCTATACCAGACCGCACCCTTGGTGAAGACGATGCCGTAGGGCTGTGACTTCGGCCCGCTCGGTGATGCCCATTCCTTCACCGTGCCAGTCGTCGGATCGAGCCGGCCGAGAAAGCCGCGAGCGAAATCGACATACCAGATTGCATCGTCGGGACCGATGGCGAGCCGGCGGGGCCGGGCGGCGGCATCCGGCAACAGATACTCACGGATCTCCATGGTCTTCGAATCGATGGTCGCAATCTTCGGCGCGCCGAACTCGACGAACCACAAGGCGTTCCTCGCGTTCACCACGATGCCGTAGGGCCGCGCATTTGCCGTCGGCGGCGTGACGAGCTTGATCTCGCCGCTTGTCGGATCGAGGCGCCCGACCTTGTTCCCCGCCTGCACGGTGAACCAGATGATGCCATTGTGGTCGAAGACGAGCGTGTGCGGATCCTTGGCCGATGCATCGGGCAGCCGGTACTCCCTGACGTCGCCGGACTTCGGATCGAGCTTGCCGATCAACCCGGCGAAATTGCCGGTGAACCAGATGTTGCCGTCCTTGTCCTCCTTCAGCCCGTGCGGCCCGGTCTGCGGATTGAGCTTGTACTCGCGGATCGCGCCGGTGGCGGGATCGAGGCGGCCGAGCACGTTGGCAAGCTGGCCCGAATACCACAACGATCCGTCGTGGGCGGCCAGCGGATCGTGCGGCCGTGAGCCTTCGGTCGCGACCGGCCACTCCTTGATGTCGATCTGCGTGTCGCCGGCGATCAGCACTGCTGCGGGGCGGGGCCGTTCCGGAAAGCTCTTGATGAGATAGTCGGTGATCCCGGCGGCTTCGTCCGGCGGGATCGGCGCGCCAAAATTCTGCATCATGCGGATCACGGTGTGCCAGCCTTCGGGCGTGTAGCCTGCCGTCAGCCGGCCGATATCGTGGCAGGAGCCGCAGATGCCGACCACGGTGCTCTTGCCGGGGCCATCCGGAAAGTTGACGCCGACCTGCTGGGCGGGCGCCGCGCAAGGCATCAGCGCCAGCAGGGCGGCTGCGCTCGCCGGGATAACGGATTGCCGCTGGCCACCCGCGATCTTCGCAAAAATCCTCGCCAAAATCGTCGCCATGTCTGTTGCTCCAGCTCTTTTGGCCGGGCCTCAGCATAGCGTCGATCGCGGCAGGATGCCGCTCAACTTGCAGTGCGCGCGAGCGATCAGTTCGCGGCGGCTTCCCGCTTGCGCGCGGCAGCGGCCTCGCGATCCATCACAGCACGGCAGCCGGGGCTGACATGGTGCCGGTTGCGGACCATGCAGGCAGTGACCCGCGAGATGTCGGGGATTTCGCTGGCGCACAACCGCATGGCGTCGCCGGTGCACATCTGTTGCGCCTCGGATGAGAAGGCGAGGCTGGGTGAGGCATGAAGCACGGCGGCAGTTGCGGCAATGGCGGCGAGAGTGGCGATCTTCCCGGTACTGTGGCTAGACATGTGAGATGCATCCCCAAGGATTTTGCGGTGTTGGCCGCTTGTGTATTGGAGGCGCCGCACGCGGCTTGCGCTGCCGCACGTCAGATCCGTCACGCGAGGAGATGCCCCCGGTGTGGTTGCTCGATTACGCTTGAGATTTCGAATCGAAAGTGCTGCGCCGCCCCGATTCAATTATGCGCGAATGCCGCGAAGCTTCAATGCTTCGTGTGAACGATTTCACGATTGTTGCGCGTTCGTCACGGCAAGCGTCGCCTCACGCGCGCGTCGAGGGCGCAGCAGCGAGAGCCGCGGCATGCTCCTCGATCGCCGTGACGCCTTTGGACGTCAGCTCGAAGAGGTCTCCGTCCTTCACGACATAGCCTTCGATGATGAGTTCCTCGACCTCGCCATGGCGGTCGTCGGCGAAGGCAATGGACTGGCTGATGTCCTTGAGGATCGCGAGCTGTTCATCGCGCAGCATGGTGACATCTCCGACGCAAAGAGCGATGAGTCAGGGTGAACGGTCATCGCGCTTTAGTTCTTGTTTGCGCATGATCTTTTCGGAAAACCGCTTCGCACTTTGCGCTAACGCGGCCCTCCGGGTCCGGATCATGCTTGCGGCGCCGCAAGCGCCTCACATGCCGTGGCTCTCGAACACCTTCCGGCAGGAGCGCGAGAGCCGGGCCCGGTTGGCCTGGAGGCAGGACTGAACCGCGCCATCATTGCCGAGATCCTTGCGACACAGGCGCTCGGCGTCGCGTGAGCAGGCCTGCTGCTCCGACTGGGTTCCGGCATGGCCTTGTGCAAACGCCGGCAGGCTTGCGAGGCCGGATGCGGTGAGTGTGATCGTCGTCAGGAAAAGGGTCGTCGTCCAACGCATGGCCAAATCCAATCTCCGGAAAGGGATGACGCGAGAGCCGTTCACAGAACCCTTCGGCCTGCCACTTGTTCCCCGGCCGCCCCGACCCGGCTATCCAAGCTTCTCAAGGCGCTGCTATAACGGGGCGGGTCTCGAGGTGAGGGGTGCTTGATGAAACGCTATCTGGTTTTTGCGCTGGTGGGCCCGTTTGTCGGTGGATTCCTGCTGTTGCTGACGACGACCTACCAGTCCGGCTATTGGGCCCAGACCAATTTGAGCGAGGTCGGCAAGCTGTTCGTGGTGTTCTTCAAGACCCTGCAATACAGCTATCTGTTCGGTTTCCTGCCGTCGCTGATGATCGGTGCGGTCGACGACATCCTGTTTCATGTCAGGCGTATCGGGCCGGTACTGCGGATGCTGCTGGTCGGCCTGTTCGCGTTCATTCTCGCCGCCATCACCTATGGCTCGCGCGGGGCGGATTCCGGTGCGGTGCAGTGGGTTCTCTATGGCCTCGTCGGTTTCGTGCCGAGCGTGATTTCGTCCTGGCTCGTGCATAAATATGTCGAGGAGCCGCAAGCGGCTCCGGCGCCGACCTGAGGGCAGGGGCGGCGTTTGGGCGCGGCGCAGCAACCGAAGCGGCGCGTACGCGTTTGCTCCAGGCCTTGCCCCATGCGATGACGATCGACAAATGACGATGTCTGACGACGATATTCTTGCAACGCGGCGTCCCGGTTCGGGGAGGACCTCGCGCGCGGCCTTCTCGGGCGATGAGGCGCGCGGACCGATCATCGACCAGGACGGCCGCGAGATCCGTCCCGAGACGCTTGGAGAGGGTTTTCGCGAATTCGGTTTCGAGTTCGGTGGCGCCAACCCTTTCGGCAAGCTGACGCGCGAGCAGCGGCTGGCGCGGCTCGAGGCGATCGCAAAGCTGCTCGACGTCGCCTTCATCCTGCCCGGCACGAACATCCGATACGGTATCGACGGCCTGATCGGCCTCATCCCCGTCATCGGCGACATCATCACCACAGCGATCTCATTGTGGCTGGTGCGCGAGGCCCGCGCGCTGGGCGCGCCCTGGTACATCACGGCGCGCATGCTGGGCAATGTCGCAGTCGACGGCGTGGTCGGCATGGTGCCGTTCGCAGGCGATGCCTTCGACGTCATGTTCCGCGCCAACATGCGCAACGTGCGCCTGTTGCGCCGCTGGCTGGACAAGCAGCCGCGCTTGTGAGGCTCGTCTCTTCGCCTCTCCCCCGTAAGAACGGGGAGAGGGAGAGATCAAAAGCGAAAAGCGCGGTAGCCTTTCGGCTACCGCGCTCATTGCGCATCGGAGGATGAAAAGAGCTTACGCCGCGTCGGCGTCGGTGTTCGCGGCCGGCTTGCGGCGGCGCGGCAGCGGGAATGCTTCGCTTTCATAGAGCGAGCGAATGCCGTTCTGGTCGAAGCGAGCTTCCTCGACCTGGAGGTACGCGCCGTTCAGCGAGTCCGTCGGCAATTCCTCGATCGCGAAGCGCACGGCTTCGGCCGCGGTGCCGAACCGCCGATAGGTGAAGCCCGCACGCTTCTTCTTGCGGATCGCGGCGGGGAAAAGTTCGGCGGAGGTATTGAAGTTGAACGGACGCAGTGGACGCATGGTCAAAGACCTCGTGATCTTCTTCGGTTTCAGGCGCGTGTGGGGTTTTTTGAGCGAGGGCCGCAACCGGGCGGCCATGTCCTTTTCGCCCTCTAATATAGGCCGATTTGACAAAAATGCGACCCCTGCGAACGGAGATGATGAATCCGCGCATGGCAGCCCCGCAATGGAAATAAGTTTAGTTAATTCAATGCCTTGCGTGGTTTACAGCTTGCCAAGAAGCAGCAGCACGATCAGCACGACCAGGACCACGCCGCCGATCCCCATGCCCGAATGGCCCATGCCATAGCCATAGCCGCCGAACCGGCCGGACATGCCGCCCAGGAGGTAGATGATCACGAGAATGATCAGGATGGTTCCGAGGGTCATGGCGTCCTCCCTGACGGTCGGCCGGAATGCGCCCTCCGGCCGCACCGTCAGGAGAGAAAAGCACATCCGGCTGCCGGGTTCCACACCGGAACCCGGCACTTGCCATCATCTCGGCTTGAGCTTCAGCGCGGCCGAATTGATGCAGTAGCGCAGCCCCGTCGGCGCCGGGCCGTCGGGGAAGACATGGCCGAGGTGGCCGCTGCACTTTGAACACAGCACTTCGGTGCGGATCATTCCGTGGCTTTGGTCCGTCTCCTCGTCGATATGGCTCTCGACCGCCGGCTGCGTGAAGCTGGGCCAGCCGCAGCCGGAATCGAACTTGGCGTCGGATTCGAACAGCACGTTGCCGCAGCCGGCGCAGACGTAAGTGCCGGCGCGGTGGTCGTGCTCATACTCGCCCGAGAAGGGACGTTCGGTCGCCTTCTCGCGGAGCACCGCATATTGCATCGGCGTCAGTTCGCGCCGCCACTGCTCCTCGCTCTTGGTGACCTTGGTTTCGTTGGTTGGTGACTTGGTGTCGGGCATGGATCTCCCGCTCAGCTGGTGACTTTGCGATCAGTTGGTGACCTTGCTGGCGCTGACCAGCGTCGGCTTCTCGATATAGTTATCCGCGAACAGCTTTTTCAGGTTCTCGACCTTCGGGATGTCGTTGTAGGCGATGTAGGGCTGGTTCGGGTGCAGCGTCAGATAGTCCTGGTGATAGCCTTCCGCCGGATAGAACGCATCCAGCGCGCCGACCTTGGTCACGATCGGCTTGCTGAAGACCTTGGCGGCGTTGAGCTGCGCGATATAGCTGTCCGCAATTTTCTTCTGCTCGTCGGAGGTGGTGAAGATCGCCGAGCGATACTGCGTTCCGGTGTCGGGACCCTGGCGGTTGAGCTGGGTCGGATCGTGCACGACCGAGAAGAAGATCTGGAGGATCTTGCCGTAGGAGATCTTCTTCGGATCGTATTTGATCTCGACCGACTCCGCGTGGCCCGTCGTGCCCGACGAGACAGTGTGATAGTCGGCCGTCGCCTTGGTGCCGCCGGCATAGCCGGAGACCGCGTTGACGACGCCGGCGGTGTGCTGGAACACACCCTGCACGCCCCAGAAGCAGCCGCCGGCGACGACCGCGGTCTGGATGCCGGTCGCGGGCGCAGCGTCGACGGTGGGAGCGGGGATCACCACCGCATCTTCCGCAGCCCATGAGGGCGCAGCGAAGGCCATCGCCAGCGCGGCGGTGGCGGCGAGGAGAGGGAGGGAATGTCGGCTCATGGCGGATCCTCGTTCGGTCGGTGCGACAGTCTAGGGTGGTTGGGGCCGGGCGAACAGCCCGGCCGACGCCCGCATTCGGGTCTGGTCAAGATACGAGCCTGCAGGCCGGATGTTACGCGCTGCCAGACACGTGCCCGTGAAGAAAGCATGCCGGCGCTGCCGGAACCGAAAATCGGGCCGGGATGAACCCCTGCCCTGGAGTGCCGACATAGAATGAGTGGCGCTGGAGCTTGTTCGACGAAAATGCTGCGCGTGGTCTCCCTGATCCTTCTCGTCCTGCTGTCATCTGCTCCAGCCGTCCTGGCCGACCCCCAGCTTGGCGATGATCTCGAGACTTGCCGCGAACGCAAGCTCGATTTGCCGGCGCGGTTCGCGGCCTGCGAAAATCTGCTCGGCTCGGATCGCGTGACCGGCAAGGACAAGTCAGTTGCGCTGACCGTGCGAGGCTTCTCGCTACTGAACAAACGCGACTTCGACCATGCCCTCGACGCGTTCGCCGCGGCGCGCGACGCCGATGGCGACAACATGGTCGCGCTCGACGGCCAGGCCCAGGCCCACCAGCGCAAGGGCCAGGACGATCTGGCGATGGCTGACTACAACCTCGCCCTGCAGAAGCGTCCAAATTATGGTGGCGCCTATAACGACCGAGGCACCCTGTACCTGCGCAAGGGCGCGCTCCAGAGCGCGCTCGACGATTTCAATCTCGCCATCAAATACACGCCCAATCTGCTGGTCGGTCACACCAACCGCGCGCGGACGCGGACCTTCATGAAGAATTATGAGGGCGCGCTCGCCGACTTTGCCGACGCGCTGAAGATCGATCCGAACGCGCTGCAGATTCCCAATCATCGCTGCGTGACCTTTGCCGCGATGCGGCGCTTCGATGAGGCGCTCGCCGACTGCAACAGCATTCTGGGGAAGCAGCCGAAGAACCAGTATGCGCTCGCCAACCGCGCCGATGCCTACCTCGCCAAGGGCGACCTCGATTCCGCGCTGAACGACTACAACGCTATCCTCGAGATGAATCCGAACAACGTCCGCGCCCATGCCGGTCGCGGCCAGGTGTTCGAGCGCAAGCAGGACCTCGCGCAGGCGCGCGCCGATTATCGCGCCGCCGCTTTCGCGCTGACCCCGTTCGACGAGATCGACGTCGCGATGGCGCGCACCGGCGCGCGAAGCCGCCTGGCCGTGCTCGAGTCCAAGACGCCTTCGACACGCTCGACGCTGCGCCGTGTGGCGCTGGTGATCGGCAACGGCGCCTACCGCAACGTCCATGCGCTCGCCAATCCGCCGCGTGATGCCAAGCTGATCGCCGGCGCGCTGCGCGACGTCGGCTTCCAGACCGTCACGATCTCGAACGATCTGACCCGGGACCAGTTCTTCGAGACGCTGCGCGGCTTCGCGGCAGATGCGGAGAAGGCGGATTGGGCCGTGGTCTATTATGCCGGCCATGGCTTCGAGATCGGTGGCGTGAACTACCTCGTGCCGGTCGATGCAAAGCTCGCGATCGACAAGGACGCGGAGACCGAAGCCGTGGCGCTGGAGCAGGTGATCGCTGCGGTCGGCGGCGCGCACAAGCTGAGGCTCGTGATCCTCGATGCCTGTCGCGATAATCCCTTTGCGCCGACCATGCAGCACACGCTGGCGCTCAAGCTGGTCGACAAGGGATTTTCCAACATTGAGCCCAGTGTCGGTTTCATGGTGGTCTACGCCGCCAAGCATGGCGAGACCGCGATGGATGGCGACGGCAACGACAGCCCGTTCGCGCTCGCGCTCGCCCGCGACGTACGGCAACCGAACGTCGAGGTCCGCAAGCTCTTCGACATCGTCCGCGACGACGTCTGGCTCCAGACCAGGCACGTGCAGCAGCCCTTCACCTACGGCTCGCCGCCAGGCAGCGAGGATTTTTATTTTGTCGCGGGGAAGTGACGGTGGCCGATGGGACGAGGCATCGGTCCCAAATTCGATGTCGTCCCGGCGAAGGCCGGGACCCATAACCCCAGGGAGCAGTTGCGGCGCGAGCTGGTGGTTACGAGTCTTCGCCAAATCCAATCCTGTGGTTATGGGTCCCGGGCTCGCGCTTCGCGCGCCCCGGGACGACGAGTGGAGGTCGACGCTGGGACGTTACCACAAACTCCCTCATCAAACGATCAAACCACCACGCTGAGCCTTTTCGCCGCCCTCGTGATCCCCGTGTACAGCCACCTTGCGCGGCTGTCCTGGAACGCAAAGCTCTCGTCGAACAGCACGACATCGTCCCATTGCGAGCCCTGCGACTTGTGCACGGTCAGCACATAGCCGTAGTCGAACTCGTCATAGGGCTTGCGTTGCTCCCAGGCGATCTGCTCGATGCCGCCCTCGAAGCAATCGGCGCGCACCGAGACCTTCGTGACCTTGTGGCCGAAATCCTCGTCCGGCGACAGCCGCATGCTGAGAATGCGCGACTTCGAGCGCGAGGTGTTGCGCGACTTGACGCGCCAGAGGCCGCCGTTGAACAGGCCTTTCTTGCGGTTGTTGCGCAGGCACACCAGCTTGTCGCCGGCGACCGGAAACTGGTCCTCGATATTCTGGCGCTGGCGCACGCGCATGTTGTAGGCGCGGCGGGTGTTGTTGCGGCCGACCAGGATCTGGTCGGCGCTCATGACGCGGTCGGGATCGAGCTCCTTGCGCGACACCACCTCGCTCTCGCCGTAGCGGCCGATCTCGAGCTCGCGGCCCTCGCGGATGTCCATCGACATCCGTACGATCGGATCGTCCTGCGCCTGGCGATGCACCTCGGTGAGCATCGCGTCGGGCTCGGTATTGGTGAAGAAGCCGCCGCCCTGGATCGGCGGCAACTGTGCGGGGTCACCGAGCACGAGCAGCGGGCAGTCGAACGACATCAGATCGCGGCCGAGTTCGGCATCGACCATCGAGCATTCGTCGATCACGATGAGCTTCGCCTTCGAGGCCGGTGCATCGTCCCACAGCTCGAAGCTCGGCTGCTCCTCGCCGGATTCGCGGGCGCGGTAGATCAGCGAATGGATGGTGGAGGCGTTGTCGCAACCCTTGTTGCGCATGACCAGAGCTGCCTTGCCGGTGAAGGCGGCGAACTTGACCTCGCCGTCGACCCCGTCGGCGATGTGCCGCGCCAGGGTGGTCTTGCCGGTTCCGGCAAAGCCGAACAGGCGGAAGATCGGCGGTGTGCCGCCTCGGCCGGGCTTTGCCTTGAGCCAGTCGGCAACGGCGTTGAGGGCGGCATCCTGATGCGGGGTAAATGTCGGCATTTGCGTCTTGAGGGAAGGCGAAAACGATCGATTCGCCCGTCCCCAAAACTAACCATTCTCCCCGCCGGTTCAAGCGGGAGCGCATGATCCGGAAAAGTGGGCAGCCGTTTTCCCTCGCGACAAGCGCGGAACGCGTTTGCGCGGAGATCATGCTCAAACAACAACTAAAGCGCGATGACATCGCGCTTTGCCCTATTGCCAGCCGAGAACGCCGCGCATGTCGGGCAGGTGGTGGGCGATGCCCTTGTGGCAGTCGATGCAGGTCTTCTCGCCGGTGAAAAGGAAGCGTTGATGCGCGACGGAGGCCCGCGGCGACTGCTTGGTGATGTCCATGGAATCGGCGCTGTGGCAGTTGCGGCATTCCAGGGAGTCATTGGCCTTGAAGCGAGCCCATTCGTGAGCTGCCAGCTCGAGCCTGCGGTCGGTGAATTTCTCGCGGGTGTCGATCGTGCCGAAAATCTTGCCCCAGACCTCCTTGGAGGCCTGCATCTTGCGCGCGATCTTGTCGGTCCAATTATGCGGGACGTGGCAGTCCGGGCACGTCGCGCGCACGCCGGAGCGGTTGCTGAAGTGGATCGTCGATTTCAGCTCGGCGAACACGTTGTCCTTCATCTCGTGGCAGCTCGTGCAGAACTTCTCCGTGTTGGTCAGTTCCAGCGCGGTGTTGAAGCCGCCCCAGAAGATCACGCCGGCCACGAAGCCCGCGAGCACGAGCGTGCCCAATGCGAACACCGTGCTCGGCCGCGTCAGCACGCCCCACAGCTCGAGGGCGAAATCCCAGCTTCGCGCGAGAAAGCCGCGCTTGGTCTTCGGATCTGCGTTGGGGTCTACGTTGGGATCGTCGGCGGTTGTCGTCATCTGCGGCCACCCGGGCTTGAACGCGAGAGCAGCGTGTCGATGTCGGTGAAGTCGTTGCTGACGGGCGGCATGGCGGAGTTCTGCGGCACGTGGCATTCCGTGCAGAAGAAGCGCCGCGGCGAGATCGAGGCCAGGAACTGGCCGTCACGATCCATGAAATGCGTGATCGAGACCATCGGTGCCTGTGATTCCGCCGTGCGCGAGCGTGCATGGCAGGACAGGCACTTGTTGCTGTTGAGGTCGATCTGGTAGCCGTCGATCGAATGCGGGATCACCGGCGGCTGTTCCGGATAGTTGCGCGCCTCCCTCTCGGAGGTGTTGCGGTTCGGCAGCATCGGCGGCGCCGGCCCTTCGTCGTTGAGCGGGGTCGGCCCGCGAAGGCCCGAGGTCACCGTTTGCGCGGTCAGCGAGCTCGCGCCCGCGGCAATGACGAGCGCCAGAAGGACGATTCCGGATCGTTTCATCATGGTCATACCCGCTCGATGCGCACGGCGCATTTCTTGAAGTCGGTTTGCAGCGAGATCGGGTCGGTGGCGTCCAGCGTCACCTTGTTGATCAGCTTGGACTCGTCGAACCACGGCACGAACACCAGCCCGCGCGGCGGACGGTCGCGACCGCGCGTCTCGACGCGGGCGCGGATGTAGCCGCGGCGGGATACGACCTTCACCTCGTCGCCGCGGCGCAGCTTCGCCTCCTGCGCGTCATCGGGATGCATGAAGCAGACGGCTTCGGGGAAGGCCTTGTAGAGCTCGGGCACGCGGCGCGTCATGGTGCCGGAATGCCAGTGCTCGAGCACGCGGCCGGTCGAGAGCCAATATGGGTATTCATCGTCGGGCGACTCCGCCGCCGGTTCGTAGGGCAGCGCGAAGATGCGCGCCTTGCCGTCGGGGTAGCCGTAGAACTGCACGTCGGTCCCCTGCTTCACATAGGGGTCGCTGCCCTCGCGAAAACGCCACTTGGTCTCCTGGCCGTTGACGACGGGCCAGCGCAGGCCACGCTCGTGGTGATAGGTCTCAAACGGCGCGAGGTCGTGGCCATGGCCGCGGCCGAACGCGGCGTATTCCTCGAACAGTCCCTTCTGCACGTAGAAGCCGAACGCCTTGGATTCGTCGTTGGCGTAGCCTTCCTCGATCTCCGAGGTCGGAAACTTGTCGACTTGCCCGTTCTTGTACAGGATGTCGAACAGCGTCTTGCCGCGATATTCCGGCTTCTTGGCGAGCAGCTCCTCGGGCCAGACCTCCTCGATCTTGAAACGTTTTGAAAACTCCATGAGCTGCCAGAGATCGGATCTGGATTCGCCAGGGGCCGCGACGAGCTGATGCCAGAACTGCGTGCGCCGCTCGGCATTGCCGTAGGCGCCTTCCTTCTCAACCCACATCGCGGTCGGCAGGATGAGGTCGGCCGCGAGCGCCGTCACGGTCGGATAGGCATCCGAGACCACGATGAAATTGTCGGGGTTGCGGAAGCCCGGATAGGTTTCCTCGTTGATGTTGGGTCCTGCTTGCAGGTTGTTGTTGACCTGTACCCAGTAGGCGTTGAGCAAGCCGTCACGCAGCATCCGGCTCTGCAGCACGGCGTGATAGCCGGGCTTGTCGGGAATCGTACCCTCGGGCAGCAGCCAAATGTGCTCGGTCTTGTCGCGATGCTCCTTGTTGGTCACGACCATGTCGGCGGGCAGGCGGTGCGAGAACGTGCCGACCTCGCGCGCTGTGCCGCAGGCCGAGGGTTGGCCGGTCAGCGAGAACGGGCTGTTGCCGGCCGATGAGATCTTTCCGGTCAACAGATGGATGTTGTAGACGAGATTGTTGGCCCAGACGCCCCGGGTGTGCTGGTTGAAGCCCATGGTCCAGAACGAGACCACCTTGGTCTTGGGGTCGGCGTAGAGCTCGGCGAGTGCCTCCAGTCGGTTGAGGGGCACGCCGGACATCTTCGCCGCTTTCTCCAGCGTGTAATCCGACACGAACTTTACGAACTCGTCGTAGCTCATGTCGGTGGAGTCGTTGGCCTTCGCCGCGCCGGCCGCCTTCTTCTGAAGGGGATGATCGGGCCGCAAGCCATAACCGATGTCGGTTTGCCCGCGCCTGAAGATGGTATGCGCCGTGACAAAATCCTTGTTGACGCGGCCGGTCTTGATGATGTGGTTGGCGATCGCGTTGAGGATGTAGAGGTCGGTCTGCGGCACGAACACCATGCCGATATCGGCGAGGTCGAACGAGCGATGCTCGAAGGTCGAGAGGACGGCGACGCGGACGTGCGGCGCGGAAAGCCTGCGATCGGCCAGGCGTGTCCACAGGATGGGGTGCATCTCCGCCATGTTGGAGCCCCACAGCACGAAGGCGTCGGTGGCCTCGATGTCGTCATAGCAGCCGGCAGGCTCGTCGATGCCGAAGGTGCGCATCATCCCGGCAACCGCCGAGGCCATGCAGTGCCGCGCATTGGGGTCGATGTTGTTGCTGCGAAAGCCGGCCTTGTAGAGTTTCGAGGCGGCGTAGCCCTCCCAGATCGTCCACTGGCCGGAGCCGAACATGCCGACGCCGCTGGGTCCGCGCTTCTTCAGTGCGTCCTTCCACTTCTCGGCCATGATGTCGAAGGCTTCGTCCCACGACACGGGCGTGAACTCGCCGTTCTTGTCATATTTGCCGCCTGTCTTGCGCAGCATCGGCTGGGTCAGGCGATCATGGCCGTACATGATCTTGGAGAGGAAGTAGCCCTTGACGCAGTTGAGGCCGCGATTGACCTCGGCCTTGATGTCGCCATGGGTGGCGACGACGCGGTTGTCCTTGGTCGCAACCATGACCGAGCAGCCGGTGCCGCAGAAGCGGCAGGCGGCCTTGTCCCATTTCAGTTCGCTGTCGTCGCGCTCGGTGACGAGATTGGCGGCGAGCGCCGGTGCCGGCATGCCGGCGGCCGCTGCTGCGATCGCAGCGGCCTCCAGCTTCAGCATCTGGCGGCGGTCGATCTTCGGTGAGGTCATGACGGTTCTCCCGGCGTCTACGACGCGGTCTCAGGCAGTTTCGATGGCGTGGAAGACGAGCGCTGCGGAATAGACGTGCGGCATGGACTGGATGTCGTTGAGCATGGCGCCCAGGCTGCCGGCATCCGGCGCCTCCACCACGACGACGAGCTTGCCGCGCGCATCGCGGCCGTGGATTTCGCAGCCGGGCAGTGCCGCGATGTCGGCCTCGAGCTCGGCGAGGCGCTCGGGCCGCGCCTGCACCAGAATGCTGGCGATCTCGCCACCGGGCGGCGGGATGATGCGGTCCGCGCTGAGCACCTGGCCGGTGATCAATGCGCGGCGGTTGAGTTTGGCTGGGGCCATGATCTCGATCTTTCGCTATGGGGATTCAATGTGGGGGAGGCGGGCCGGGAGGGCCTGCGAACATCTGGTAGATCCACACGGCGAGCCCGTAGCTGCCGACCGTTCCGACCGCGAGGGCGGGCATCACAACCGCGGTCAGGAACAGGAACGCAAAGATCTCCATGCGCTTGCGGCGCACGCGCCCAGTCGTGTCGTCAGCGGCCGACATATTCGGTCTCTCTGAAATTCAGGAATCGGACGGCTTCCGGGCCGTTACCTCCACGCACCGTAGGTATCCGGGGGCCGGTTGGCCTTGATCTGAATCAACGGTTCGCGTCTGCGGGCACTTCGCCGCACGGCTGCGACGAGCGGGACGGGAAGCTATCGGCGACTTTGCATGGGGTTGTTTTCGGCAATTTGCGTTCGCCGTGCTCTCCTCCCGTCGGGCGGAATTGACCCGGCATGGACAGGGCGGCCCCGCTCAATAAGATGTCCGCAATAAAAACAATCTCGGGAGAGGCGTCATGAAGTTCGGCATCTTCTATGAGCTGCAATTGCCGCGTCCGTGGGTGGCGGGCGACGAGCTTCGGCTCTACCAGAACGCCCTGACGCAGATGGAACTCGCCGACCGTCTCGGCTACGACCACGCCTGGGTGGTCGAGCACCATTTCCTGGAGGAATATTCCCACTCGCCGTCGCCGGAATCCTTCCTCGCCGCCGCGAGCCAGCGCACGCAAAAGATCCGCCTCGGCCACGGCATTCTCCAACTCACCACGAACCATCCGGCGCGCGTCGCCGAACGTGTCGCGGTGCTCGATCTCCTCAGCAACGGCCGCTGTGAGTTCGGCATGGGCGAGAGCGCCTCGATCACCGAGCTCGAGCCGTTCGGCCGCGACATGGAGACCAAGAAGGAGATCTTCGAGGAGGCGGTGCGCGCGATCTTCCCGATGTTTGGAGATGGCGGCTGCGAGCATCACGGCAAGTATTTCGACATGCCCCTGCGCAACGTCGTGCCGAAGCCGGTGCAGAAGCCGCACCCGCCCCTCTGGATGGCGTGCTCGCAGCTTCCGACCATCGAGCGCGCCGGCCGCCACGGCTTTGGCGCACTCGGCTTCCAGTTCGTCAGTGCGGATGCCGCGCACGCCTGGGTGCATGCCTATTACAACGCGATGGCCAAGCGGCTGCACAAATTGGCAGACTACGAGATCAACCCGAACATGGCGCTGGTGTCGTTCTTCATGTGCGCCAAGACCGATGAGGAAGCGCGTGCGCGGGCCGACGGCGCCACTTTCTTCCAGTTCGCGCTACGCTTCTACGGCGCCTCGCAAAATCGCCAGCGGCCGGCGCCCGGCACCGTCAACATGTGGGACGAGTACAACAAATGGAAGCGCGACAACCCGGAAGCGCAGGAGGCCGCGCTGCGCGGCGGCCTGATCGGATCGCCGGAAACGATCCGGAAAAAGCTTCGCCGCTTCCGCACCTCCCATATCGACCAGGTGATCCTGCTCAACCAGGCCGGCAAGAATAGTCATGAGCACATCTGCGAGTCGCTCGAATTGTTTGCGCGCGAGGTGATGCCGGAGTTCCAGAACGACCCGGAGCAGGAGGCCTGGAAGAGGAGCGTGATGAGCGGCGAGATCGAACTCGAGGAGATCGACACGCAAGCCTTCACCGACCGCTACGGCAAGCTCGCGATCAACGTGGCGCCGGCGAAGGTGGCGGCGGGGTAGGGGGTCGCGAGCAACTCGCCGTTTGGCACGGGCTCCGGCTCAGCAGCGCCATAGCGCATCGAATACGCGCGTAACGTGCTCATGCTGATCGACACGTTGCGCCGGCAGGCCGGCGTCGGCCATTGCATGGTGTTCGCGCTGACGCGCTCGCCGCGCTGACCCCGCGCGAGCAGGAGATCTGCCGTCGCATCCTGCTTGGCTTCAGTTCGGAGGCGATCTCGCAGGCGCTGGGCATCTGCCGGCATTCGACCCTGACCTACCGCAAGCGTGCCTATGAGCGGCTCGGCATCTCCTCGCAGAATGAATTGTTTGCGATCGTGCTGCGCCTGCTCGCCGGCCCGAGTGGCCTGAACTAAGGGCGCGGATCTCTGTTTCCAAGAGAATGTGAACACGTGTGGCCTTCGGGACGACCGTCTGTTGATCCGTAGCGGACGTGCTTAAGCAATCAATAGGGTTCGAATTAAATCGTTAAACCCGCCGAAGGGGAGGCCCGGTATCAGTTTGGAGATATGCTAACTTGGTCGGAAGAGATCTTGGTCACCATGTCTCGCGGCCCCTCAGTGCGAAGACCTTCGCTTGGTGAGAAAATCGAGCTGTGGTTGTCGAAAAGCCGCGTTGTCGACGGCCTCTGGATCGGAAGCGCTCAATCGGATGATCCAGAGCCAGCCCTGCAACGCGTTGAAGCCGCGCTTCGGCTGATCGAACGGTCTGCTCCGCTTCACTACCGACGTATCAAGGCGAGTCTTTCTCGAATTTGGGTGCAGTTGGTTCCTCACGGAGCTGGATGCTATCAGCATTCATTGAATGCCTGCTTGCTTGACGAGCGTGCCGTCGTCTCTGAAAGCACAACGGTCGAGTGGATCGCATCCGCTATCGTCCATGAGGCGACCCATGCGAGGCTCGAGAACTGGGGCATTCGTTACGACGAAGCCGTCCGCTTACGGATCGAACGTATCTGCATTGGAAGAGAGCTCGATTTTATCCGGCATCTGTCGGGCGTCGAGGCCTTGCGAGAACAGATCGCTCAGAGGCTCGATTGGTGCCGTGACGGAAGTACACTCTATACCGACCTGAATATGCGGCACAGAATGGATGAGGGGACCGCGGAGACCCTCCGTCATCTGGGAACGCCAGAATGGGCCATAGCTCTACTCTTCAGGGTGAGAGATCTACGCCGTGGATTCCGCCGGTTCACACGACGAATAGCCGGTGTTTTGGTGCGATGATCGCGGCGCGGACGGTCGTCGCGCAAAGCTGGTACACTTCGACGCGGCCAGACGTCCGGGACCCGAGCTAACCCTACGATTGCTTCTCTAGAGCGGCGGCGATCCTCTCCAGGGCGGCGTTCTTGCGCTGTATTTCGACGATGTCTTGCTCGCATGTCTCAATCATCGTCCGTCCGGACCACCGTCCGCGCGCACGCGAGCCTGTTCTGCAATAAAGCCAGCCCGCTGCCGCTAATAAGACAATAGCAGCAAGCCATAATAGCGCCTGGCCCTGACCGAAATCCGCGATGGAGCGGCGAAAATCGCCCTTGGACAGGTACGCGTTGGCGCGATTGCTGTAGGCGTCCCGATCGTTCGGATCGAGCGCGATCATCTGATCGTAGTCGGCGATGGCGCGGTCGAGGTCGCCTTTCATTTGATAGGCGTAGCCGCGGTTGAAGTAGGCGTCCCTGTAGTTCGGATAGAGCGCGATCGCTTGACTACAGTCGGCGATGAGGCGATCGAGGTCGCCCTTCCTCCCGTACGCAAGTCCGCGATTGAAGTAGGCAAGCGCATATTTCGGGTCGAGCGCGATCGCCTGGTCGTAGTCGGCGACGGCGCGATCAAGATCGCCTTTGGCGAAGTAAGCGTAGCCTCGGGCCGTGAGGGCGACCTCGTTGCTCGCGTCCAGCTGGATGCTGGCTGTATAGTCTTCGATGGCACGGTCGTTGTCACCCTTGGCTTGATAGGCATAGCCGCGCTCGCCGTATCCGACCCGTTTTCCATAGTCCGACAAACCGCCTTCGAATGCCTGGTTGGCGTCTGCTATCGCCCGGTCGTAGTCGTGCCGTTGATTGTAGATGTGGGCCCGGTTGAGCAGCGAGCCGACGGCCTTCGGGTCAATCCGGATCGCCTCGTTGTAGTCCTTGATGGCGCGCTCGACGCGATCGGCGAAGCTTGTCCACGACCAGGAGCAGCCGCGCGCATGATACAAGCCGGACAGTGCTTGACCTCCGTAGTCTCCACTTTGGATCGCGCGCGTACAGGCATCGATAGTCGCGGCAGCGGCTTCCTTCGATCCTTTCAAACACGTCTGTCGATCGTCGGCTGCCGCCGGTCGGCTGACAGCGGCGGCGGTTGCAACTATCAAGGCAATCAGCCAGACACGCGCGGAAATTCCTGAGTGCATATCCTCCCCCGCGATGCGCCGGCGTTCGAGCTAACCCGCAGACGGCTTTTCCAGAGCCGCTGCGATCCTCTCCAGCAATGCATTGGTACGCCGCGATTCGGCGACCTGCTGCTCGTAGAGATCGATCCAGTTCGTCCCGGACGATCCGCGCAGATTCCTGCGCGAGAGCCACAGCCAGATGCCCATCAGCACCAAGAATGGTAACCAGGATACGATCAGACTGATCACCCAGGGTGGCGAACCACCGCTTCCGCTTGATCTGCCGGTGAACGTAAACAAAACGACGAGAGCGCCGACGAGAATGACCCACAAGGCAACGGACATAAACCGAAAGCGAGGCTTGGTCATTCCAGTCACAGAAGTTCCCTTTGGTTGGTCTAAGGAAATTCATGCTATCATTGGTTGATTGACCTTCCCATGCACCCGCGCATGTGGTCATTGCAACGTGGTTAGCCGATCCTTTGCAGCGAGCATCAGACTTGTGACGACGCGTCCTGATGCCGTCCGTCCCTATCGCTAGGGACGGACGACGGCTCCGGATTTCGCTAGTCTGGCCTGGAGGAAACGAGAACACAGGGAAGACCGCCTTGAGCACAGCGCCGCGCGTTGACATCGACCCTGCATCGTTCTGGGCCGACCCCTATCCGATGCTTGCGAAAATGCGCAAGGAGGCGCCGATCGCCTTCGTGCCGCAGCTCGGCTCGACGCTGCTCGTGAGTCGCGACGACATCTCGATCTCCGAGAAGCAGATCGACGTGTTCTCCTCGCACCAGCCCGAAGGGCTCATGAACAAGCTGATGGGCCACAACATGATGCGCAAGGACGGCGAGGCGCACCAGGTCGAGCGCCGCGCGCTGTTTCCGGCGGTCTCGCCCAGGACGGTGAAGGAGTACTGGACTGCGCGGTTCCAGGCTCACGCCGATCGCATCATCGATGGCCTCGAGCAGGGCACGCGGATCGATTTCATGCGCGACTTCGCGCTGCCGTTCTCCGGCGAATGCCTGAAATCGATCACCGGTCTCACCAATATCGGCTTTGCCGATATGGACGCCTGGTCGCGGGGAATGATCGACGGCATTGCGAACTATGCCGGCGATCCCGCGGTGGAAGCGCGCTGCCATGCGGCGACCGCCGGCATCGATGCGGCGATCGATGACATGCTGCCGGTCATGCAGAAAAATCCGGACCAGAGTTTGTTGGGCGTGATGCTGGCGTCCGGCATGCCGATGCCGAGCGTGCGCGCCAACGTCAAGCTGGCGATCTCCGGTGGTCAGAACGAGCCGCGCAAGGCCATCGCTGGCACCGTCTGGGCGCTCCTTACCCATCCTGAGCAGTTCGAGCTTGTCCGGCGTGGCGAAGTGTCCTGGCTCCAGGCCTTCGAGGAATATGCCCGCTGGATCTCGCCGATCGGCATGTCGCCGCGACGCATCGCAAAGCCGTGGACCATCCGCGACGTCGCGTTCGAGACCGATGAGCGCGTATTCCTGATGTTCGGCTCGGCCAATCGCGACGAGAAGCATTTTGAGCGAGCCGATGAATTCGACGTGCGCCGCGACGTGACGAAGAGCGTCGCCTTCGGCGCGGGACCGCATTTCTGTGCCGGCGCCTGGGCCTCGCGCGCCATGATCGCCGATGTCGCGCTGCCGACCGTGTTCGCGAAAGCCAGGAACTTGCAGATCGTCGATGACGAACCGGTGCGGATCGGCGGCTGGGCGTTCCGCGGTCTCTTGAACCTGCCGGTGCGGTGGAGTCACTAGCACGTGAGAACGCGCGCGGCTGGGTGCGATTTCACATCGGCGTGCGGAAAAATTCTCTCTGCATTCCCCTCGGCAATTGAAAGATTAATCACGCGCATCGCCGCAAGCGCAGTGCGCGTGTCGCTATTTTTCCAGGTGTCTCGACAGCTTCCGTAAGGCGCACCATCATTCCCGCATCGCAATGGAATGCACGGCCGCACGCGGTCGGGAGTTTGGAATGCAGCGTCGGAATTTCCTGAAATTCTCCCTTGGAACAGCGGCATTGGCCGCCTTTTCGCCGCGCGCGAGCGCGCAAGGGGCGCTGAAGGAAATTCGTATCGGCTACCAGAAGAATGGCGTGCTGGTCATCACGCGCCAGCAGGCCGCGTTGGAAAAACATTTCACGGCCCAGGGCATCGAGGTGAAATGGGTCGAGTTCTCCTCCGGCCCTCCGATGATGGAGGCGATGAACGTCGGGAGCGTCGATTATGGCGCCGTCGGCGATTCCCCGCCGGTATTTGCCCAGGCCGCAGGCGCCGCGATCGTTTATGCGGCAGGCCAGCCCATCACCAACGGCCAGGGCATTCTGGTGCCGAAGGATTCGCCGATCTGCTCCATCGCTGACTTGAAGGGCAAGCGCGTTGGCTTCACCAAGGGCTCCAGCGCCCACAACGTCGTGGTGCAGACACTTGAGAAGGCCGGCCTGACCTACGCCGACATCACACCGGTTTATCTGACGCCGCCGGATGCTGGTCCCGCCTTTGCCAATGGCAGCATCGAGGCCTGGGCAGTCTGGGATCCTTATTTTGCGATCGGCGAGACCAAGCAGAACGGCCGTATTTTGATCAACGCGCGCGAGGTCACCAAGACCAATTCCTTCTACATCGCCAACCGCGAGTTCGCGAAGAACCATGGTCCGATCCTGCAACAGATCGTCGACGTGACGACGGCGACCGGTCAATGGGCCGAACAGCACCGCGACGAGGTTGCCAAGTCGCTGGCCGCGATCACGGGCGTCCCGTTGGACATCCAGGCCGTCGCGGCTGACCGCGCGAATTTCGTGATCGGCCCCGTCACCGACGATATCGTCGCGACCCAGCAGGGGGTCGCCGATCGCTTCTACAAGCTCGGCCTGATCCCGAAGCCCATCACCATCCGCGACATCGTCTGGCGCAACACGGCAGCCTGACCGTGCCGACCAGCCTTCCCATTTCAAAAGGTCTGAACATGAGGCGCATCGTTCAACGCGTGATCGCGGCCATCGTCCTGTCGCTCGGCATCGTGGCGGCTGCCGTCGGCACATCCTACGGCCAGGACAAGGTCGTCCGCATCGGTTACCAGAAATACGGCAAGCTCGTGCTGCTGAAGAGCAAGGGCACGCTCGAGCCGAAGCTTGCGGCTGAAGGCTACAAGGTGGTGTGGACGGAATTCCCTTCCGGTCCGCCGCTGCTGGAAGCGCTCAATGTCGGCGCGATCGATTTCGGCAACACTGGCGAAGCCCCGCCGATCTTTGCGCAGGCCGCCGGCGCCCCGATCCAGTATGTCGCCTATGAGCCGCCGGCGCCGAAGGGCGAGGCGATCCTGGTGCCGAAGGACAGCCCGCTGAAATCGGTCGCCGACCTCAGGGGTAAGAAGGTCGCGCTCAACAAGGGCTCCAACGTGCACTATCTCCTGGTCAAGGCGCTGGAGAAGGCCGGCGTGAAGTATTCGGAGATCGAGCCGGTGTTCCTGGCGCCGGCCGATGCGCGCGCCGCCTTCGAGCGCGGTTCGATCGATGCCTGGGTGATCTGGGATCCGTTCCAGTCCGCAGCCGAAGCCGCAACGGGGGCGCGGACGCTCGCCGATGGCAGCGGCATCGTGGCGAATTATCAGTTCTATTTCTCCTCGAAGAAGTTCATCGAGGCCAATCCGAAGCTCGTCGACGCCGTGCTCGACGAACTGCGCTCGGTCGACGATTGGGCCAAGGGCGATATTCACGCGGTGGCCGAGCAATTGGCACCGTCGATCGGATTGTCGGTGCCCGTGGTCGAGCTGGCGCTCAAGCGCCAGTCCTACGGCATCAAGCCGATCACCGACTCTGTGATCGCCGATCAGCAGCAGGTTGCGGACGCGTTTTTCGCGCTCAACCTGATCCCCAAGGCAATCAGGATTTCCGACGTGGCGCGGAAGCCAGGAACGTGAACAAGGTCATGAGCAAGCAAGGTAACGCCAACATCCTCTGGTTCCTGCCGACCCATGGCGACGGCCGATATCTCGGCACCGGCATTGGCGGCCGCGAGGTGAATTTCAACTATCTGCGCCAGATCGCGCAGGCGGCCGACCAGCTCGGCTATTACGGCGTGCTGCTGCCGACGGGACGATCTTGCGAGGATTCCTGGGTCGTGGCCTCCGCGGTCGCGCCGTTCACCGAACGGCTGCGCTATCTCGTGGCCGTCAGGCCCGGCCTGCAATCGCCAAGCGTTGCCGCGCGCATGACCGCGACGCTCGACCGCGTCAGCAACGGCCGCCTGCTCGTCAACGTCGTCACCGGCGGCGATCCCGTCGAGAACAAGGGTGATGGCATCTTCCTCGCCCATGATGAGCGCTACGAGGTCACCCGCGAGTTCCTCAACGTCTATAGCGACCTGCTTGCCGGCAAGACCGTGAACGTCGAGGGCAAGCACATCCGTATCGAGGACGGCAAGCTGCTGTTCCATCCGGTGCAGTCGCCGCGGCCGCCGCTCTATTTCGGCGGCTCGTCGGATGCCGGCATCGACGTCGCGGTCGATGCCGTGGACAAATATCTCACCTGGGGCGAACCGCCGGCGCAGGTCGCCGAGAAGATCGCCAAGGTGAAGGCGGTCGCGGCTCAGCGCGGGCGCAAGCTGTCCTTCGGCATCCGCCTGCATGTCATCGTCCGCGAGACCAATGAAGAGGCCTGGCGGGCTGCCAACGAGCTGATCAAGCATGTCAGCGACGAGACCATTGCGCTGGCGCAGAAGAACTTTGCGCGGATGGATTCGGTCGGCCAGCAGCGCATGGCACAGCTGCATGGCGGCAGGCGCGACAAGCTCGAGATCAGTCCGAATCTCTGGGCCGGCGTCGGCCTCGTGCGCGGCGGCGCCGGAACGGCCCTGGTCGGTGACGCCCAGACCGTCGCGGCCCGCATCAAGGAATATCAGGATCTCGGCATCGATACCTTCATCCTGTCTGGCTATCCGCATCTCGAGGAAGCCTATCGCTTCGCGGAGCTGGTGTTCCCGCTGCTTTCGCTCGAGCTGCCGAGCAACGTGACGAAGCTTCACTTCAACGGCGGTCCGTTCGGCGAAACCGTCGGCAGCGATTTCCGCCCGCAGAAGCAGGTGTCCCAGTCATGAGCCTTATCGACAGCATTCCCCTTCCGCGCAGTTTCCGCCTGCCGCGCGTCGACGGCCTGATCCAGTGGATCGTGCCGCTCGCCATCATCATCGTCTGGCAGATCGCCAGCGTTGCCGGTCTCGTCCCGACACGGGTTCTGCCGGCACCGAGCGACGTTGCACTGGCAGGCTGGAAGCTGCTGCTCTCCGGCGAGCTCGTGCGCAACATCTGGGTCAGCTTCTGGCGCGCCTCGATCGGCTTCCTGATCGGCGGCAGCATCGGCTTTGCCTTTGGTCTCGCCAACGGCCTGTCCCAGCTATCGTCAAAACTGACCGACACGACGCTCCAGATGGTGCGCAACGTGCCGCATTTGGCGCTGATTCCGCTGGTGATCCTGTGGTTCGGGATCGACGAGAGCGCAAAGCTCTTTCTTGTCGCACTCGGCGTGTTCTTCCCGATCTATCTCAACACGCTGCACGGCATTCGCACCGTCGACCCTCAGCTCATCGAAATGGGCCGCATCTACGGCATGAGCGACGGCGAATTGTTTCGCCGGGTGATCTTCCCGGGCGCGCTGCCCTCGATCTTCGTCGGCATCCGCTTTGCGCTCGGCATCATGTGGCTGACGCTGATCGTCGCCGAGACCATCGCGGCGTCCTCCGGCCTCGGCTATATGGCGATGCAGGCGCGCGAGTTCATGCTGATCGACGTCGTCGTGCTGTCGATCCTGATCTACGCTCTGCTCGGCAAGCTTGCCGACAGCGCCTCGCGCCTGCTCGAGCGGTTGACGCTCGCCTGGCACCCTGCCTTCCAGAAACGTTGAGACTGACATGCAGACAGCCCTTCTCCTTCCCGAGACTGAACGCGCCGAGCGCACCAGCTTCGCCCCGCAGGCACGCGTCGCGCGTCAGGACCAGCCCGGCCTGTCGCTCACCATCCGAGGCTTGCGCAAATCGTTCGGCGACAATGAGGTGCTGCGTGGCATCGATCTGCACATCCCTGCCGGTCAGTTCGTCGCGATCGTGGGCAAGAGCGGTTGCGGCAAGAGCACGCTGCTGCGGCTGATCGCCGGTCTCGACAAGATCGATGCCGGCGCCATCAGCTTCGGCGAGGCGGCGCGGCCCGAGGATATCAGGGTGATGTTCCAGGAGCCGCGGCTGTTGCCCTGGGCGCGGGTGCTCTCGAATGTCGAGGTTGGCCTCGGGCGTGATCGTGCCACCTCGGATGCGCATCCGCGCGCCGAGCAGGCGCTGACCGAGGTCGGGCTCGCCGACAAACGAGACCAGTGGCCCTCGGTGCTGTCCGGCGGTCAGAAACAGCGCGTGGCTCTGGCGCGGGCACTCGTCAGCCAGCCCCGCGTGCTCGCCTTCGACGAGCCGCTCGGCGCGCTTGACGCCCTGACCCGCATCTCGATGCAGCGGCTCCTGGAGCGCGTCTGGCGCGACCAGGGTTTTACGGCGATCCTGGTCACGCACGACGTCGCCGAGGCCGTTGCGCTCGCCGACCGCGTGCTCGTGATCGAGGAGGGCCGCATCGCTCATGACGTGACGGTTAACGCTCCGCGTCCGCGCGAGCGCGGCTCAGTGGAGCTTGCGGGCCTCGAAGGCTCGATCCTGCGCCATCTTCTTTCGGCGGATGATCGTACCTAGATAACAGGAGCCCTGATTTCAGGGAGCATGCCATGAACGTGATTGCCCGCCATATCATGACCGATACCACCATCTCCTCCGCCGATTTTCGCGGCGCCATGCGCCATCTCACCGGTGGCGTCAGCGTCATCACCGCCGGCCGCGGCAGGGACATCACCGGCATGACGGTGACGTCGGTGACGTCTTTGTCGGTCGATCCGCCGACGCTGCTCGTCAGCATCAACCGCGACGCCTCCTCGTTCCCGCTGATCAAGCGTCACGGCGCCTTCGGCGTGAACATCCTCAACGCCGACCAGCTCGACATCGCCGAGCGCTTTGCCGGCAAGGGCGGGCTGAAGGGCGCCGATCGTTTTGCCGCCAGTGACTGGGTGACGGCTGTCACCGGCGTCCCGCTGCTCGCCGGCGCGCTGGCCGCGCTAGATTGCGAGGTCGAGGAGATCGTCGAGCGTCACTCGCATGGCATTGTCATCGGCCGCGTGCGCGATGTCCGGAGTTCGACACGTAGTGCGGCGCTGGCCTATTGGCACGGACAGTACGTCGCAGTCGATCAGGATGAGGATGCGGCGAGGCTCGCCGAGGTCAGTGTTCCCATTCAGGGCCGGCGCGTCATCTGACCGCCGGGTAGCCTTCCGGGCTGGCCTTTTCGTTTCGTTCGATCTAGAAGCGCCGCCAGAGCCTCCCGGAGGAGGTGATGGAGCCGGCATGAAACGCGTTGCGACCTGGGCCTTCTACGCCGTCGGCGCGCTCGCGATCGCCTATCTCGCGCTCTACGCCTATGCGATGTTCACCGGCCGGCACATCGTACCTGGCGACCCCATCCACATCTTCCGCAATCCCGACGCGCCGAGCTATTCGTGACTGTTGTGCACTGCTGTAGGGGCGCTCTTGCGCCGTGCCCACCATCTCTCCAGGGTGCGATAGAAGTGGTGGGCACGCTGCGCTTTGCCCACCCTACGAGAGCTAGCTACGCAACCATCAACTGCGCAAGATCGCCAGCGCCAGCGCCTGCGCGCGTGGGACGATGCTGTCGATCTCGAGATATTCCTCCGGCGTATGTGCAAGTCCGCCGACCGGTCCGAGGCCGCAGATCGTCGGCGTACCGACGGCGGCGGTGAAGCCTGAATCGGCGCAGCCGCCGGAAAACTCGCCGGTGAGCGTGGTCAGCCCGACGTCGCGGGCGGCGCCCTGGTAAGCTTCGAACAGCGTCTTCGAGGCCTCGCTCTGAACCGCCGGCACGAATTCCCCCTTGATCGTCAGCGTGGCGCTCGTGCCCGGCACGTAAGAGGTAGCGACGATCTGTTCGATCGCGGCCATCACCGCCTCGCGATCTCTCGGCTCGACATAGCGCAGATCGATCTGCCCCTCGGCATAGGGCGCCGTCGTATTCACGGACTGTCCACCCGAGATCAGTCCGACATTCAGGGTGATCCCCTTGGACAGATCGGTCAGCGCATGGATATGGACGATCTGGTGCGCGAGCTCGCCGATCGCGCTGACGCCGGCCGCAAAATTCGCACCGGAATGCGCGGCCTTGCCGGTGACGGCCAGGTGCATGAAGATTCCGCCCTTGCGGCTCGTGACGACGTTGCCGGTCGGCCGCCCCGGCTCTGAATTGTAGACGGCGCGCGCGGACCGTCCTTCGCGCTCGATCACCGGCCGCGACGAGGGCGAGGCGATCTCTTCGTCCGAGGTGATCAGAACCTTGATCGGATGCGGGCTGCCGCCGAACTTCTGGAAGGCCGTCGCCACGAACACGTTCATGACGAGGCCGGCCTTCATGTCAGCGACCCCCGGGCCATAGGCTCGGCCGTCCTTGATGGTGAAGGGCCGGCGCTCCGCCTCGCCCTTGCCGAACACGGTGTCGCGATGCCCCATCAGGAGGACCGGCTTTTCGTTGCTGCCGGGCTTGGCCACGGTCGCATGAAGCGCGTCGCCATAGGTCCCGTTCGGCTCCCGCCAGCTCGAAATGCCGTGTTCGGCAAAATGCCGCTCGAACCGCGCGCCGACTGCGTCGACGCCTGCCTTGTCGTAGGATCCGGAATCGATGTTCACGATCTCGCGCAACAGGTCGATCATCGCCTGCTTCTGCGATGCCAGCCAATCGATGATTTGAGCCTCAGACATTGTCACCTCGGGTGGTTCTCGCCCGCGCTTATAGGGCCTGTCGCACCGATGACCTAGTCGGAGAACGCGGCCCCGCCATGATGGCGGTGATTGAAGCGCGGTCTCACCCCAGTCTCGTCCTGGCTTTCGCCAGGACGACACTGCGCGCGTGGCGCGCGGGTTGCCTTGCACCCAAAAGAAAATGCCCGGGACTGGCCCGGGCATTCACATCCTTCGATCGTCGTTGGAGTCCCCTCACGCCCCCATCGCCGGCATCCGCGGATACTCGCCCGGCGTGCCCGCCGGCGGGATCGGGAGGCCGCCGTCGGCATATTCGTTGAGCTTGTTGCGCAGCGTGCGGATCGAGATGCCCAGAATGTTGGCGGCATGGGTCCGGTTGCCGAGGCAATGCTTCAGCGTTTCCAGGATCAAATCGCGCTCGACGTCGGCGACGGTGCGTCCGACCAGCGCCCGCGTCACCTGCTCGGCCGCCATCGTGGCGTGTGCCACCGCCGGCGCGGTTCTGGCGACATCGAGGCGGTCGCCGTCCGGCGTGATGATGGCGTCGGCGCCGATCTCGTCGCCCTGCGCCATTAGCACCGCGCGGTGCATGGTGTTCTCGAGCTCGCGGACGTTGCCCTGCCAGCGGTTGGTCGAGAGCACCCGGCGCGCTTCCGCCGAAATCGGGCGCAGCGGCACGCCATTGGCCTCGGCATATTTCTTCACGAAATGCTGGGCCAGTTCGAGGATGTCGGCGGGACGCTCGCGCAGCGGCGGGATTTTCAGGTTGACGACGTTGAGGCGGAACAGCAGATCCTCGCGGAAGGTGCCTTCGCGCACGGCCTCGGCCAGGTTGCGGTTCGAGGTCGCGATGATGCGGATGTCGACGGGGACGGGCTTGGTGCCGCCGACGCGGTCGATCACGCGCTCCTGGATCGCGCGTAGCAGCTTCGATTGCAGGCGGACGTCCATCTCGGAGATTTCGTCGAGCAGCAGCGTGCCGCCGGTCGCCTCCTCGAACTTGCCGATGCGGCGGGCGACCGCACCGGTGAAGGCGCCCTTCTCGTGACCGAACAGCTCGGATTCCAGGAGATGCTCGGGGATCGCGGCGCAGTTGATGGAAATGAAGGGGCGTTTGGCACGGGCCGATCGCGTATGGACGTAGCGCGCGAGCACCTCCTTGCCAGTGCCGGATTCACCGGTGATCATCACCGAGGCGTCCGAGCCCGCGATCTGCTGGGCGAGCTTGACCACGCGCGCCATGGCGTCGTCGCGATAGATCAGCTCGCGGGAATCGTTGGCGACCGCGGCGAGCACGGCGGCGATCAGCTCCGGATCCGGCGGCAGCGGGATGTATTCCTTGGCGCCGGCGTGGATCGCGGCGACCGCCGCGCGGGCGTCGTTGGTGATGCCGCAGGCGACAATGGGAGCGTGGATGTGCTCGGCTTCCAGCCGCATCACGAGGTCGCGGATGTCGAGGGCGACGTCGACCAGCAGCAGGTCGGCGCCCTTGCCGCCGCGCAGCACGCGCATCGCCTGCTCGTGGTCCTCGGCGTGGGTCACGGTGGCGCCGTTCTCCATCGCGATCTTGGTGGCGGTGGTGAGCTGGCCCTTCAGTGTGCCAACGATGAGAAGCCGCATGTCAGTCTCCTGTCCGTCTGTTCGCGCTGCCGCGCGTCATTCCCTGATTAGCTGCGTTCGGTCCGGATGATCTCGGTCATGGTCACGCCGAGCTTGTCCTCGACCAGCACCACTTCGCCGCGGGCGACGAGGCGGTTGTTGACGTAGATGTCGATGGCCTCGCCGACGCGCCGGTCGAGCTCGAGCACGGTGCCGGGACCGAGCTTCAACAGCTCGCCGACGTCCATCTTGGAGCGGCCGAGCACGGCCGAGACCTGCACCGGCACGTCGAACACGGCCTCGAGGTCGGCGGCGACGCGGGCCGCGTATTCGTCCTCGTTGTAGCCGACATCGGTACCGGTCGGCGGCATCGGGCCGTTGAGGTCGGGAAGCGGGACCTGCCCGTCGGTGTCGCTCATGGCTTAGTTCCCCTTGCGGGACGCGATATAGCGTCCGACGAGTTCATCGATCTTGCCGAGAATGGCACCGCGCTCGAGCACGACACCGCCGTCGGCCCATTCGATCCGGCAGTCGCCGGTCGCAATCTCCGGCTCGGCCAGGATCACCAGCCGGCCCTCGAAGCCGCTCTGCTTGGCGAGCCGCTCGATCCGCTCGCGTGCGCTCTCGTAGAGCGCGTCGTTGATGCGGACGACCAGGTGCGGCGTCGCGACCAGGTGCGAGAAGCAGTCCTTGACCAGCGCGACAATCTCGCCGAGCGGCTCGGCGGCGATCAGGTCGGCGCACAGCTTGCGCGCCACCGCGACCGCGACGTCGACCGCCTCGGTCTCCATCCTGGCCTCGATATTGCCGATGCCCGAGGCGATGCCCCTGACCGAGATGTTGATCTCCTCCATGGCGAGCGCGACGCGGCGGTCGCTCTCGGCCTTGGCCTCGCGCTGTCCAGCGTCGAAACCGGCCTGGTAGGCGCGCGCCTCGGCGGCCGCGATCTTCTGCGCGATCTCGGCTGCGCTCGCTGCCTTCTCGCGCGTCCGGTCGGGCGCTGAGAAGTCGTTGTCGAACAGGAATTTCGCGGGCGCCGCCATCAGTACACCAATTCGTCGTCAGCGCGGTTCTTGGTCAGCATGATCTCGCCCTTGGCCGCGAGATCCTTGGCGAGGTTGACGAGCAGCGCCTGCGCCTCGTCGACGTCGCGCAGGCGGACTGGCCCCATCGCCGCCATGTCGTCCTGGAGCATCTTGGCGGCGCGCGAGGACATGTTGCCGAAGAAGAAGTTGCGGACGTCCTCGTTGGCGCTCTTCAGTGCGACGGCGAGCTTGTCCTTGTCGACATTGCGCATCAACGTCTGCGCGGAACCGGAGTCCAGCTTGACGAGGTCGTCGAAGGTGAACATCAGGGCCTTGATGCGCTCGGCCGATTCCCGGTTCTCCTCTTCCAGCGAGGTGATGAAGCGGGTTTCGGTCTGGCGGTCGAAATTGTTGAAGATTTCCGCCATCACCTCGTGGGCGTCGCGGCGGCGGGTCTGCGACAGGTTCGACATGAATTCGACGCGAAGCGTCTTCTCCACGCTCTCGATGACCTCCTTCTGCACCGCCTCCATCTTCAGCATGCGGTTGACGACGTCGAGCGCGAGCTCCTCGGGGAGGATGCCGAGGACGCGCGCGGCGTGCTCCGGCTTGAGCTTCGAGAGCACCACCGCGATGGTCTGCGGGTATTCGTTCTTCAGGTAGTTGGCGAGCACCTCTTCCTGCACGTTGGAGAGCTTCTCCCACATGTTGCGGCCCGCAGGGCCGCGGATCTCGTCCATGATGCCGTTGACGCGCTCCGGCGCCAGGTATTGCTGCAGCAGCCGCTCGGTGGCGTCGAAATTGCCCATCAGCGCGCCGGATGCCGACATGCGCGAGACGAATTCGAGCAGCATGTCCTCGACCGTGTCGACCTCGACCGTGCCGAGGGTGGACATCTCCAGGGAAAGCTGGCGTACCTCCTCGTCGTCGAGCAGCGACCAGATCTTGCCACCATATTGCTCGCCGAGCGCCAGCATCAGGATTGCGGCGCGCTTCGGTCCTGCCAGCGCCTCGGACTTGCCGTCCTTGGCTCGGTTACCGGCGCGCTGTGCGAGCGTCGAGATCACGCTGGTGATGTCGTTCGAGTTGGCGTTTTGCAAGGAGGCGGCCATGTCAGTTCACTTCTCGAATCATTTCGCCGGTTCGCTCAGCCATTGGCGGATGATGGCGACGGTTTCATTGGGGTTGCGCTCGGCGAGCTCGCCGACGCGATGAACGGACTGGGCGTGGACCTGGCCCTGGATGGTGGCGACGTCGATCGCGCTCGTGGTGGCGTTGCCGCTCGGAACCAGCGCGTGGCCGCCGCCCGAGGCGGAAGCGGATTCGTTGGTCAGCGCAGGGGCGCTCAGCGCGCTGGTCAAGGCCGCGACCTCGTCGGAGGCAAGGATCCGCTTCACCAGCGGGCGGATCACCATGAACATCACGACGAGGCCGAGCAGCATCATCACGCCGAGCTCGACGAAGTACATTACGTCGTCCTTGGTGAACTGGAGCGCGCCAAGGAAGCCCGATGGTTCGGCGATCGGGGCGGTCGAGGGCGCGTCGGCAAAGCGCAGGTTGACGACCTCGACCTGGTCGCCGCGCTTCTGGTCGAAGCCGATCGCCGAGCGCACCAGCGCGGCGATGCGGTCGAGCTGCTCCTTGGTGCGGTCCGTGTAGGCGAGCTCGCCCTTGTCGTTCTTGGTGTAGATGCCGTCGACCAGCACCGCGACGGAGATGCGGTTGACCCGGCCGGCCTCGGTCACCTCGGTCTTGGTGGTGCGGGAAATCTCGTAATTGTTGGTTTCTTCGGTCTTCTTGCTCTGGTCCTTGGCGACCACGCCGCTGCCCTGCTGGTTGCCGGGGAGCTCGTTGTTGACGGTGACCTGGCCGTTGTTGTCGGCGGTCATGCTCTGCTCTTCGCGAGTCTGGCTCGAACGCAGCACGCGGCCTTCGGGATCGAACTTGTCCGAAGTCTGGGTGATCTTGTTGAAGTCGAAGTCGGCGGAGAGCTGCACCCGGGCGCGGCCCGAGCCGACCACCGAGGAGACGATATCCTCGACCTGCTTGCGCATCCGCTTCTCGAAGGCGATGCGCCGCTCGTCGCCGACCGCCTGCTCCGGATCGGTCGCAGCACCGTCGGCGAGCAGTTGGCCGGCCTCGTCGACGATCGAGACGCGCTGCGGCTTCAGCCCGTTGACGGCGGAGGCGACGAGATGGCGGATGGCGCGGATCTGCTGCGCTTCGAGCGAGCCGCGGACTCGCACCACGATCGAGGCCGACGGCTCCGGCGCCTCGCGCGAGAACAGCGGGCGCTCCGGCAGGACGAGGTGGACGCGCGCGGCCTGGATGCGGTCGATGGCACGGATGGTGCGGGCGAGCTCACCCTCCAGCGCGCGCAGATGATTGATGTTCTGGACGAAGCTGGTGGTGCCGAGCGCGTCAGACTTGTCGAACACCTCGTAGCCGACGCCGCCGCCCTTGGGCAGGCCGCCTTCGGCAAGCTTCATGCGCAGCCGCGTGACCTTGTCCTTGGGCACCATGATGATGGTGCCTTCATTGCGCAGCTCGAACTGGATGCCCTGGCGTTCCAGGTCTTTGATAATGCTGGAGGAATCTTCGACGCTGAGGTCGGTGAACAGCGTCGTCATCTGCGGCGTGGTCACGCGCATGATGACGAAGGCGAAGAAGCCGATGAGCGCGGCAGTGACCGCGATCATCGCCCCGAACCGGGCGGCGCCGATACCTTTCAGGAAGTCCAACAGACCTTGCAAGCAATCGCCCCGCCAGATTCGGCCTGCAACTGGCAAGCCGACTGGGCAATTATTGCCTAGGGGATGGTTTCGATATGGTTAACGAAGATTAAGAGGTGGGACAAAAGTCGTGACATGAAAAAAATCGGCCTCGCAGAGCGAGGCCGATTTGCGTCAAATTGGCGAATTTCCAGATCGCTTACTGGCGATACTGCTGGATGCGCGTAGTGCGCAGTCCGGCCAGACCATGCTGGTCAATGGAAAACTGCCAGGAGAGGAATTCGTCGACCGTCAGGGTGTAACGGCTGCAGGCTTCCTCGAGGGAAAGGAGGCCTCCTCGAACGGCGGCAACGACTTCAGCCTTGCGTCGGATGACCCAGCGTTTGGTCCCCGGTGCAGGCAGGTCCGCGATCGTCAAAGGGCTGCCGTCCGGCCCGATGACGTATTTCACCCTCGGGCGATGGGGTTCTGTCATGGCGTACTCACAAACTCTCAACCACTGAACTCACGCCGTAACCCTACGCCGGTCGGCTTAAAAATTGGCTAAGCCTAAGGGTTCAATACAATTCTCGTTGAAAATGGCTGGAACAGGATCGGCCCGGCAGGCTGAAAACACGTTTTCAGCCCGCCAAGCGAGGACTTCGTAAATACTTTACTAACAAACGAGGCCCGCGCACGGTGTCGCAAAGCCCCTCGACGCCGTCCTGGCGAACGCCAGGATGACACCGAGTGTGTGGCGATCGCGCGCGGCTTTAGTTGCTGCTGGTCGCGACGATGCTCTTCACCTGGCTCAACGTGTAGCTGTCGCCGTCGATCGTCAGCAGCGGCGGCGACTGCGTCAGGTCGACCGAAGACACCGTGCCCTGGACCTGCGCGGCAACGCCGACATTGTTGCCCGAAGCGTCCTTGCCGGTCGCCGAGATCGTGTACTTGCCGTCCGGCCATTGCGTGCCGTCATTGCCCTGGCCGTTCCAGGTGAAGGGAATGTCGGAGCCGGCACCGGCGGTGTATTTGCCGGTGAACACGGTCTGGCCGCTGGAATTGGCGATTGAAATATCGACCGTGGCGCTGGAGGGCACGTTGAGGTGCCAGGTCGCCGACGAGCTCGTCATGGTCGCGGTGGTACCGTCGACCACGGCGGTCTTGCCGACGAAGCCCAGCGCCTGCGTTGCCTGCGTGGTCTGCTGCAGGGTGACGAGCTGGGACAGCGAATCGTTGGTCTTGAGCTGCTGTTCGACGCCGGCGAACTGCACCAGCTGCTGGGTGAACTGGTTGGTGTCGAGCGGATCGAGCGGGTTCTGGTTCTGCAGCTGCGTCGTCAGCAGCGTCAAGAAGGTCTGGAAGTTGCCGGCGAGCGTCGTTCCCGTGGTCGAGCTCAGGCTCGAGCTCGACGAGGAGGACGATGATGACGACGTCTGCGTCGTACCAGAGACGACGGAAGGGGCGGTGGCGGCATTCGTGGTGGTCATTAAGCGAATACTCCTCACACTCTGATATCGACGCCGCTGCTCGATCCGAGCATGCGGCCGTAGCCGCGTCCTACTGGCGCGGCCTGAACAGTGTCCTCGTCGCTGATGATCAGCCGGCGGGCATTGCTGCCGTTGTCGTTGTTGCTGCTCGAGTTCTGACCGGATGAATTCTGGTCGCGCAGGCTGAACGACAGGCCGTTGCTGCCGGTTTTCAGGCCGGCATCGTCCAGCGCGCGCTGCAATTGCGGCGCATCCTGCCGCAGCATCGAGAGCGTCTCCGGCTTCTCGACGGTGAGATGCGAAGTGACCTGGCCGTTGCGGTCGACGTTGATGCGCACGTCGATGCGGCCGAGGTCGACGGGATCGAGGCTGACATCGAACTGCGTCTTGCCGCTGCGCGCGGCCGCGGCGATCGTGACAGGCAGGCCGCTGATCGGCACGGCGGTCGCGGTGGCCGCAGTTGCGGTCAGGGTGGCCGTCGATGCGCCCGCGACCGAGGTCGTCGTGGTCTGCGGAGCCTGCACCGCGGCGGCGGCCTGGGAGCTGGTGTCCGTTGTGCTCGTCAGCGCCTGAGTGCTGGCCGTGTGATCATGCGTCGATGCCGTGGAGGGGGCCGCCGGAGCGGTCTTGTCCGATACGTCGGCCTTGGCCTCGGCCGTACCGCCCTCGATCTGCGGCTTGGCGGCCTGTGGATGTGCAGCCGTGGTGGCGGTTGCGTTTGCCGTTGCCTGGTTGGCTGTCGTGCCGGTCGAACTCGTCTTGCTCGTATCCTGCCCGAGATCGGAAACGTCGGTGTTCTGCTGCGTGGTGGCCGCCGCCTTGAACGAGGTCTTGGGCGTCGCCTGGGCCACAGCGGCGGTCAGCGCGCCCTCAGTTTTTGGATCGGTCGGCGAAGCCTCGGTCGTGGCGGCCGCATCCGTCAGCGCGGCCTTGGCGGCAGTGGCGGCATCAGCGGTCGCCGAGGTCTTGTCGCCCGTTGCGGCGGTCTTGATCGACGGCGCGGTGATCTGCGCTGCGGTCGAGGCACTCGCGGCGATGCCGGCGGCTGCGATCGCCAGTGGCGAGTTTGAATTGCTGGCAGCCTGGCTTGCGGCCGCATTGGGATCGACCGGCACGATCGGGGCGGGGACAACGATGGCGTTCGTATCCGGCGTTGCGCCGGGCGCTGCGGCTGCCTGCGTTGGATCGGCCTGAATGGCCGCGGCGAGACCGTCGGTATCTTCAGTCTTGTCGCCCTTGCTGTCGTCGGATTTTTCGGTCGACTTCGTGGAGGCGTCCGACTTACCTTTGGTCTTGTCGGTCGCCTTGGCGGGATCGGTCGGCGTGTCGGTCGTCGCAGACGTCGAGCTGTCGGTCGAATCCGTCGATTTGCTCTGTGACGAGGAATCCGTCGACGAGGTGTCGCGTGGGCCCTTGTCGGAGGAGGACGAGGACGCGTTGTCGGTGCGGCGCGGTGCGGAATCCGAGGTCTGGCCAGGCGTACTGCTGGCAGCCGCCGTGTTGCTGTCGACGAGCGCGCCGAACTGGTCGTCCGCCGTCGGTCCCTGCGAGCGGGCAGGTTTCGGCGGTGCGGTCTGGACCGACACGCTTGCAGCTACATCTGACGTCACGCTGACCACGGACACGCCCCTTGCAATGAACTCGGGACAGGAGGTGAGCAAGGAGCGGGCCAGTCAGGCCAAAAGATGTTTTGTATATTAAAATCAATTACTTGGTTGATATCGAGGGCGCCGGAAAAGGCCTCGGAGATACGGCCCATTTCTGCCTCCCGGCAAGAATTGCCCTAAGCGGGTAGCGAAGGCCTCCCCTGCGATTGCTTCGCGGGAATACGGCCTATATTAAAGACTAGCTCTCAGCCGCTTTCGACCGGGCAAGTCGGATCTCGTGGAACTATTTCCGTTCCCTGAGACCGCCCCTTTCCCAGCCGGTAAACGCGGGGCCAGCGGAACACTTCCGAAGCAAGTCGCATTCAGCAGCCGGAACCATGCGCAACAGTCTGGATCTCGAAGGCCGTCCGCAGGACACCAGGGTCGTCGTCGCCATGTCGGGCGGCGTCGACTCCTCGACGACGGCTGCGCTGCTGAAGGCTGAAGGCTACGACGTCGTCGGCATTACGCTCCAGCTCTACGACCATGGCGCGGCGACCCACCGCAAGGGCGCCTGCTGTGCTGGGCAGGATATTCACGACGCGCGCGACGTCGCCGCCAAGCTCGGCATTCCCCATTACGTGCTCGACTACGAGGACCGTTTTCGCGAGTCCGTTATCGACAATTTTGCCGACAGCTACGCGCTCGGCGAAACGCCGGTGCCGTGCATCGAGTGCAACCGCTCCGTCAAGTTCCGCGATCTGCTGAAGACCGCGCGCGAGCTTGGTGCGGTCGCGCTTGCCACCGGCCATTACGTCTCCTCGCGCGGCCTCGCCGACGGCTCGCGCGCGCTGGTTTGCGCCGCAGATAGCGAGCGCGACCAGAGCTACTTCCTGTTCGCGACCACGCGCGAGCAGCTCGACTATTTGCGCTTTCCGCTCGGCGACATGACCAAGACCGAGACGCGCGAGCTTGCCCGCCGCTTTGGCCTCAGCGTGGCCGACAAGCACGACAGCCAGGACATCTGCTTCGTTCCGACCGGGCGCTACACCGACATCATCACCCGGCTGCGCCCCAACGCGATGGAGCCCGGCGACATCGTCGATCTCGACGGCCGCGTCATCGGCCAGCATCACGGCATCGCCAATTTCACCGTCGGCCAGCGCCGGGGCTTAGGCATCGCCTCCGGCTCGCCGCTCTACGTGGTGCGGCTCGAGGCCGCGACCCGCCGTGTCGTGGTCGGCCCGCGCGATGCCTTGAAGATGCACCGTATCGTGCTGCGCGACGTCAACTGGATCGGCGATGGCGATATCGATCGCACCATCGGCAATGGCCTCGAGATGTTCGTGCGCGTGCGCTCGACCCGCGCGCCGCAGCCGGCATGGCTGCGCGGCGGCAACGGCCATTACGAGGTCGAACTGGTTGCGGGCGAAGAGGGCGTCTCGCCGGGTCAGGCCTGCGTATTCTACGACGCGCCATCGGGGCAGGCGCGCGTGCTCGGCGGCGGCTTCATCCAGAGCGCGGCCGCGAAGGTCGCAAGCGATGCGGCGCGGCCGCTCGCGGAAGCGGTGCGCGGCTAGAATTTTTACAGGGCAGGGGGCATGGCAGCAGATATCTCGCGCGCCGGGGTCGAGAAGGCCTACGGCCGCTGGGCGCCGGTTTACGATCTCGTGTTCGGCAAGGTGTTCGACGCGGGACGCCAGTCGACCATCGCGGAGGCCGACAAGATCGGCGGCCGTATCCTCGACGTCGGCGTCGGCACCGGCCTGTCGCTGTCGGACTATTCACGCTCGACGAAAATCTGTGGCGTCGACATTTCCGAGCCGATGCTGCGCAAGGCGCAGGCGCGCGTGCGCGCGGAAAAGCTCGGCAATGTCGAGGTGCTCAGCGTGATGGATGCGAAGAATCTCGCATTCCCCAGTTCCTTCTTCGACGCTGTGGTCGCGCAATATGTCATCACCGCGGTGCCCGATCCCGAAGGCACGCTCGACGAATTCGTGCGTGTGCTGAAACCCGGCGGCGAGCTCATCCTCGTCAATCATATCGGTGCCGAGAGCGGACCGCGAAAACTGTTCGAGCTCGCCTTTGCACCGCTCGCGCGCCGCCTTGGCTGGCGCCCCGAGTTTCCCTGGGACCGTCTCGTCAACTGGCAGAAGCGCCACGGCGGCATCACGCTCGCCGAACGGCGCCCGATGCCGCCGATGGGGCACTTTTCGCTGATCCGCTACCGCAAATCGTGAACGCAGCTGGCTGGAACACGTGCCCGCCGGGGCGCGTTTCCACCCCATGCGCACGATACCGAAACTCATCCTTGCTGGCCTCGTGATCGCTGCCTCAGGCAGCGCGATCGCGCAGGCTCCGCCCAGTCCGACGACGCCGCCCCAGGCGACTGCGCCGCCGCCTCCGCAGCGTGCCAGCGACTGCACACCGACCCAGACGGATCGCCCGCGCGGCACGGTGACGCCGAATGGCTCGACCACCGGCCAGGCCCGGGAACCTCTCGGCGACAAGCTAGCACAATCCGACGGCGTGCTCTGCCCGCCCACAGGCGTCGATCCCGAAATGCGCGCCCCGGCGCCGGATGTCGGCAAAACCCCGGTGATCCCGCCGCCCGGCAGCCCCGGCGGCGATCCTACGATCCGGCCGAAATAGGCCCGGTTCCTTTTCTTCGCTTCTCCCCGCGTGCGGGGAGAGCAAAACGCGCACGGGCCGCGAATTTAAGGTGAGGCGGACCCTCGTCCGAGTCTGGCGCCGAAAAGGGCGCCCCTGGCGGCCACCTTGCTTGACAGCCCGCCGCCCCCTTCCTTATATGCCGCGCGTTCGCGAGATCGGCCGTTTCGGCCCCGCGAGCCCTGTGGCGGGGTAGCTCAGCTGGTTAGAGCACGGGAATCATAATCCTGGGGTCGGGGGTTCGAGTCCCTCCCCCGCTACCAACAAATCCACCCCCCTAGAACGTCTAGAGAACGGCGACGGAATTGACAGCAATTCGTCGAGACGCCCCTTGATCTCAATTTCGAGCTTTTCGCTGTTCGCCGGCGCGGTGATGACCACGGCCGACACGAGCCGGCGAACAGACTCGCCCAACTCGTCGCAATCCCTAAGATCGGGGCGGGGCAAGAGGCTTGCCAGTTCCTCGACATCCCTGCGGTAGCGCTCCAGGGCGGCCGGGTGCAGTGTGATCACGTTTTTACTCGCTTCGATTGAGGCGAGCTTGCCCTCGATCTCGTCCCGCTCAGCCTTGAGCCGGTTCATCACCGGCGCCAGCGGCGCCGGATCGACGCCATGCTTAATGATAGCCTCGCTCGCCCTATTCAATTCGCGGTCGATCTCGCCCTTGCGCTTTTCTAGTTTGCCGCGCTCGTTGCCTGCGTCCCGCGCAAGTCGCTTGCGTTCCTCATTATAGGCCTTGACGTACTCGACGAGATAGACCGGCTCGGCCAACTCGCGGGAAAGCCGATCAAGCGCCAGATGCTCGACATCCTCGCGCTTCACCTTGCGTCCGTTGGTGCATCGGCCACTCTCGCGGAACGCCGAACATTGCAGTCGAGCTGTTCCCTTTTTTTCGCCGGCAGCGGTCATGCCGCTGCCGCAGTATCCGCAGCGAAGCAAACCGGTCAGCATGCGCCGCCGCTTGTTCGGGCGCGGTGCGTGCTCGCCGCTCGGCTCGGGCCGGTTCGCGATCTTGCGCGCCTGGGCAGCCTTCCAAAGATCATCGCCGATGATCCGCAAGTGCGGCGCCTCGGCGACGCGCCATTGATCCGGCGGGTTAGGTCGCGAGATGCGCTTCTTCGTCGTCGGGTCCTTGATCATGCGGACCTTATTCCACACGATCCGGCCGATATAGATTTCGTTCAACAGCAGCCCATGCCCGCGCTGCATATTGCCGTTGATCGTCGAGGCGTTCCAGCCCGCGCCTCGCGGTGGGACGATCGCGGCGTTGTTAAGGTCGTGCGCGATGTCGCGCGGCGACTTGCCAGCGACGTATTCAGCGAAGATGCGCCGCACGATTTCGGCCTCGGCCTCCACGATCTCCAACTCACCAGCCTTGCCGGGGATGGCGCGATAACCATAAGCCCGCCCGCCAGCGTGGCGGCCGTCTCTAATAACACCCTCCATGCCGCGCCGGGTGTGCACAACGAGGTTTTCGATAAACACCTCGCCCATAAGGGCTCGCAACGATCCGCTTAGCTTGGTAACGTGCCCATCGCTCGCGGTGTGAATCTTGATGCCGAGGAAGTCGAGCTTTTCACTCGCATTGTGATAGTCCGCCTGATTGCGAAACAGGCGATCCATATCCTCGCCGAGGATGACATCGAAAGCCCGCGCCTCGGCCGCACGCATCATAGCTTGGAAGCCAGGCCTGTTGACTGCGCCCGCGCCCGAAACCTTGCGATCCTCGAAAATGGTAACAACGGCCATGCCTTCACGCGAGGCAATCTCGCGTAGCATGGCAATTTGGTCCTCGATCGAGCGATCTTTTTGACGGTCGGAGGAGTATCGGGCGTAAATGGCGGCGCGGATCATGGCTCTACTCTGATCGCGGTTTGGGACGCGTGACGGGCGATCTCGGCCTCATGATCCTCGCGCGCGTGCCTTTTGGCAAGCGCCCGGACGATAGCGAGAAAATCGTCATGGGGCGCGGATACACGTGCAGCGCCGATCGCGCGCGCGATCGTGTGATCCGAACGTTTCTTGGACATGGCGATTTCTGTGGAAAAAACAGGTGCGGCCTTGCCGGCCTTGTCCCCTATGACTCCTGCAAGCAAGCGGGGAGGCCGGCTGTCGCTATTGGATGGGCCGCGACACCCTCTAGGATTAGCTTGCATGCAGTAGAGTGCGCCGCCGCGCTAATTTGCGCGGCGGGCAAAGTTGTTAGGGGCCAGGATTCAAGTAAGTGCCCTTTGCACCCTCGATCCCTGCCCCGAAATCAAGTCGGCACTTCACCTCGAGGCCATCGACTTCCCAGCCCTCGCGGTGCGTCACAACCGGACCATTGGTCCCGCTGAGATAGCCGATCACGATGGTCGGGAGCTCGCCCGCATCGGCGAACAAGCGCCAGGCGTTGCCGGGCAACCGTGGCTCGACATGCAGGGTCAACTTGTTGGCAAACGGGTTCACCTCCGAAACCTGCACCGCAGACAGGGTGTGGAGAACCTGCTCGGCCACGGTCTCAAGCGCCGAGCCAACCACAAGATGCTTGGGCACGACGTTCAGCGGCGTCACGCCATCCAGGCCCTTTTGATCGCGCATTGCCTGCCGGGCGGTCCCGAGCGTCGTCACGCTCAAGGCGGCGCCGGCGCCGGCCATATTCAATCGCGTGGCGCCAGTTCCGTAGATCGGGCTGCCGTCATCGAGATTGACACCGCTTCCACTGTTTGCAGTGAAAAGCCCCGCGATAAGATCGGACTCGCAACTCGCCGCGGCGCGGCCGAACGCTGCTGATGCGTCAGCAAACGCGTGCAAATCGTCGTTGATCAGCGCCTGCCGCGTCAGGCCGAAAATGCGCCCATAGGTGGCAAGCTGGAACGACTGCGTGCTTTCGGCCCGGGAGCCGTGAGTGAACTCCTCACCCTCGCCAACCGACTTGAGCGCCGGCGCCTCCGACAGGCGGATCATCGTCAGCTTGCGAAAATCAGCGGCATCGCGACGCCTGGAGATTTTCTTAAGCTCGGATTCCGCAGCGGTGTATGCCGACAGCAAGACTCGGTTAGAGGCGCTCACCAGGAGGTTCGGATAGTCCGACGTGCTGTTCGCGCCCCCGGACATCAGGACACGATCGACAACGTTGTTTGGGTTCGCAAACGAAATGCGCTCACCCCTCGACTGATGCACATACATCGCGCCGAGTTCGAGCAAAGATTTGGCCATCAATTCGCGGGAAGCGCCCTCAGGTTCAGTGCCGCTCATGCGAGCGAAGATCACACCCTCGACGGCCTTGGCGAGAAAGTCGGGGCTCCCCTGCGTCGGGGCCCTCGACTGCGGGCTCGGAAGCACAGAATTGCGCTTCTCGGCCAACTTGGCGATCAGCGCATCCTTCGCTTGATCGAGGCTTTCCGATGAGGCGACAATCTCATTGAGTACGGAAAGCTCAATGTCGGCAGAGCCGGCAGATGCGTAGAAGCCGGCCGCCCAGGATTTGGGTTTTGGCTCGGCGGGATTCGGCACAGACATTTTGATAACTCCAAGGTTTGCGGCGGCAATGGCTGCTACCGGCGTTTGATCATTGCGCACGCGAACAGGCATCCGTTCGGGCGCATGGGCGTAAATTCGATAATCGAACGCGGCCATCGCCCCGGCCGGCTCGTCGATTTGCCTTGTGGCAAATTTCTTCTCGACGGCCTCCTCAGCCGTCATCCACGTTGTCGCGAGCATCAGCTTGCGAGCGTCCGTCGCGCTCATACCGGCGCGCAGCGCGTAGACCGACGCATAGTTGTCCGCGAGTTTGTGCAGGAAGGCCGCGGCATCTTCGTGCACCTTCGCTGGCCCGCGCGTGATCCCCGACGGGTCGTGGATCATCATCATCGCGCCGGTGCGCATTTCGATCTCGTCGCCCGCCATTGCGATCAGCGACGCGGCCGAGGCGGCAACGCCATCGATCGCGATTGTCACCTTGCCGGGATGAGCCTTGAGGAGCGAGTAGATCGCCATGCCTTCAGTCGCGATGCCACCGCCGGAGTTGACGCGAACCGTGATGTCCGCTCCACCCACCTCGACGATCGCTTTTGCGACCTGCTCGCCAGTGAAGCCGTCGCCCCACCCCCAGGGATCGCCAACGTCCCCGTAGAGGTAAATTTGTCCGTTGATAACGAGACTTTCCATTAGAACTCCTAGTTCAGTTTCGCTTGTGGTGACCCCATCGCCGGATCGATCAAAACGGGCTTGCGCCCCATGAGCGCGGCATAGACCGCAACAGCGGCCGCGAAGAATTCGAGGGGAAGACCCAGCGCGGCGGCAATCTGTTCAGGGGTCATCTCCTCGCCGGCGGCGAGACGCGCATGTGTCTCGCGTGATCGCTCCTCGATGTCGGCGGGAATCAGAAAGGGGATATCGTTCGCGGACATGATCTGTGCCCTCGTTATGGAATTTGGTTGGAGGTGTTGGGTATGACGCGGCGCTTGGGCGCCGCCGCGCAGTTGATCAGGCGATGCGCTTTGCGCTGTTTTCTTCGAACGTGTTGAGGCGATCCGCCACTGAGCGGATCAAGCGCGAGACATTCACTTGCAGCACACCGACCGGCTCACCATCGAATTCAATATTCGAGATCGGTGCAGAGGTGATGCTGGCCGGAAAACTTAGGTCGGGATCGACCACGAAGGTCAGGAAGTAATCGACGCCGACTCCCGACACGTCTCGCTCTGCCGCAATGATCGAATCAATCAGGCGGCCGCGGTTTTCGACGATATCGAATGCCGCCTGCAACGTTGCGCCGTTGCGAGCGATAAACGCGGCAACAGCGATCCTCGCGACGTCGGATAAGGTAAAGAGGTGCCCCTTTCCCTTCCGTTCGCTGAGACCTTCAAGAAGGCCCTGAGTGCGCCAGTTGCGCAGAGTGTGCGGTTCACAGCGCGCCGCGTAGGCGGTCGCGTGCGGTGAATATTCTTTCAGCATGTCTATGGTATCCTCTGTTGATGTGTAGTTGTGGCGGCGAACGGGCCAAAAAAAAGCCCCAACGCAACGGCGGTTGCGTGGAGCGATTCGGCTAAACTAAAAGCCCGGCCGTTGTGGGCGGGCTCCAAACGAAGTGGCGGGAGGGTTAAGCGGCTTCTGCGCTTTCCTCCGCGTGATCTCTCAAAGTCGCTTGCGACCGTCCCAGTCCCTGAATCACACGCGAAACGACCGGCGGTGACGACAGCCACGGCGCGGGCGCGACAGCCGGCGGCAGCGCCTCAAACGCATCAAGCTTGCCGGCGAGGTCGATCACAAGCGCGTCGAGCCCCTTGCGCCACGCGACGTATTCAGCTCGCGCCTCGGCAACCGCGAGCGGTGATGGATCGCACCACTCGATCGGCGATCGTGGCGACATCTCGATCGTATATTCCCCGTCGCGTTTGCGAGCACGGCCCTCGTTGCGTTTCATCTCAACGAGATCATCAGCGGCATCGAAGCCGTACACCAACGGACGCGACCGACCTTTGGTAGGCACGAGCATTTGACGCGGCGTCGGCGCACCAAAATGCCAGTCGGGCCGCTTGCCCTGCGCAGCATTGCTGACGACAAGGGCTTGCGGATTGAACACTGACGACAGGATCGCGGTTGTGGCATCGCCCGCGATGCTGGCGAGTTCGCCGAACAACCCTAACACCTCGACGCGATCGACAAACCGCGCTTCAGTATTAAGCCTATTGATCGCATCCGCCACACGCCACGCGTCGGCACACGGTTCGCCCGGCACATAGCCCATTCCACCGGTATCGCCATTGGGCAACCGATCGAAGCTGCGCGCGATGCTGCCTGGGCGGCTGGGGCGTCGCCTGATCGCAAAGCCGATGTCAACCGAGACCGGTTGCCCTTTCGGCAATTCATCACGGATCGTCCATTGCACCAATTTTTCGATGTCGATTTTGATTTTCACGTTCTAGGGCCTTTGATGGCAACTTACATGAATTGGATATTTGGTATTTCGATCTTCCCTTCCAGTCAAAGACACCCGTCAGAATTTAATTCCAAGTATTGAAAAAATACCTATTGTAACAGAGGCTTAACAGGCGATTCTTTTGTGTAATTTTGCTTCCGCTCGCATCGCGCGAGCAAGGCGCCGCTAGGCAGTGTGAAGACAAAACATTGAGATCAATGTGGAATTGGGCGCGCATTCACCGTCAAACACCCCCTACATGAATTGCAGAAACTCCTTAGATTGTAGGTGATTCTGCGTTTCCAGTTTTTGCGCGTCGCGATGCCGCGTTGCGATTTTCGTCACGCGACTCGGACGGCGAGCGCGCAAGGTTCAGGTGCAGGCTGGCGCGCCACATCTCAAGGTCCCGCCACCTGACGCAAAAGCGGCCGACATCCGTACGAATTAAACGGTCAATTTCAGCATCGATATCCTCGTGCGAATAACCGCGCAAGCAGACGAAACTCAAACCTCTTGCTCCCGTATCCTCATTTACAAAAATGCCCGCTCGAACGCGCCGGTGATGCTTGGTCATGTGCGACTCCCTCGGTTTGCCACGCTCAGAACCATTCCCGATCCAAGCTTTCCACGCAACTCGACAAGGCTTAGGAAACTAGCGCGATGCGCTAGTTTCCTGGTTCGCGAGCAATTTTTTTTGACGAGCCACCCTGAGGGAGCGGACGCCTTCGGATGCCGAAGCCGACTCGTGCTACACAGTCTGCCCTTGCAGCAGGGGGAGCATTAGCATGAGCAAACTCGACGACCGCCAACCGAACGACCCCAAAAGGATGCTTGGCTTCGCCGATCTGTACGCAGCTGGCGGCAGAACGCTTAATGGCCAGACCGCCCACCAGCCTGGACTGATATGGCCCGCTGTCCTCTGCGCCGCGATCGCGCTTGAGATTTACCTAAAGGCGCTCATCATCATCGACGGTAACACCTACAAGCGCGAACACCGGCTTATCGAACTCTTCGGGCTCCTCACGGCGGAAACGCAGGTGCGCATCCGTGAACTATACAAACCCCTCACTTTCGGTCCTACACAGACCTTCGATGAGGCCATGGCCACAAGTAGCGAGGCGTTTGTGGACATGAGATATCCGTACGAGGGCACGCTCGCCGATGGCAAGGGCTTCACAGCCGGCGCGATCGTGGTTGCCGTCCGCCAAACAATACTGGAGAAGCGACCGGACTTCGCTTAAGCCGCCGTTTCCACGTGTTGGGCTGCTTTGGGGGCGGCCATACTGTTTCGGCGCATGCCCGCCCGCGGCTGTGAAGCCTAGGGGCCCTGTGGTGTGCTACTGCGGCGGCCCCACTTCCGGCATCGATCGGCCAGTTGAGCCCGAGGTGCCCGAGCTTGGCGCATTGGTCGATCGAAACGCGTTGATGGCGTTGTTAATCTTCTGCTCGACCGTCGCCCAGAATTCAGAACTCGGCTTCACTGTGACCGTGGTGTCGAGCGTGGCGTTACCGACGACCTCGGCCTTGGCAGGCCCGGTCGAACCGATGCCGGTTGCCCTGCGAATATCGTCAACCGTCCAGTTGGGCGCGCCCTGGCCGGCATAGCGCGGGCCGACGTCCGGCCCGGCATAGCCCATGCCGGCAAGCTCGCTTTCCAGCCGCGCCCGCTTCTCGGCGTTGCGCGCCTTCAGTTGCGCATCATAGGTGGGATCGTCGTGGCCGTAGATGTCGGCCGCGCGTTCACTATCGTCGATCTCTTTCAACTGATCGAACCGATAGCGCGGACCGGCCTCGTACCGCTTGAGGCGTTCGATGTCGCCGTCTGTAACAGTATCGCTTGCGAGTTGTGTGATCGCGAGCATCGGCGCCATTGAGGCGGCCACCTTGCTCAACATCCAATTCGAACCACCGCCGAAACCGAAGCTCCCGGCGCCCGCCCTGAGGGCGTCGGTCCCGAGTGCACCCGACATCGCCGCGAGCCAACCGCCGGCGGCCGCCATGTGCCCCGGCTTCTCCTTGGCGTGCTCTGCGGCCCAGGACAGACCGCTCGACAGCCAATTCATGCCAGTATTGGCCGCCGGCATCATCGGCGCGGCGGTGTTGCTCAACAGGTTGTCGAATTGCGAGCCGATCGACTTGGCGATCACCTTCGGATCGTTCTTTTGGAAACGATCGGCGGCCGTGACGCCCTCGGCGCCCTCGACAAGATGCTGATCCTTCATGATGCGCGATTGCTGAGTTGCAAAGATCGACATCATTTGAGCGGTGGTTTGCTGCGAAGCCATCGCGGCAATCACCTCCTGGATTTTCGCCGGATCGGTGACGCCCTTCTTGGCGAGCGCCGGGATCAACACGTTGTTGACCCAGGCATAGGGATCGGTCGCGCCCGGCTGCAAATATTCCTGCCCGGCGATCGCGCCCGGCAACACGCCCTTGACGTTGCCGGTTGATGTCTTGATCACCTTCGACGGATCGGTGATCAGGCCATATTGCTGCAACTGCTCCAAGGCCTTGTTGGACATCTTGCCGCCGACGAACTGGGTGTAGAAGCTCGACAGCGCCTTACCGGCCGACGAGCCACCCAACTCCTGCGCCAGCGTCGGCGCGGTCTTGAGCATGAAATCATCGCTCAAGGCATTGGTCGCCGCGCGACCATATTTGAACATCTCGTAATAGTCGGTCGGCCTGAGCGTGTCGCCGAACACGTTGAGCGCCTTGGACATGCCGTCAATGTAATGGTTGAACTTAGCAAGGTCCTGGGTGACGCCCTTGATCTCCATACCCTTGGCGAGCTTGTCGAAATCCTCGTTCAGCTCGGCGGCGTGCTCGGGATGCGCCCCGAGCGCGACGACGCGCAGTTGCGCCAGCGGCTCAAGCACCTTGCTCGCCTCCTCGAATGTGCCCACCATCGAGCGCACGTTGCGCGCGGTGTGCATGATCTCGGTTTGCGACAGCGAGGGGTATTTTTTCGAGATGTTGGCCGCCAGCTCGCCGGCCTCCTTGATCTCGTCCGCCGTCATGCCCGAGGCCGCCATGCGGGTTTCCTCGTGGGCGCGGTCGGAGGCCACGCGCGCGGTCTCGCGCGCCACGGCCGCAACAGCATGGCCGCCGCCATACGCGGCAGCGGCGCCGGCGGCGATCTTGGCGCCACGCCCGAGCACTGAGGAGGCGCGTTCCATCCGCGTTGCAGCGGCCTGGGCGCCGGCGGCGAGGCTGAGTTGCTTTTGCACATCGCGATTGAGCGCGTTCGCGGCGCGGCTGATGCGCGCAATTTTCTGCGCCACCGCATCGAACGCGTTGCCGGTTGCGTCCTTGCCCTTGATGACGGCAAGAGCCTCTAGGATAGTCCCCATTTCGATTTTCCTTTCAAAGAGTTAGCGGCGCGCCCGGTTGACAACTTGTCAACCGTGTCAACCCAGGATTCAAAAATCGTGGCTGGTGACTTTTTGGGGCGCGCTTGGGCCGTAGGGGGTGGGGGCCCGGGAAGGACCCGCCCGTCTAGTAGACGCCCTTCGCCTGACGGTCAGCGATGCGCTTCCCAAACTCGGTGACGCCCCATGACGGAAGACCGCCGGTCGCGCACACATGATGGCATTGCACGAGCCGGTGCCTGAATAGCTCGCGCAACTCCGGATCGGCGCGCTCGCTCACGCTCATGAACCACCCATTCGGATAGATCGCGAGCGCCCGCAGAACGTGGCGCTGTTTGATAGTCATCGACTTTGCGAATTCGATTTGGTCTTTGGTCAACTTGGCCATTGGATACTCTGTAGGCATGTCCAAGCAGTCCAAGCACCGGCAAGGCACTCGGACTGCGAGAAACGTCTATGATTTTGCGGGTTGGTCTAGGGTGTCCAAGGAGTCCAAGGACTTTGAGAGGTTGAGGTAAAAACAAAACCGGCCTCAAGTCTGAGACCGACCGGCTTGTTTCACCTACGCGCGCGCGACCTAGACTCCCTAGACAGCTTGGACGCGTGCCGTAATTTGCAGGCTATTTTGAATTTTCAACAGCTTGGACGCCCTTGGACGCACCTAGACCGGAACGACATCATCAGCCGACTGCTGCGCTCGCTCGCCCTCTCCCGCGGGAAGCGCCGGCCAGGGGACAGGCTGGCCGACCAGATCGTCGAATGCCGCGCGGCATTCGTCAAGCGACGGCATCTCGTAACACCACACACGTTTCATCACGCCGGGCTCAGTTTCCATTGCGGGTCGAATTTTGCGAAGATCAGGCACAAGCTTCGCGAGGCGTTTGCCAAACTCGGCAGTGCCACGTTTGCGACCAACACCGATGGCTTTGAGGTATTCCGTGTACAACTGTTCGCACACGATCCGGCTCGGCCACTCGCCGCCCTCGTGAAGGCGATTGAACCAAAAGTCATCGATCGTATCTAGTGACCGAATCTTTTGTTCAAGCAGCGCTTGGGTTTGCGGGAGATGTCTCAGGTTCACCTGAGACAGGTCGAACGTCTGCAAGTCGTGCAGCAATAGCTCACGGCCACCCTTGTCCAATTCATCATCCATCTCGGCAAAATAAGCGTGATCTTGGGCGCACCGAGGGTTTACGTCGAGAACGACAAACCGGCGCTCGTCCATGCCTGCGGGCACAACCCAACTTTCGTTTGACGTCATGATCACACGAACGAAATTGCGCATACGGATCGCATTGACGCCTTTGGACTCAATCATCTGCGTTTCGCTCGTGATCAAGCCCTTGAGCCGTCCCTCGGCTGCCTTGTCGCCAGCCCAAATCGCTTCCTCGGCCTGCAACAGCAAGCAGCTCGCCATATGCTCATTGAATTGTCCGGTGATGTATCGAGCGTCATCAACCTGAAAGTAGTGCGCCGGAAACAACGATCCCAGCACTTCACCGACCTTGCTCTTTCCCGTTCCCCGTCGGCCGATCAGCACGAGCGCCGTACCGGGCCGCTCTCGCGGGCGCTGGACGATGTGCGCCATCCAGCCGAACACGTACTTGAAAAGCTCGGGATCGCTGTCGCACACCTGATTGAGTAGATGGTCACGAAAGGTTTTGTACGTTCCGCCTGCCGGCGATGGCATCACGTCAAAGCCGCGCCAGAAGTTGAGATAGTTCGGCGTGCCCTTGGCGCCATCCGGATTTGGGAAAAACTCGATCCCCTCATACTGCCGGCGATCGGGGTGCCGTTGCCAAGCCTGTGCCCAGGTAACAGCCCGAATCTTACCGTCCGAGCCCCTGATTTCCGTGGATGTGTTCGCAAACCACAAACTCTGAGACTCGAACGACATCACCCGCACACGGTCATTGACCGGGCCGCCAGCCTGTTCGTTCACCACGACGGTTTTACCACCCCAAATGGCCACGGCGTAGCTACGGTTGATTTCCTCAACGTCGAAGCCCCCAGAGCGCGGCGACGCGTTTGGCTCATCCACGGCGCTCCTATCGCCGCGTTCTCCCTCCCGCCCGGCGCCCGGCTCAGATGTGTCGGCGGCGGCCGACAAGTCGGTGTCGGTGGATTCGATCCAGTCCGCGATTTGCTCGTGCGGCGGCACATCGTGGGAAACGCGTTTTGCGGCGGCCTCCGGGAGGCCCCCGTTTGTAGTCTCAGTCATGTCGGACACTACCTAAAGGAAACGGCCCCGATCGGGGCCGCTGGAACGTGACTTGACGGGTGTTTGTGCTAGGCTACCTTGGCGGCGTGTAGTGAAAACCCCAGTGATTTTGGGGGGTGGAGTTGGGGGAGTCGGCCCCCCGCTACCACATTCCCCGTAAATCCTTGAAAATCCCACCCTCACCCGCGCGAGCGCGTTCTGCGCTGCCTCAAGCGCGCGCTTAGCGGCCTCGACGGTCGCTTCATATCCCTGGATAGGGGGCATTTGGTCTCCTTTCGCTGAAAAGCGGGCTCTACCCGCCCGCGACACTGTTTTCCGCTCTCGCTCGGCAAGGTGCAAACAGCTCATTCAGGGCTCTCCCCAATGTTGCGGCTTGAAGCTTTGGAATCGATCTTGGGTCGTATCGACTAACGTGATGACGGACCCATGTTCGCGGAAGCCCAGAAGAGCATTGAAACGATCGCCGATTACCAGCGTGAGGCCAGCCGGCTCGTGGGACAGTGCATGCGCGAACTCCCCAAGGGTGAGGGACCGATCCTCTATGATCGGCCGCTACTCCAAACGGCCAGCTGGTTCTTGACCTCCCACGAGCGCTGGAGCCAGAGCACCATCCGGCGCTTTGCCGCGGCGCTCGACCAGGAAGTCGAGCAGCCGGTCCCTGCGGGAGAGTTCGCCGATAGCCCAGCCGAAGGAGAGAAATCGCTTCTGTCGCGCCTTAAGAAGGACAGCACCGCGAGCGAGCACCATCGCCGTTGCCGATCGCTTTAAGCGTAGTACTTGCAGCGAGTACATCCCATCGAAGCTTGGGTGGTGCTTGCCGAAGATCTCAAAATGACGTCGTGGCGAAGGCGCGCAATTGCGCGCCTTCGCGGATCCGCGGTGATCGCGTCACGTCAGTATTTTCGCCGAAGAGTAGCGATGCCCCTGGTGGCAAGTCGAGACATCGGGAACCTGCCGTTTGTTGCAGCGCAAGCCGCTTGATCGGGCGATCAGTCGCCGATTCCAAGACCGCCCCCAGCCAGTTGCCAATTAAAACGTCGGAAGCTGCGGCAACGCGTATCCCATGTACTTTTCATGCAGGGCAGCAAGCTGCCCGTTCTGCTTTGAGACATACAGGAACGTGTTCAGCCAATGCAGGAATTCGAATGCGCCGGGCCTAACCGCCATCCCCAGGTGCGATTCGGCGAGGGCAAATTTCTTCTCGTATTTCTCGGCTTTCGCGGACGCGTTGAGTTTCGCGGGCAGGAGCGACCCCTCGGTAATGGCGTCCACCTGGCCGGCTATGAGCGCCTGCATGCAGCCCGATACGTCGTCGAGACGTACAATTGTCGCATCCTTGGGGGCGATCGCCGCCAAGAGCGGATCCGCCGCTCCGCCGCGGATGACACCGACCTTGAGACCGGCAAGGTCGGCGGAAGATTTGATCGACTTCGTCTTTTCCGCGATGATGTCGAAGCCGACATTGGTATAAGGATTCGTGAACATCACCTGTGCTGCTCTCGTCGGATTGATCGTCACGGTCGACAGCAGCAGATCCGCCTTCTTCGTGAGCAGGAAGGGCAGTCTGTTTGTCGATGTCACCGGTACAATTTCGAGCTCGACTCCGAGGCCCTGCGCAATTGATGTTGCGAGCTCGACCTCGAATCCAACGGGTTTCATATCGGCTCCCATGGACGCGTAGGGTGGATAGGTCGTGTCCATGGCGACTTGAAGTTTGCCCTTGGACTTGATGTCCTGGAGGCTCTGTGCGTTGGCATCGCTTACGACAGCAGTTGCGAGCAGTACGATCGCCGCAGCGACCGCCCTTCCAAAATATTTTGTCATGTTTCTCTCCCAATTTGGCCCCGCCCAAGGGGTCGATAGACGAGAGCGGAGCGAACCGTTGTTCGCAGGCAGAGCGTGCCCCGCGAAAATGATGTTCGAGCGGTCAGTCGTCGAAACGGAAGCCGACGGTCCGCGAATAGTAGTAGATGCCGGAGTCTTGCATCACGAAGCTCCGCATCATGCGCGGCCCGCGATTGTGATGTGAATGCAGCGCTTGCGGCGGGGTGACCATGACGCCGAATTTCTGCCATGGCACGTCGACGCCATCGATCTTCGAATAGACGCCCTCGCCATCGATGACGAGCGTAAGCGCAGCGGAATTGTGCCTGTGGGCTCTCTGATCGGCTCCAGCCGGAAGCGTGTTGATGTTGGTTGTAATCCAGGGAGTGGTCGTTCGCAGCTTCTCGGTTTGCCGCGTGACGAGCACGACGGTCTTTGCCGTCTCATCGGGATCATCCGCTCGATCATATGCAGCCTGCAGATATCGATCGATCCCTTCGGCCGGGAAGTAGGCCGCCTTGATAACCGCATCCGCTTGGGAGGCTGAAGCGAGACCTGCGAAACTCAGCACGGGTTCATCGGTCAATTGGAGCAGCAACGCACCGTCATGACCGGCGCGATGGACGGTTTCATCTCCGGCCGGAAACATGAATACGTCACCGGTCTTCCATTCGAATGAGGTGTCGCGAGATTTCGAAAGACCCGAGCCCCTGAGAACATAGTAGATCTCGCTGGCCGCCTTTACCGCGAGTGCCTCGTGGGAGCCGGCAGCGATCCTGATGTAGCGAGCAAGCAGATTGGGCGTTGTTGCCGGATAGTCGATCTCCATCTCTCCGGAGAGATCGAGCGTGATCACGCGGTTCGTCTTGTCGTCGGATAAAATCTCGTTCAGCTCGTTCTCGAAGAGGTGCGTCGGCACTTCCCGTTGCTTGTAGCGGAATGAATTGGAGGGGATATAGAAGGATGCCTCGCCTTCCGTTCTGAAGATGACCTTGTCCCCGATCTTGGAGGAGTTGTCCGGTGTGGGGCGGGTATCCATGCTGTACTCCTCTTGTTGTAGATGCGTCATCTTGCGTTCAAATTAGCAAAACGAACTGTGACATCTAATATCATCTTCGACCGTGGCGATGACGACTCTGATATCGCAGCGTGCTTTCGCCAGGTCATCATGCGCTCGCGCGTTCTTGCGAAGTGATGGTCTTGCTGGTGGAGATCGATTTTACGACGACGTCGAAAAGCGCCTGGGCCGGCGGCGACAAGTCTCGATATCGGTGCCTTATCAGAGCGAAGGGCTCGAAGAGGAGCCGCGGCTCGTCTTGCAGATTCGACAGACGTTGAAATTGACCAGTATACGAAAAAAGGTCCGCAACCTGCGTGCTGACGACCGCGATGCTGTCGCTCCGGGACAAAAGGGCCAGTCCAAAGAGCACGGATGAGGTATTGACGATGGACCCGGGCGTTTTCAATCCGCGGGCATGCAGCTCAGCATCGAACCGTTGTCGCAGAAGGGTGCCGGGAGCCTGAAGGATCCATGGATAGTCGAGAGCGTCTTTCAAGGAGGGCTGTTGCGCCGTCAGGAGTGGATGGTGTTTTCGGACCAGAAAGATAAACTCTTCAGAATCAACCTCCACGTATCGAAGGGCGTCGGAGTTGACCTCGACCGGCACGCGGCTCAATACGAAATCGAGCCTTCCGTCCAGAAGCCCTCGGACGAGCGGCGGGCTGATGTCGTGTTCGAAGTCGATGCGCACCGACGGATGCGATAATTGAAAAGTCAAGACGGAGTCGACGACGACGCCGACCGCGGGCGATGTCAGCGCTCCAATGGAGACCACGCCGCCGAGGCCAGACTTGATTTGAGCCACCTCCTTCGAAGCCTGCCTGATCTCCGCCAGCACAAATTTCGCACGCCGGATCAAGATCTCGCCGTAGACATTCGGCGTCAGTCCCTTCGGATGGCGGACAAAGACCGGCTCCCCGACAATCCGCTCGATCTCGGACAGCAAGCGCGATGCGGCGGGCTGCGAAGTCGAGAGCATTTCCGCCGCCGCATGCATATTCCGGGTCGTATCTATGGCGCTTAACAGGCGGAGGTGTCTCAGCTTGAGGCCGCCCGGGCCGTCCCACATCATGACATGTCCATCCGGAGAGGGCTCAGTGCGTAATCTGGCCGATGAACGTTCGAACGCGCGGGTTGTCGGTGTTGGTAAAGAAGGCCTGCGGCGTACCTGAGAAGACCAGCGCCCCGTGATCCATGAACATGATTTCGTCGGCGACCTCGCGGGCAAATCCCATTTCATGGGTCACGCACAACATGGTCATGCCGTCTTTGGCGAGCCCGACCATGGTGTCCAGAACTTCCTTCACCATCTCGGGGTCGAGGGCCGACGTCGGTTCGTCGAACAGCATGATCTTCGGCTGCATCGAGAGTGCCCGCGCGATCGCCACCCGCTGCTGCTGGCCTCCGGATAGCTGGCCGGGAAACTTGTTCGCCTGCTCGGGAATTTTGACCTTCTCCAGGAAGCTCATCGCGATTTCGCGAGCTGACTTGTCCGAAAGCTTTTTGACGAGCTTCGGTGCCAGGATGCAGTTTTCCAGGACAGTGAGATGGGGAAAGAGGTTGAATTGCTGAAATACCATGCCTGCGTTCTGACGAACGGCATTCAGATGTTTCTTCTCCTGGTCCAGGATGAAGCCGTCAACGGTGATGGAGCCTTCCTGGAAGTCCTCAAGGCCATTGACGCAGCGGATCAACGTCGATTTGCCAGATCCTGAAGGACCGCAGATCACAAGGCGTGCGCCAGCCTTCACATTGAAGGAAACGCTCTTGAGCGCATGAAGGGTACCGTACCACTTTCCTACATCGTGAACGGCAACCGCATAATGTTCTTCGGACACGGGATCTCCTCAAGTTCGGGTTGCGGATTAGCCAGATCAGGTGGCGGACGAGAGCCGAGCCTTCAGCAGCCGGCCCGAGGCCGCGGGCGCGCGGTGCGGCGTCGTGGTACGTTTCTCGAGGTATCGACTGAGAAGAGACAAAGGCCAGCAAAGTGCGAAATAAATCAGCATCACAAAGGCGTAGACCGTGAGTGGCTGCAATGTCGCATTGTTGATCATCTGGCTTGCCCGAATGATCTCCGTGAATCCCACGATCGAAGCCAGCGACGTGCTTTTGACGACCTGGACGAGGAAACCAACGGTAGGGCCGAAGGAGATGCGGGCCGCCTGAGGCAGGATGACGTACCGCATTTGCTGGATCCAGGACAATGCGAGTGCGTTGGCGGCATCGGTTTGGCCGCGTGGAACAGCCTCGACGCAGCCACGCCAGATTTCTCCCAGGAAGACGCCCGTATAGAGGATCATCGCAATGCTGACCGAGGTCCAGGCGCTCAGGTCAAATCCAACGATGCTGAGGCCGAAATACAGCAGGAACAACTGCATCAGCAGCGGGGTGGCCTGGAGCAATCTCATTGCCGTGAACGTCGCGAGTCGTAGCCAGCGGCTGACGGTCTGCACGCGCAAAAGCATGAGCACGGCGCCAAGCACGCCGCCACCTATGAAGGCCACCGCCGACAGCGCGACGGTCCACCGAGCTGCAGCAAGCAAATAGTAGAAGTGGTCGATCCCAAATGGCGTCATCTCGCGTTCCTCGATGACCACGTGAAGGCAAAGCGTCCGATGCCGTCGAGAGTGGCCTGCATGCCAAGCGCCATCGTGATGTAGATCGCCGTGACGCCAAGATAGACTTCGAACGGCTTGAACGTAATCGACTGTAGAACTGCTGCCGTCGAACTGAGGTCGTTGGCCGAGATGGTGGAGATTACGGCTCCGCCGAGGAGAACCAGGACGCATTGGGACGCAAGCGCCGGGTACACGAGTGCGATGGCGGGCATCAACAACACGCGCTGAAATACCTGGCGGCGGTTTAGCGCGAGCGCGAAACCCGCTTCCTGCTGTCCCTTGGGAATTCCCGCAATTCCCGATCGCAGGATGTCGGAAGCGTAGGCAGTGAAGTTGAAGGCGAGGGCAATGATTGCCGCGGTGTTCGCGTCCAGGCGCAAGCCGAGGGATGGTAGGCCGAAAAAGACGAAGAAGAGTTGTGCGAGAAGCGGCGTATTGCGCACGAATTCGATGTAAGCGGTCCAAAAGGCGCGTGCCGCTCGGGATCCAAGACAGAGTTGGTAACTCGCAAAGACAGCGATCACCATGCCGATGGTGATCGATATCATCGTTATGCGTAGCGTGAGCCACGCGCCCAGCAGCAGGTCGGACCAGTTGGTTCTTAGGACCGAGAAATCGAATGTGTATTCGATCATGAAACCTCCCGAAGGAGGAAGCTGAAGTCGGTACGGTTCAGTCGCGCGAGATCGGATCGCGACTGAGCGCCAACTTTCGGAGCTCCTCCCATTTCCGAGTTATTTTTCTGGAATCTGCACAAAGCGGACGACAGCGTCCAATACCAAGCTCTCGGCCCGTGATATCAATTTTGATATCCTTGGAAGGTGTGGCTTCGTGCCGAGCTCTTGCGCGGATCGCGGGGCCCGCTCCAAGCCTGGTCAGTGGCTATTGCGCGCGACGTGCGAGCCTCGCTTGCCGAAGCAGAAGTCCAAGTCTGCATCGGAATCCGCACATATTGTTTTTGATATAACGCACCCGCTGATTGATATTGGACGCACCAAAGGGTTCTTCCTATCAGATTTGCAACAGCAATTAAGCAATGTCTCTGGGGAGAAACGACATGCCGCTTGTGCGGGGAAATGGCTCGGTTTTTGACAGCCTCTATCTGAAGGTGACGTGGCGGATTCTGCCGCTGATCATCGTCTGCTACGTCATTTCCTACGTCGACCGCGTCAATGTCAGCTTCGCAAAGCTGGAAATGAGCGCGGACCTCGGCATCTCCGAAGTCGCCTACGGCTTCGGTGCGGGCATCTTCTTCCTCGGTTATTTCCTTTTCGAGGTCCCGAGTAACCTCTTGATGCACAAGATCGGCGCGCGAATCTGGATTGCGCGCATCATGGTAACCTGGGGGATCATCTCCGGCGCGATGGCCTTTACCGGACCGATTGCCAATGCGGTCGGTGCCTCGCATGAGACGACCTTCTACACGCTGCGCTTCCTGCTTGGTGTTGCGGAGGCGGGCTTCTTCCCGGGCATCATTCTCTACTTCAATTATTGGTACACGTCGCCGATGCACAGCCGGATCATGGCATTGTTGCTGATGGCACAACCGGTGTCGTTCATTCTTGGCGCGCCGGTTTCCGGCGGCCTGATGCAGGCTTTCTCGCAATCTCCGCACATGCATGGCTGGCAGTGGATGTTCATCATCGAAGCCGTGCCTGCCGTCGCATTGGGCGTTTTCCTGCTGTTCTACCTGAGCAACGGAATCGACGACGCCCGTTGGTTGGCGTCGGACGAAAAGACCGAATTGAAGCGACGTCTCGCAGAGGAAAGCCGCGAAAAAGAAGATCCGAGCTTCAGGGAGCTGTTCTCTCACCCGGTCCTCTGGGGGTTGACGCTGATTTATCTGCTCCTGGTGATCGGAATCTACGGAGTGAACTTTTGGCTCCCGACCATCATCAAGGCCACTGGGGTCACTTCGCTCCTGCAGATCGGTTTCATCACCGCGATCCCCTATTCGATCGGCATTGTCGCGATGCTCCTCGTTACGCGGCATGCGGAGCGGGCAGGTAACCGGCACAGATACGCAGCAGGGGCTGCCATCGCAGCCGGAGCGGGCCTCATCCTGAGTGCGTTCTTCCACGACAACCTCGTGATCACCACTTTCGGGGTGGCAGTGGCCGTCGCTGGCAGTATGAGCGCATCCGCTTTGTTCTGGAGCTTCCCCGGAGCGATCCTCAAGGGCGTCGCTGTCGCGGCCGGTATCGCTTCGATCAATTCATTCGGGAACCTCGGCGGCTTCCTTGGTCCCTATATCCTCGGCTTCCTTTCCGGATCTCTTGGTTCCTCCCACTACGGCCTGATCTTCCTCGGCGTCAGCATGGCGCTGTCGGGAGTCTTGATCGCCGCCTGGTGCGGGCGGTTCGTTCGCTCGACCCAGGCGGCCCCCAAGGTGACCGCCGATGCGGTCGGCTGAGTGAACATCCGACGGGTCACCTGACCCGTCAATCCTGAAACACGACGAGGAGGCAACCACGTGAAGAAGAAACCCGAATGGCCCCGCCGTCTCCGTTCCTACGAATGGTTCGGCGGCACAGGCAAGAATGCCATCATGCATCGTTCCTGGATGCGCAACCAAGGCATTCCTGCCGACAACTTCGATGGCAGGCCCGTTATCGGCATCTGCAACACGTGGTCGGAATTCACGCCGTGTAACGCTCATCTGCGCGATCTCGCCGAGCGCGTGAAGCGCGGTGTCTATGAGGCAGGCGGCTTCCCGGTCGAATTTCCTGTTTTCTCGACCGGCGAAAGCACGCTTCGTCCGACCGCAATGATGTTCCGCAATCTGGTGGCCATGGACGTCGAAGAAGCGATCCGAGCCAACCCGGTCGATGGTGTGGTTCTGATGGGCGGCTGTGACAAGACGACCCCGAGCCTTCTCATGGGTGCTGCTTCGGTCGACGTTCCGGCGATCCTGGTGTCCGGCGGGCCGATGCTGAATGGCAAATGGCGCGGCAAGGACGTCGGCTCCGGAACGGCCATCTGGCAGTTCTCCGAAATGGTGAAATCGGGCGAGATGTCGCTCGAGGAATTCATGGATGCGGAGCAGGGGATGGCGCGGTCTCCCGGAAGCTGCATGACCATGGGAACGGCCTCGACGATGGCATCGGTCGCGGAGTCTCTTGGTATGACCTTGCCGGGCAACGCCGCGATCCCGGCTGTCGATGCCCGGCGCCGCGTGATCGCACAACTTTCCGGTCGTCGCATCGTCGATATGGTCAAGGAGGACATCAAACCGTCCGACATCATGACCAAAGAAGCCTTCGAGAACGCCATTCGCGTGAACGGCGCGGTTGGCGGCTCGACCAACGCCGTTATCCACCTGCTGGCATTGGCCGGACGGGTCGGTGTCGAGCTTTCCCTCGACGACTGGGATCGGCTGGGCCGCGACGTGCCTACGATTGTCAATCTGCAGCCATCGGGCAAATACCTGATGGAGGAGTTCTATTACGCCGGTGGACTGCCGGTGGTCATCAAGGCCGTGGGCGATATGGGATTCCTGCACAAGGATGCTCTGACGGTCACCGGCGACACCATCTGGAACGGCGTGAAAGACGTCGTGAATTACAACGACGACGTCATCCTGCCACCCGAGAAGGCGCTGACGAAGTCGGGCGGCATCGCAGTCCTTCGCGGCAATCTTGCACCGCGCGGCGCCGTCCTTAAGCCGTCCGCCGCTTCACCTCACCTGATGAAGCACACCGGGCGAGCCGTCGTGTTCGAAAGCATCGAGGACTATCACGCGCGGATCAATCGGGACGATCTCGATATAGACGAAACCTGCATCATGGTTCTGAAATACTGCGGACCGAAAGGTTTCCCCGGCATGGCCGAGGTCGGTAATATGGGATTGCCGTCGAAAATCCTGAAGAAGGGCATCACCGACATGATCCGCATCTCGGATGCGCGCATGTCCGGGACCGCGTATGGCACCGTTATCTTGCACACGGCCCCGGAAGCGGCCGACGGTGGCCCGCTCGCGCTCGTTCAGAACGGCGACACGATTTCGCTCGACGTGTCCGCGCGGTCCGTCACGCTGAATGTGAGCGACGATGAACTTGAGAAGCGACGCAAGGCATGGGTATCGCCGGTTAAACCGCTCGTCGGCGGCTACGGCGGTCTCTACGCCAAGACGGTCATGCAGGCGGATACCGGAGCCGATCTCGATTTCTGCGTCGGAAAACGCGGGTCTCACATTGCGCGCGACAGCCACTAAAGATTCTGGAGGACGATCATGCGATTGATTCAGTTCAAGCAACAAGACGGAAGCCGGGCGGTTGCAGTGACCTTGCCAGGCGCAGCATCTCCGCGCGTGGTCAAGAACACCGAGTTCGTGCGGGATCTGGCGCTCGACGCCCATCGTGCTAAGCGCGCCGTTGGCGATTTGATCGCCGATCGCGGCCTCGGCAATGAAGTGGAAATCGTGGCGCTGGAACGGGACGGACGCTTGCTCCCGCCGCTGGATCATGCCGACCCGGCGCGCTGCGTCATCGGCATCACGGGCCTGACGCATCTCGGCAGCGCTGCGTCTCGCGACGCCATGCATGCCAAGCTCAACAGCGACGACCTCTCCGATTCCATGCGGATGTTCAAGTTGGGCGTGGAGGGTGGCAAGCCCGCGCCCGGCAAGATCGGCGTACAGCCCGAGTGGGCGTACAAGGGCGACGGCGACTGGGTGGTCGCTCCGGGACAGCCTTTGACACTTCCCGCCTATGGCGAGGACGGCGGCGACGAGGGCGAGGTCGTCGGCCTCTATGTCATCGGCGATGCCGGTGAGGTCATCCGCGTCGGCTATGCGCTCGGCAATGAATTTTCCGATCACGTGATGGAGCAGCGCAACTACCTCTATCTCGCTCATAGCAAGTTGCGGCAATGCTCCTACGGGCCGGAAGTCTTCATCGGGGAACTTCCGGAAAAGGTCGAGGGCAGGGTGCGTATCCTCCGAGACGGCAAGGAAATCTGGGCCGACGACTTCCTCTCCGGCGAGGCCCATATGTGCCACACGATCGGAAATCTCGAGCATCATCATTTCAAGTACGCGGGCTTCCGTCGTCCGGGCGACGTGCATGTCTATTTCTTTGGAGCGAGCGTTCTCAGCTTCGGCGCCCAGATCAAAGCGTTGCCGGGAGACGAGATGGAAGTCTCGCAGGAGCTGTTCGGGCATCCGCTTCGCAACAAGCTGATCGCCGATGACGTTCAGACCAAGATCGACGTGACGCCGTTGCGCGCTTGAGTGCGCGACAACCTTACTCGATCTCTCTCAATGGTTTTCAAGCGATGGCGATCAAAGGCGAACTCCTCATCGGCGAAGCAGCGCGTCGCGGTTCGAACGGCGCAATCAAGGGCATCGATGCGGCATCCGGATAAGCCTTGCCCTAGCGAGCTACCTCGGTTGCTGTATCGAAAACCGCTGCCCCGCAAGTGGCCAGAGGGCAGGCCGACGTTTGCGCGATCTGAGGATGACGCGCCAGGTTTTTGCTCGCTCGCAAGCTGTGAAAGACCGCGCCATTCGCTCGCGCTCGTGACATGATCTCTTCCTGTCGGCATGTCTTTGGTCTGAATTTTCGTCACCGACAGGAAGAAAACGCTTGACCGTCCAATATCAATCAGATGCCTTGGCATATCGAGAAAGATATGGATTCAGGCTGACTTGATAACGAAACGGGACTCGCGACGACGCTCTCTTGTTCAAGCGGGGTTGAAGTTCAACCACTTGCGCCTGCTTGTTTCGTTGGGAAGTTCGCGAAACCTGACCAGGACAGCGGAATTCCTGTCGATCTCGCAACCTGCCGCTTCGCGACTCCTGAGCGAGATAGAGAAGATCACCGGTGCCGCTCTGTTCGAGCGACTGGGGAAGGGGTTGACCCCGAATAGTCTAGGCGAGGTCATCATCCGACGGGCCAGGCTTGCGTTGGCCGAACTCGACCAGGCAGGGGAAGAGATACAGGACCTGTTATCGGGCTATGGCGGCATCGTGAACGTCGGGGCCGTAACCACGCCGGCGGTTGATCACGCGATGCGCGCCATCCGTATCCTTCAGGAGCGGCACGCGAGATCGAAGATAACGCTGGAGGTTGGCACCAGCGAGCCGCTGGTGCGAGGTTTGATCGAGGGCCGATTTGACTTTGTGTTCGCCCGCGTTCCCATGGAAATCGATCCGCATCAGTTCGATATTCACGACGTTCAGGAGGAGGAGGTCATCTTCCTGGTGAACGCGCAGCATCCGCTGCTGGGGCAGGCGAATGTGGGGCTGCGGGAGATGGCCGATTTCCCATGGGCCATGGAGCCGAGCGGCAGCTTGTTGCGTCAGCGCGTTGAAGCAGAATTCCGTGCGAGACAGCTAGTGGGACCTGCTCAAGTGCTCAGCAGTTCATCGCTCCTCGTCACGCTTGCAGCCGTCAAGCAAAGCAGCGCCATCGGCGCCGTTAGCGCGTCGGTTCTTGACGTTATTGGCGCCGACGGTCCCTTCCGCAGGCTTGCCACGAACCCACTATCCAGCCTGATCTTTCCTGCGTTCGCCTTAATTCGCTATAGGGACCGGCCTTTGTCACCCGCCGCCGAGGCCCTGTACGAAGAGATGAAATCGGTTTGTTCTCGCGATCCGCAAACGCCTTGATGTTGGTCGGTGCAGCGACGTGTGTGGTGGCGTCGGCATAGGGCAGTGAGATCGCAATCAGCTTCTTGTGCTCGTCGGTTGGCGGAAGCTGCCGTGATCGCGCGTTCGAGTTGAGGCGGGCCTGTTGCAAGTGGCAAGCTTTTTAACGCCGCTTGGACGGAGCTCGAAGCACTCACTCGTCAGCACTCAAAGGACGCGGGTAGCCGGCGCTCTATACTGTGACGCCCGAGACGCCCGATTTGACCCACTTCAGGTTTCAGTCGCGATACGCGGCGGCTTCGTAGCTTTCATCTGCTCTCAAATTCCCACAATATGGGATCCTATTTCCCGCAACATGGATCTTTCAAGTTGAATCCCATGAGAAATCTGTCTGGCCGGTCAATTCGCTCGCTCCGGAAACTAGCAATAAAATCAACTTATTAACGAGGTTATCAACCTGAGGTGTGGAGCCGATTCCGCTTCCCCCTTTCAGCCTGCACTCAACATCCTTGACGTACTTCCCATAATATGGGAAATGGTTAAAAAAATGGGGAGGAATGACAGTGGCGTATATGCCGCAGGCAGAGAGTGCGTATTGCGTGGCTGCGACTTGGCCCGCGACGGCCCCTGGGGGGCATTCGCGATGAGTTACACCTTCGATTTTTCGTCGGTCTTGACCTATTGGCCTCTGCTGTTGCGCGGCGCCTGGACGACGCTCGTCCTGACATTCTGGGCCACCATCGCCGGGTTTCTGGTCGGCACCCTCTGCGCAGTTGCCAGAACGGGCGGGCCGCAATGGTTGAAGACAATCGTCGGTGGCTACGTCGAAGTGATCCGCAACACGCCGCTGCTGATCCAGAGCTACTTTCTGATTTTCGGACTTGCGAGCGCCGGCCTGAAGCTTCCGATCATGGTGGGGGCGGTGATCGCACTTGTTGTCAATGTCGGTGCCTACACGACGGAAGTCATGCGGGCGGGTATCGAATCCATCAAGCCGGGTCAGATCGAAGCTGCCGAGTGTATTGGCCTGTCCCGCTCCCAGATATTTTTGCACGTCGTTCTCCGCCCGGCCATGGAGCGGGTCTATCCCAGTCTCACGAGCCTGTACGTGCTGCTCATGCTCGGTTCTAGCGTTCTGTCGGCGGTAGGTGTCGAAGAGCTCTTCGGTATCTCGAACCGGGTCCAGAGCCAGACTTACCGGAATTTCGAGGTCTTCGTGGTGCTTGGCGCCCTCTATCTGGCGCTCACGGGCATGCTGCGGCTCGGTTTTCACATGCTCGGCCTGGCGATCTTCACGCGTCGCCGCAAGCTTGGCACGCCTTTGTGACGGGATCGGCAAATGAACTCTCAGTTTCTGATTTTTCTGGTGTATGGCCTTCTGGGCACCGTTGTCTTGAGCGCCCTGACGTTCCTGTTCGGCGGAATCGTCGGCTTTATCGTGAGCCTGGCGCGGATTTCACCGGTGCGAACGATCTCAACGCTGGCCGGCGTCTACACACAGACCGTGCAGGGCATTCCGTTGCTCGTGTTGATGGGCTTCTGCTACTTCGGCCCGAGCCTGTTGGGTTTCGGATCAACGCCGCCGCTCGTTGCCGCGACACTCGCAATGACGATCTTCGCGAGCTCGTATCTCGGCGAGATCTGGTACGGCTGCCTGCTGTCCGTTCCGAAGGCTCAGTGGGAAGCCGCCGAATGCATCGGCTTGTCGCGCTGGCAGCGGATGAGCCGCGTCATCCTGCCCCAAGCCTTGCGAATAGCCACGCCGCCGACCGTCGGCTTTCTCGTCATCATCGTCAAGAACACCTCGGTGTCCTCGCTGGTCGTCGGCTACACGGAGCTCTCCTACAACGCCAAGGTCATCAACAATTCGGTGTTCGAGCCGTTCCTGTACTTCGGGCTCGCCGGGCTTCTGTATTTTCTCATCTGCTATCCGCTATCTCTGAAATCACGTGCCCTGGAGAAGAGACTCAATGTCGCCAATCGTTGAACTCAGGAACGTCGAGAAATCGTTCGGCGGGCTTCAGGTCCTGAAGGGCGTGACCTTCGGGGTGGAGCGGGGAGAAGTCGTCGCCGTCATCGGCCAGTCGGGGTCTGGAAAATCGACCGCGCTGCGTTGCATGAACCGCCTGGAAAAGATCAATGGCGGCGAGTTGATCGTCTGCGGGCATGCCTTGCAGGATCCGGACGTCGATCTCAATCAGCTCCGGCGTGATGTCGGGATCGTATTTCAGAGCTACAACCTGTTTCCGCACCTGACGGTGGAGGAAAACGTCACCCTGGGACCGCGCCTCGTCAAACGCCTTTCGAAAAGCGAGGCGAAGGAAATTGCGGCCTCCGTCATCGCGAAAGTCGGCCTGTCCGAGAAACTAGCCTCCTATCCGGAGCAGCTCTCCGGCGGCCAGCAGCAGCGCGTGGCTATCGCACGAAGCCTCGCCATGCAGCCGAAGCTCATGCTGTTCGACGAAGTGACCTCGGCGCTCGATCCGAAACTCACCGGCGAAGTCCTTCGTGTCATGGAAGGTCTTGCACGTGAGGGCATGACGATGGTTCTCGTCACTCACGAAATGCAGTTCGCGCGCAACGTGGCGAACAAGGTCGTCTACATGCGCGACGGGCGCGTCCACGAGATGGGCGGTCCGGACATACTGAAACAGCCGGCCACGCCCGAACTTGCGGCATTCGTCGATCACGATCTCTGAGCGAATGTTGTTCGCCATTTAAAGAGGGAGGAAAAATTGAAAATCAGCAGACGCCTTATGACCGCAGCTTTCTTCGTGCTTCCGCTTTTGGCAAGCGTCGACGTCGCAAAAGCCGACGCGCTCGAGAGAATAAAAGCCGCAGGCAAGATTCGAGTCGCGATCGATCCGGGGTTGCCGCCGTGGTCCTACAAGGACAGCAATCTCCAGCTTACCGGCTCGGAATATGAGACGGCCAAGCTCCTTGCAAAGGATCTTGGGGTCCAGATGGAGGTGGTGGAGACTAACGGTGCGAATCGCATCCCGCTGTTGCTGACGGGCAAGGCGGACATCGTCGTGGCCGCAATGACGATCACCGAGGAGCGCCAGAAGGTCATCGATTTCTCGCTGCCCTATTCGGGAACGTCGACCGCCGTGTCTGCTCTGGCGAGCATGAACATCTCCAAGATCGAAGATCTGGTCGGGAAGAAGGTGGCGGTCGCTCGAGGAACGATCATGGACACTGATCTCACGAAGGTCGCGCCCGCGGGCGTGGAAATCGTCCGCTTCGATGACGAAGCAACAACCGTCACTGCAATTCTGAGCGGACAGTTGGACATCGTCGCACAATCCGTAAGTCTCAACGAGACGATCAAGAAGCGCAATCCGTCCAGGGCCCTCGAGCCAAAGATCGCACTGCGTACAAACTTGGCCGGCATCGGGATGAAGAAGGGCGAGGATGCGCTTCGCGGCTGGATCGACGCGTGGATCAAGAAGAACATGCAGGATGGCGTCCTCAACGAGGTCTACCAGAAGTACCAGGGCATCGAATTGCCGGCGGGAGTCAAGGAAGCGGCCCTGAAGTAATCGAAATCGCGAGGCCGAACGACGGGTGTTCGGCCTCGCGATCATTGCATCTCAGCATTGGCAGTCGAGCAAAATGAAGATCTTGATCATTGGAGCGGCGGGTGAAGTCGGCACGGGCATCAGGCGGGAATTGGCGCGCCATTTCGACTTTCGCCTGCTGGACCTGAGGACGGATGGCTTCTCCGAGGCCGACGATGTGGTGCAAGGCAGCATCGGCGATTTCGAGCTCTTGAAAGCCGCAATGTCCGGCGTCGACGGCGTCCTGCACCTCGCGGGCTGTACGACGGACGCAGCGATCGACCAGCAGATCGAAGGCAACGTACGCGGCGCTTTCAACGTTTTCGAGGCGGCTCGACAGGTTGGCGTGAAGCGCGTTGTCTTCGCGAGTTCGCATCACGTGGTCGGCTACTACCCGCGCAACCGGCGCATCGGGAGCGATGCGATTCTGCGTCCCGACAGCCGTTACGGTCTCACCAAGGCGTTCGGGGAGCAGGTGGGCGCGCTTTACGCCGACAAATATGGCCTCGAGGTCCTGTGCATCCGTATTGGACGCGCTCATGACAAGCCGGAGGACCGCCGGCGGATGTCCATTTGGGTAAGCTGGAGGGATCTCGCGCAGCTCGTGCGCATTGGCTTCGAGCACCCCAACCTGCGCTATTCAATCGTCTATGGCGTGTCGAACAACGAGCGGACGTTCTTCGACAACAGCGCGGCGTTCCGCCTGGGCTATGAGCCGCAGGACAATGCCGAAACGTTTGCCGGGGATGTTCTCGCGCAATCGCCTGAAAATCCCGAACTCGTCGGCAGTCACGTCATCGGCGGGCATTTCGCCAACAACGAGTTCGTCGGGCCGATCGGCCGACTCTTCAAGTCGTAGGGCAGAGGATGAAGATCACCTCGATAGAGCCGATCATTGCGCGTATCCCGTTCCGCGACGGTGGAACAGGCGTTGGCATCACGCCTCAAAGCTGGAATACGCTCGACATCGTCCTGGTGAAGGTCGAGACCGATATCGGCCTCACGGGATGGGGAGAGGCTTTCAGCTATTTCTGCTACCGCCCGGTCGCCTATGCGGTGCGCGACATGATCGCTCCCATCCTCATCGGCCGGACGATCGATGACCCTGTCGCGCTCAATCTCGAAATACAGCGCAAGCTCGCGCTGTTCGGCCGCTATGGCATCACCATTTTCGCTCTGTCCGGTGTCGATATCGCCTTGTGGGACCTGAAGGCCAAGGCGGAAGGCACTTCGCTCGCCGCACTTTTGTCTGACCGCCCGAAGCCGGCGATCGATGCCTATGCCAGCCTCGTCCGCTACGGCGACAGCGCATTGGTTTCCCGCTTCTCTGAAAAAGCCTGCAAGGAGGGGTACGGGACACTCAAGCTCCATGAAGTGACCATGCCGGAGATACGGGCCGCCCGCGCGGCGATAGATCCGGCCATGCGCTTGACAGTCGACGTCAACTGCACGTGGACGACCGATCAGGCCAATGAACGCCTGCCTGAGTTGAAATCCCTCGACACGCTCTGGCTGGAGGAGCCGATCTTCCCGCCGGAAGACTATGCGACGATGAAGTCGCTGCAATCGCACGGCGTCGGCCTCTCGGCGGGCGAAAATGCCTGCACGGCCGTCGAGTTTTCGCGCCTGATCGAAGTGGTCGATTACCCGCAACCGAGCGTGACGAAAGTGGGCGGTGTCAGTGAGTTCAGGAAGGTCGCCGATGCGGCGGCAATCCGCCGAAAAACGATCATGCCGCACTCACCCTATTTCGGACCGGGATATCACGCCACGGTCCAGCTCACGGCGGCAACAGCCAATGCGGGCCTGTTTGAGTTTCTCTATGTTGAACCTGAGGCCTGGATCGGCGTGGCGACGCCGTTGCCGGAGCGGGGGAAGATCGTCGTGCCCGAGTCCGTCGGGATAGGCTTCTCGCCCGATCTCGATGTATTGGAGAAGTATCGGGTCGCGCTATGATCGTCATGTTCGAAGACAGGATTGGCGACATTCCGGCGATCCATGCTGCCCCGCAGGCTGCTGTCGATCGCCCCCTGCCGACGGTCTTCTTCTTTCACGGATACCGGAATTCAAAGGAGACGAGCGCTTTCTTTGCTTACATGCTGGCGATGAAAGGGATGAGGGCGATTCTGCCGGAGGCGGATCTCCATGGAGCTCGGTTCGATGGGGACGATACATTCCGACTGACGCAGTTCTGGGAACTCCTAAAGCGGAATATCGACGAACTCGATGTTTATCGCCGGCATTACACCGATCGAGGATTGATCGTCGAAGATCGCGTCGGGGTGGCGGGGACCTCGATGGGTGGATTCGTAACCTTAGGAGCCCTGGTCCGCTACGATTGGATCAAGGCCGCCGCAAACTTCATGGGGTCGGGCTATTTCCTCGACGCGTCGCGAACCATCTTTCCGCCGCTGGGGAAATACGACGCTTCGACGCGCGATGGCCATGACGCGCGGATGGAGCCGCTGCAACCTTATCAAGTTATGTCCGAGACGATTGGGAGGCTTGCGCGAGTCCCTGTTTTCACCTGGCACGGGATGCGCGATGAGGTCGTCCCATGGGGCGAGAGCGTGCGGCTTCAATCGGACCTGTTGGCCGCCGGAGCCGCGGACAAATTCGAGCTTGTGATCGATCCGTTCGGAACGCATCGTGTTTCCGGCGATGGTGCGGTCCGGGGAGTCGACTTCCTCGACAAGCACCTGCGGGCCAGTTAGGCGAAAGCAGATCGATGATCGCTACAAACAAGCCTGATCAGGACGAATTTAACAACGAAGCTGGGGGAAGCGTTCCCGGCACCGGCCTGCTCAACAAGTCTCTCGACATTCTTCAATATGTCGGTGAGACAAATCGACGCTTCAAGGTCAAGGACCTTGCCGCAAAGACGGGGTTTTCGAAGAGTACCCTCTATCGAATTCTGGCGGCGCTGAGTACGCGCGGCTTCCTGGCAATGGACCGCCGCGACCAATCCTACATTCTTGGTCCCAAGTTCACATCGCTCGCCAGCAGCATCGGTCGCAGCTCGGAGTTGATTGCCGTCAGCTCCGCGATCCTGAAGCACATCGCTGACACCTACGGCGAAAACGTCAATCTAGCGGTAATGAATGGTGACGTTCAGCAAGCGATCGCTCGATGGGAGGGGCGCGGCGCGCGCGCGTTTGCCGCCGCGCTGGGAGAGCGGAAGCCGCTCTATTGCACGGGCCTTGGAAAATCTCTCCTTGCGTTCCAGGAAGAAGCGGTCCGCGAAAGGCTGATCTCGCAAATCGAATTCACCCGCTACACTCAAAACACAATCATGTCGGCTGAGGAACTCAGGGCCGAAATCAATATGATTCGTATGCGAGGCTTTGCTGTCGACAACAACGAGATCATCGACGGCGTGCGTTGCGCCTCTGTTCCGATCTTCGATCCGACCGGCTCGGCTATCGCCTCAATCAGCGTAACGGGCCCGGCCTATCGCATGTCGGATGACAGGCTTGGTGAGCTGGCGTCGATTCTTCGGAAGGCATCTCAACAAATATCGCGAGCCCTGCTCGCGAGCCGGGCGGGTCCTGCCGCAGTCGAGACGGGCAGTTTCTTCGGCAAACCGCTCCGCGTCCATGACGTGCAGTCTTTCAGCATTCAAGCCATGGTGTTCGATCCGGACAGAAGGTTTCTATATTGGGCTGACGGCCCGGGTGCGTGCATTTGCCGCCTGACCGAGGGACGCCGGGAGGTGGTTGCCTGGTTCGACAGCCCCATCGTCGGCCTCGCGCTGGGCTCAGGCGGCAAAGTTCTCTTCACCATTACTGAGAGTGCGATCTGGCGCATCGATGCCGATGGCACGGATACGGTCGCGACCAAGCTCATTGAAGGCGACATTCTCGAGCGGGCCCGCAATCTCACCGTGACGGCCTCCGGCAAGATCGCCGTCGCATTAGCGGCCGATGACGGCCGAGGCTCGCTGGCTATCTTCGACGGAGATGGCGAGTTGAGGCAGCTCGAAGTGATTCTGGCAGCAACTATCGGTGTCTTCAGGGGACTGGGTCCAGAGACGGTGCATATGGTGTGCCCAGATTCGGGTCGGATAGGCTCCATTGACCTGTCCCAGCCTGGCCTGATCCCAACCTACCGCAATCACGTCGTCGCCGATGTGCACAACATCAGCAATGTGGCCATAGACGCTGAGGGCGACATCTGGCTGAACCGCGCTGACCAATGGTGCGTCAGCTGCCACGATTCCGATGGTGCCGCAAAGTTCACGGCGCCTTTGCCGATCCCAACGCCCACTGCATCGGCGTTCGATCCCCAGACCCGATCGATGTTCATCGGCTCCGACAGAATCGGCTGTACGCCGAACTTGCTGGAGCTTGCCCCACTCGCCGGCGGCATCGTCGAAATGGTCAAGCCCGTCTAGCTAAGCTGACAAAACAGGAGTTATCCGTCATGGCGAACAAGATTGAGTTGCAACCCGACACGCTCGACAAGCTGAAGGCGTGCAGCGTTGCGACCCTCACCACCCAATTGTTTCGGCGCAATTTCCGCCAGCAGTTCCTGGTCGGCGTTGCTCCGCTCAGCAAGGAGGTCGGGTCGTTTGCCGGCGAGGCCTTCACATTGCGTTTTATTCCGTCCCGCGAGGACAAGGACTGGGATCTCGGCGATCTGAAGAAGCGCGGCGAAGACAACATGCAGTGGGAGGCGGTCGAGGCGATCGAAGCCGGGCAGGTGCTGGTCATTGACAGCCGTGGCGATACCCGCGCGGCGTCCGCCGGAAACATGTTGATGCTGCGTATGATGCGCAAAGGTGTCGTTGCAGCCATCACCGACGGCGCCTTCCGCGATGGCACGGAAATCTCCAAAATGGACTTCCCCGCCTATTGCGCCGGAAACACCGCGTCGACAAGGCCAGCCTATCTCCGCGCCGCCGACATGCAGCTGCCGATCGGCTGTGCCGGCGTTGCGGTTTATCCCGGCGATATCATCGTTGGCGATAGCGACGGCGTCGTGGTCATTCCCCGGCAGCACGCCGATGCGATTGCGAAGGATTCTTTCGAGCAGGAACAGCGGGAGCAGTTCCTCTTCACGAAGATCGACGGCGGTGCGTCACTGTGGGGCACATACCCCCCGAACGAGGAGACGCTGAAGGAATACGCCGAATGGCGTGCCAATCGGGCGAAGGGGTAACTCGATGTCCGAGCTTGCACAAAAAGCCGAAGCTCTGATCCGTCGCTATTTCCGGGCTTGCAATGATGCAGACCATCGGGCCTTGGTCGATTGCTTCACCGATGATGCGGTTCACTATTTTCCGCCTGGTCTTCCTGGGGCACCCTGGCGCGGCGCGGGCGCGATCGCCGACGGTTGGGTGTGGTGCGTCAAGACGCTGGGATCACGCTGGACGATCGAAAAGATTCTGGCTGCGCAGGATGGCCGCGAGGCCGTGATCGAATGGACGCACTGGAAGACGGCAATCGGCGAAGTGCTCCGCGGCGATGAGTGGTACGTCTTCAACGACGACGTCACCCGTATCCGCGAGATCCGCGCTTACTATGCATCGCCGGTCGACAAGGCGGAGCCAGTGAACAAGCTGCACGAGTTCGATTACGAGGCGCGGGGATACGCCCTGCAGGCGCCGTCGCCGGCGCCGAAGATTACCTAACGAGATGGCGGCGCAATTCACCATCATCGCCCGTGATGACGCCGCCACGGGGACACTGGTCGAGTGCGAATTTCCGGATCGCGTCGCACTCGGCGCTTTCGATCCGCGCGCACAGGGAAGATACGCTGCGGAGTTCTTCGGCACTGTGGAAACCGCCTACACGCTGGCGTGAAATGCATCAGAGGATACAACAATGACGTTGCCCGACTACAAGAGAACGGCGTACGCGCGACATTATCAGGAAGATCCCCAGGTCCGTGAGGCTGACGCGTCTTCCACCTGGCTTACGCGCGGCGTAAATTTCGTGATCGCCGTGACCGAGGGGAAGCAGGGTACTACGCTCGCCCGGGACGAGAACCCGGACGAGTATATGCTCATTCTTCCGGCGGGCACGCGCGCGTTATTGTCCGCCGGGGAAGAGACAGTAGAAGTAGGGGGGGACACGCTCTCCATCCTTCCCCCGGGCAACAGTACGATAACGCTTCTCGATGCGGGCACCTTCGTACGCATCTTCTCCAGCAGGGCCGCGGATCTGGCCAACGCTGCGGTCAATGCACGTTCATACGAACGGCCGCTCGAGGGGGTGGCCCCGCTCAAGGACTGGCCGGCCCCCGCGGGTGGTTTCAAGATCCGCCACTATGATCTTTCGGCGCATGTCGACGCAAATGGGCCGCTGATTCAACCTCGGATCTTCCGTTCGACGAATCTCATGGTCAATGTTTTCGCGCCGTTTCATTCAGCGCGCGATATAAAGAAGCTTGGCCCTCACCATCATGATGATTTCGAACAAGCCTCGATCGGGTTGGCCGGACAATTTGTCCATCACATACGTTATCCCTGGAATAGCGACCTTGGAGAATGGTACCCGGACGAGCACACTGAAATCGCCAGTCCGTCAGTGGCGATCATCCCGCCGCCGCTCCTCCATACGACTCGAAATATCAGCGCCGACGGCGCTCGCCTGATCGATGTTTTTGCTCCGCCGCGAGCCGATTTCTCATTGAACCCCGGCTTTGTGCTGAACGCTGACGATTATCCGATCCCGCCGGAGATACAGTCGCAAAAGGTCGCAACAGCTGCCAACGTGTCAAGTTGGCGGAAGTAGGCTATCCGGATTCGCCCCTCTCAAGCGCAGCGCTCGGCTCGATCCAGTCGAGCGCTTCATCCAATTCGGCTAGCGTCGTCTGTTGCGGACATTGCTGCTATGACAACCGACCAGGTGACGCAGCCTATGCAGGTTGACGAGTTGTGTGCTGTCCCAAATCCATCAGCAAAGTTCTCACAACAGGCGCGATATCATTTTGCTCTTCTGCTCGCCAAATGACGTGCAGGTCGGCCGTCTGACCGCTACCGAGTTCGATGGGACGGAACGTAACGTTGTCAAAACACGCGTTACGGGCTTGCTCTGGTACAATGGCAATACCCAGGCCGACGCTAACCAGCGACAAAATCGCCTGTGCATGGCTCAATTGTTGAACGATGCGGGGGCGAACGTGAGCAGATGCGAACGCTGGTGTGAAGATGTCACGCACATATTGCCCCTCAACCGAGTACATGATGAAGGGTTCACCATCGATGTGCGACAACTTCGGTCGCCGAAGGCGCGCCAGAGGGTGATCGACTGGCAGAGCCAACGAAAACTTTTCGCGATAGACGCAGGCGGACCGCAACCCTTTTTGCATTGGAAGCGGTCGCGCTAGACCGAGGTCCAAACGGCCGCGCTCCAACGCTTCGAGCTGGGTCAGCGTTGTACCCTCATGGAAGTTGACCGTAACGTCCGGTAGTTCCGACTGGACCCGTGCGGCCAGGCGAGGCAAAAAGCCGTATGAGCTCGCCCCAATAAAACCAATCGCGATCGTGCCGACATGACCGCGAACAGCCCGCCGGGCGGTTTGGGTTGCACTCTCAGCTCTCTGTAGCAATTCAATCGCCTTGGGCAGGAAGGCGCGGCCTGCTGGCGCCAAATGCACGGTTCGCCTGGTTCGCGTGAGCAGCGGGGTGCCGAGTTCTTCTTCGAGTGATTGAATCTGCCGACTGAGCGGCGGCTGTGTCATGTGTAGGCGCCGCGCGGCCCTGCCAAAATGTAGCTCTTCTGCAACGACCACAAACGCTCGCACGTGCCCTAGGTTCAGCATTGATGCAAATCCGGTATCATCTTGATGCGAAAATAGGCTTAGACGAGCATCAAATCCGCGTCTACGACCAATTCAAACAAAATTTTGCAGGGGTGGACGCGGGACATGACGGCTTCCAACACGACCAGGGCTTTCCGGGCAGAAGCGACTGACAATGTTGCGGTGGCATTGCCCCCCGTCAGCGATGCGGGCGAAAACGCGGACAGACCCAACCCGCACGGCTTCAAGATTGCGACGAATGAAATTCGGCAAGGCGAGCCGCTGATCAAGGGCGGCAGCGTGATCGGCTATGCCAGCGCCGACATCGCCGTTGGTAGCCGTATCGACGGTGCAAACATTCGCGATCGGCTCAACGATGAACGTCCAATCCGCCGTTCGCGTCCGCAATCGTTGCCGATCCTCCCGAACGTGGAGCGCGCCACCTTCCAAGGTTTCGTGCGGGAAGATGGCCGCGTAGGCACGCGTAACACCATCGGCGTGTTTATCGTCGGCAATTGTGGCGCAACGGCCGCTCGCAAGGCTGCCGATTGGTTCGATGCCGACCGTTTGGCTGATTTTCCCAACGTCGATGCTGTGGTCCCATACATCCATGAACTCGGTTGCGGCATGGAGATGTCCGGCGAGCCGATGGATCTGCTGCGCCGGACTCTCTCCGGGTACATTCGTCATCCGAACACGGCTGCGGCGGTCGTCGTGGCGCTGGGCTGCGAACGCAACAACCTGAAGGTCTTCCTCGAGAAGGAGCGCTTGGCCGTTGGCGACCGGTTGCAAACGGTCACGATCCAGGAGGTCGGCGGCATTCAGGCCGCCGTGGATACGGCCAAGGCGATGATCACGAAGATGCTGCCGATCGCCAACCGCTCTGAACGACAGACGGTGGGAGCAGAACACCTTGTGGTGGGACTAAAATCTGAATCACCGGACGGTTACGTGGGGCTGTCGGCAAACCCCGCGCTTGGTGTGGCCGTGGACCTGCTGATCCGCAACGGCGGCGCCGCGATCCTGTCGGAGACCCCCGACATGGAGCGCGTTGCCGATGACCTTGTCGCGCGTGCCTCGACGCCGTCCGTCGTGGAAAAACTGACCGAGCGCTTCGACTGGTGGCGCGAGCACAGCCGCAATCGCGACACGCATCTGAGCGGGCAGATCGACAAGGCGAACAGCGATGCCGGTGTCGCTACCTTGCTGGAGAAATCGCTCGACAGCCTGAAGAAGGCGGGAGACGCTCCGATCGCGGATGTTTATCGATATGCCGAGCGGGTTCATGCAACCGGCCTCGTCTTCATGGACACCCCCAGCTACGAACCGGTCTCAGTCACCGGCCAAATCGCCGGAGGCGCGAATCTCATCGCGCTCACAACGGGCCTGGGGTCCGTTTTCGGTTCTCTCCCAGCCCCGACCGTCAAACTGGCATCGAACAGCGAAACGTTTGCTCGGATGGCTGAAGATACCGACCTGGATTGCGGTCCTGTGCTCGACGGTGGGTTGTCGGTCGAAGCAATGGGCCGACAGATTTTCGAGGCCCTGCTTCGATACGCCTCCGGCGAGAAAACGAAGGCCGAGATCGACGGCGTTGGAGAGAACGAGTTCGTGCCTTGGCCGATCGGAGTTCTTGCTTAGCACTCGTTCCCATCAGATCGCAGAACAAGGTCGGAGTCCTGAAAATGAGCGATGCTGCTCTCAATCCGTTCATAAGGCTTGATCCACGCGACAACGTGGTCGTCGCGCGAATGCCCGTCAATGAAGGCACGGCGGTGCCCAGCGAGGCTGTCGTCACGCAACAAGCCGTGCCCGCCGGTCACAAGATCACGACGCGCGCGATCCGGGCAGGCGAAGCCATCCTGAAATACAACACCGTGATCGGCTATGCGGCCGGTGATATTCCTGCCGGCACACATGTTCATAGCCACAATATTCGTTTTGACGACGTTGAGAAGGACTATGCGTTTTCGCGCGACTACCGTCCGACAGAGTTCGTCCCGAAAGAAGAGCGCGCGACCTTTCAGGGGATCGTGCGTGCCGATGGACAAGTCGCCACGCGCAACTTTGTCGGCGTATTCACCGTCAGCAACGCCGGCGGCTCAGTTGCGCGCAAGATTGCGAACTGGTTTACGCCCGACCGTACGAGCAGCTTTCCCAACATCGATGGCGTGGTGCCGTTCGTGCACGAGCTCGGCGACGGCATGGAGCGGAGCGGGGAGCCAATGGACCTGCTGCGACGGACGCTCGGGGGCTATCTCGCCCATCCCAATATCGGCGCCGCGCTGCTGATTGCGCAAGGCGGCGAGGCCAATGACATCGCATCCCTGCTCGCCAGCCAGGGGCTCGTCGAAGGGCCGCGTCTTCGTACCTTGGTGATACGGGACGCTGGCGGGCTGCGGCGCGCCGTCGAGGAGGGCAAGCGGCTCGTTGAGGCGATGTTGCCGCTGGCCGACGATGCGCGTCGGCAGCCGGTGTCCGCCGAGCACTTGAAGATCGGCATGCAGTGCGGCGGCTCCGACGGCTTTTCGGGGCTTTCCGCCAATCCGGCGCTCGGCGCTGCCATGGACATCCTGGTTCGCCACGGCGGCACGGCGATCCTGTCCGAAACCACCGAGATCTACGGCGTGGAGCATACGCTCACGGCGCGCGCGGTGACGCCGGCCGTGGGCCAGAAGCTGGTCGACCGGATGAACTGGTGGCTCAAATACAACGAAGGCCGCGACTGCCAGATCAATGGACGGGTCAGTCCGGGCAACAATGCCGGCGGTCTCGCAAACGTGCTGGAGAAGTCGCTCGGAGGCGCGAAGAAGGGCGGCAACTCCCCCCTGATGGAAGTGTATCGCTACGCCGAGCCGGTCCAGCAACACGGCCTCGTGTTCATGGATACGCCCGGTTACGATCCCGCCGCCGCTACAGGGCAGATCGCGGGCGGCGCCAACATGATCATGTTCACGACCGGTCGGGGCTCATGCTTCGGCTCGGTCCCGGCGCCGACGATCAAGCTGGCTTCGAACACGCCGATGTACGAGCGCATGATCAGCGACATGGACGTCAATTGCGGAGTCGTGATCGACGGCATGGCTACTCTGCCGGAGATGGGTGAACGCATCTTTCGACAGCTCCTGCGCCATGCCTCGGGCGAGAAGACCAAGAGCGAACTTTCCGGCATGGGCGAAAACGAATTCATGCCGTGGCCGATCGGCGTGACGGTCTAGGCGCTCGCGCGTCTGAAAATTGGCTCTGTCTCTACGAGCCGATCGCCGGCATTCCAAGTGATGCAGTCGGGCAATCTGCCCGGCTTGAGACAAGCAACAAAAAAACAAACAGTCGATAATTGTGGAGGATGGACGTGTCGAGCATTTCTCTATCTCCAGTGGCGGATGTTGAAGCTGGAGTGATTGGCCGATCGCGATGGATCAATGTCCTGCCGATCGCCTTTGTCATGTACACGATTGCCTACTTCGATCGGGCAAATATCGGTCTCGCACTACCATACATTACGGCGGATCTGAAACTGACGCCGACCCAGGCGGGGATTGTTGGCGGCGCGTTCGCATGGGGATATGCCGTCACCCAACTGGCTGCGGGCTGGATCGTTCTAAGACTCGGGTCGCGAAACGTCATCGGATGGGCGCTCATTCTCTGGGGAATCGGCGCCGTCGGCACGGGGCTCGCCAGAGACTTCTGGGAGCTCGCTGTCATGCGGATCATCCTTGGCCTGTTCGAAGGCCCTGTCTTCGCAGCGACCTCGGTCCTGCTGTCACAGTGGTTCATGAAGCCCGAGCGTGGTCGGGCTTTTGGAATCTGGAACCTGAGCTCGGCTTGCGGGGCTTTCCTGGCGGGGCCGATCTCGGGCCTATTGCTTGCGAGTTATGATTGGCGAGCGATGATGATCGTCGAAGGACTGCCCGCATGGATTTGGGCTGTTCTCTGGTGGTGGCGAATTCCGTCCTCGCTGGCGAAAGCAAAGTGGCTTCCCGAGGTCGAACGTGTTCAGGTTGAGAGCGCGATCGCGGCTGAACAGGCTGCTTTGACGCCGGAAAAGGAGACGCCCTGGTGGACGCTTATGGGTGAACCCGCGGTGTGGTTTACTCTTGTCGGATTTGGCTTGACCAATTTTCTGATTTCCGGCTTCCAGGTCTGGTTGCCAACGGTCCTGAAGCAAAATGGCAATCTTGACCCCGTCACTCTCGGAATCATCAGCGGTCTGCCCTTTCTCGTGGGCATCGCCGGAGTGTTCTTGAATAGCTGGCATTCGGACCGCAACGGCCAGGAGCGGCGTCTCCATGCGGCCATTCCAGAGATGATCACAGGAATCCTGCTGATCATTGCGGCACTGATGCCGGTCTCCTTGTTCTGGATTCAGGTGGTACTTTTCGTGGCGCTCGGCTTCACCATGAAAATGTATCTGCCGATGGTCTTCTCTCATCTGACGGAAATCTATCCCAAGACGAAGGCAGTGGCCGCGATTGCCTTCATTAGCGGCCTTGGCAATTTGTTCGGGGGATTCGTCGGACCGGTTCTGATTGGATATCTGCGTCAAGTCACGAGCGACTTCGTGGTGCCGTTTGTCGTGCTCGGGGCGGCCGGTCTGGTCGGAGGAATCTGTCTGGCGCTCGTGCGGCCGCCGGCTCGTTCCGTCCGCGATGCGGTCTGAGCATTTGTAGGGAGACAGCGCGATCATGTCATCGTCGGAACGAGACTCAGGATGCGAGCCCGAACGCTTTGACGCCGCAGCACTGCTGCGCTTTGCTACCAATCTCTTTGGCGCAGCGGGCGTCGACGCGGAAAAGGCGACGACGATGGCCGAGATATTGATCGAGGCCGATCTTCTTGGGCATACCACGCACGGATTGGCGCTGGTTCCACGCTACATGCAGGAGATCGAATCCGGATCGATGACCCTGACTGGAGAGCCCGAGGTCGTCGCGGATCGAGGCGCTTGCGTGACTTGGGATGGACGGCGGTTGCCGGGAACATGGCTGACCGCCAGAGCCATTGATCTGGCACTGGCGCGCATCGGCAATTACGGGACGGTCAGCGTCGCGATCGGCAACAGCCATCACCAGGGCTGTCTGGCCGCCTATCTGCAGCGCGCGACCAGCCACGGGTATGTGTTGCTGATCGCAAGTTCTGGTCCAGGCGTCAGCACGGTTGTCCCGCATGGAGGCGCGAGAGCGGCGCTGTCTCCCGCTCCGATAGCGGCGGGCCTGCCAACGTCCGGCGATCCGGTGATGATCGACGTCAGCGCGTCGATCACGACAAACAACATGGCTTACCAGTTGGCTGACGCTGGAACGCGTTTCCCGCAGCCGTGGCTGCTTGATGCAGACGGCCGCCCCACGGACGACCCTGTTGTGTTGCGGCAGGGAGGCGCCATTCTGCCTGCCGGCGGCCTGGATCATGGTCAGAAGGGCTATGCTTGGGGATTGATCACCGAGACGCTGAGCCAGGGGCTATCTGGACACGGCCGAGCCGATCAGCCGAAAGGCATGATCAACGAGGCATTCATTCAGCTCATCGACCCGAATGCATTCGCGGGTGCTCGTGCATTCGTTCGCCAATCTGATGCAATCGTCGGATCGTGCCGAGCCAGTCCTCCAAGGCCTGGCTTTGATGCGGTCCGGACGCCCGGGCAGAGCGCGCTCGATCGGAAACGCAGCAGTAAACACGGCGGACTGGCGCTCAGCCAGACACTCGTCTCGGCTCTGAGGCATTGGGCCGAGAAATACGATGTATCAATTCCAAGAAGTATCGGATGAGCGGGCAAAGAGCGTTCTTAGCCAGTCTCCGCTCAGCCCTCGGCGATCATCCCGGCGCGCTCCTGACGGAGCCGGCAGATTTCGCGGGTTATGACCGCGATTGGCTGCGCCGCCGGGAAGGCCGCCCCCTGGCTGTGGCTCGACCGGCGAATACGAGGGAGGTTGCGGAAACTGTTCGCCTCTGCCGCAGCCACGGGATTGGCATCGTGCCGCAAGGCGGGCACACTGGCCATGTTGGCGGCGCAACGCCGGACGCGAGCGGCCAACAACTCGTCCTCAGCCTCGGCCGAATGAACCGGGTCCGGTCAGTCGATCCGATAGGCGATATCGTTGTCGCCGAAGCCGGTTGCTCGATCGCGATGGTCAAGGAGGCGTGTGCGAAAGCCGGACGTGCGTTGCCGTTTGGCATCGGCTCGGACGGCTCTGCCCAGGTAGGCGGCATTCTATCGACCAACGCGGGCGGTCATATGGCGCTCCGTCACGGCGTTGCTCGAGACCTCGTGCTCGGGCTCGAGGCCGTTCTGTCTGATGGCTCCGTTCTCGAAGGGCCGAAGGAGCTGCGCAAAGACAATACCGGATTTGATGTTGCGAGAATGCTGATCGGCGCGGAGGGAAGCCTCGGTCTGATAACGTGTGCGGCCCTTCGTCTCGTTCCGTCTCCCAAGGAATCGTTCACGTCACTCGTGGGCATATCGAGCGTCGACGCGATGATGGATTTGCTCGTGCGTTTGCGTGAACGAACCGGCCCACGGCTCGCGGCTTTCGAATTGATGATGCCGGCCGCGATGCAGATGGCTTTGAAGGATGCGGGAAGTTCCGGCGTTGCGATCGGCGCGGCCCACAATTGCTACGCGCTGGTCGAACTCGACGATGTCGTGCCAGGCAATGGCCTGCGCGTTCTGGGAGAAGAGGTCTTCCACGAAGCGTTGGAATGTGGGCTCGTCGAGGATTGCGTTCTGGCCGAGAGCCTTTCGCAGCGACAAGCGTTGTGGTCGCTCCGCGAAGCTCTGCCGGCGCTTCAATCGCGCATAGGCGTCAGCTTCAAGCACGATCTGGCCGTTCCGCTGCCAAAGCTCGCCACGTTCCTGAGCCGATCTCACGAAGCGATCATCGATCGTTTTCCTGAACTGACGCCGATCATCTTCGGTCACGCCGGCGATGGAAATCTGCATTGGAACGTTCAAGCGTCTACCCCGACTATCCCACAGCAGGAACGCGTCGCTTCCGAGTTGCGGACAATATTGTTTGATCTCGTCGACACGGTGGGCGGCTCGTTTAGCGCAGAGCATGGCGTTGGCCGCATGTATCGTGATCAGCTCGCGTCGCGGGGTGGACGAGGGCGGCTCGCTGCGATGCGCACCGTCAAGTCCGCACTCGATGCAGACGGTCTCATGAATCCCGGTGCCATCTTGTAAAGACGCGCCTCATCGCAACCCATGACCTTCCCAGGGAGGCCCACGTCCGGGCGTCCAGGGAGCCCGGTTCAGTCGTGTCTACTGACGACATCCCGACGCAGGATCGTCACGGAGATGACCGTCAGCAGGCAGCAGGCCATCAGGTACAGGGCCACCAGCGTCGGTGTCCCGTTCGAAGCGGCCACCAACGCCGCGGCTATGAAAGGCGTCGGGCCCGCAATGAGCATGCCATTTAATTCACGTGCAAAGGCGATCCCCGAAAAGCGGTAGCGCGTCGGAAACAGGTTGGCCAGGAATGCGCCTTGCGGACCCGCCATGCCGCCAAAGCCGAATCCATAGCCGACACTCATGGCCAAGGCTGCGAGCGTGACGCTCTTGCTGTCGAGCAGATAGAACAGAGGGAATGCGAAAACGATCATGACGAGCGCGCCCGTCGCATAGACCTTCGCATAGCCGATGCGATCCGAGAGTGCGCCGAAACAAGGCGTAAGAATGATCCCGACCAGAGTTGCTATGATCACCACCGTAAGCGCATCCGTTCGCGGCATATGCAGCGTGTTGGTCATATAGCTCAGGCAAAACGCGCTGAGGATATATGCGTTCGCGTTGTGGCCGGTCACTGCCAGAAAGCCGAACAGCACCTGTCGGGGGCTGTTGCGAAGAAGCTCACCGACGGGAACGCGTTCTCGCTCGACCTCCGCATGTTCCATTGCCGCCACATATTCCGGCGTTTCGTCGAGGCTGTTTCGAATGTACAGCGCAACGAAAAAAAGAATGGCCGAGATGAGGAACGGAAGCCTCCAACCCCAGCTCAACAGAGTTTCCTCGGGCATGTAGGACATCAAAAGGAAGGACAGGGTCGCAAACATGACGCCCACGACGGTGGCCGATTGAAGGAACGCGGTGAAATAACCGCGCTTCTCCGGCGGGACATATTCGGAAACCAGCGTAACGGCACCGGCATATTCGGCGCCGGCGCCAAACCCCTGAAGGAGCCGGAAGACAACGAGCAGCACGGGTGCCCAGACTCCGATCTGGTTGAAGTCCGGTAGCAGCCCGATGCCGACCGTCGACAAGCCCATCAGCGCAATTGTGAAGATGAGCGCCGGCTTGCGCCCGAAACGGTCGCCGACATGCGAGATCAGGAGTCCACCCAGGGGGCGGGCGAAAAAGCCGACGGCGAAGGTCGCGAACGAGGCAAGCACTCCACCCACGCCGGAGAGTTGGGGGAAGAAGAGCTTGTTGATGATGAGGCCGGCCGCAGCGCCGTAGAGAGCGTAGTCATACCACTCGATGATCGTGCCGATCGTCGCGGCCGTCACTGCGCGTCGGATGTTGGCGGGATTGCCCGTGGAGGCGCTCCGCACGTCGTGGACGACGGTTTCTGACATCGCATGTGACATTGTTTTCTCCCCGTGCCGCCGTTCTTTGTCGGTGGCTTGTTTTTGATGTGAGGGTCTAAAGTATCGCAGGCAGCTCGATCTCGAATTTCTCCATCCATGGCGCGAGCGCCTCGAGTATCTCACGGCTTACAGTCAAGCCATCACGCAGAGCTGCGGTCCGGCGCTCACTGCTTGCTTCTCCGGGCAACCGAACCCGGTCGAATGGCCGGCGCGGGGCTGCCTGCCGGCAGGCGTCGACCAGCCAGTTGACCTGTTTGCGATAGGCATCGATCGAGCCGAACGCCTCCGGCTTGATCGCCATCACGAAAACGGATGCACTCCACCCCGCATGGGGCTCGGCGCGACCGTAGCCCGATAGGCATGCGGAAAGGACTTCGATCATCATGCCGAGGCCGTAGCCCTTATGGCCGGCCTCGAGGCCACCAATCGGCAGCACGCTGCCGGGGGGCGTATCGAAGATCACGCCGGGATCTCGCGAGGGTTCTCCATTGGCCGTTAAAAGCCAGGGCTCATCGAGCATGCGTCCTTCACGCTTCATCTTGGCGATCATGCCGTTGGTGAGCAGTGAGGTGGAAACATCGACCAGAATCGGCGTTGGGTCGGCCGGTGCACCGAATGCAAACGGGTTGGAGGTCAAGACCGGTGTCGAGCCGCCGAATGGCGCCACACTGGAGAATCCGGGATCGGTCAGGGTGATGAAAGCCAGGTAGCCTTTGTCCGTCGCAGCGGTGAGATAGCCGCCAAGTGACGCGGCATGGTGGCTGCGCTGGATGGTGACTGCTCCCATGCCAAGCCTGGCCGCGCGCGAAATGGCTTCGTCGAGTGCCTGCGAGACCAGCCAGGGGCCGGGCAGCTTTCGTCCGTCCCAGGCGAGACAGGCCCCGAAGTCGGACAGGACCTCAGGCTTGCCTGCGACCGTCATGCCGCCGGACTCGATCTCTCCGAGATAGGGCGCAAGCAGCGCAAGTCCGTGCGTCACACGTCCACGGAGTTCACCGTCGACCAGGATGCGGGAGACCGCGCGGGCCTTCTCTCCCTCAAGTCCGGCCGTTTCAAGGAGCGCTGCGGCAAACGCTTCGAGATCGCGAGGGGCGTATGTCGCTTGCCGTGCCATCACCGACGGAGCGTTGCCTGAACGTTTTCCAGGAGGCTGTCGCGACTGCGGAGGAGGTGTCTCCTCAAGGCATCCTTGGTTTGGCCGGCGGACCCGGCGGCCATGCCGTCGAGGATGTCACGATGCTCGGCCACGACCGTGCTGGTGTCGCTTTGAACATAGACGTAGGCGGTATGCGTCTGGGTAAGGATGCGCTGATGCCAGGCGGCAATCACCGCATTGTCGCGCGCCAGGATCAATCGATGGTGGAAGGTGCGATCGAAGGCGAGGGCCGTGGTGAGGTCGGCGAGGGTCTTGCGCTTCAGATGTCGCGCATGTTGCGCGAGATTTTCCTCCAGTTCGTCGAGTAATTCCGCCGTGACGCACCCGCGTGCAAAGGCGGCATCGATCGCTTCCAGTTCGATCAGTATCCGGGCCTCGTAGAGATCCTCGACATCCTTGAGGGTGAACAGCCGCACGACCGTGCCGCGACGCATCTCGGTCACGACCAGGCCATCTGCCTCAAGCTTGAGAAGCGCCTCCTTGATCGGCGTCTGGCTGATCGCGAGATCCGCCGCGAGCTCCTCGGGAAGCAGGCGATGCCCGCTCGCCAACCGCCCCGTCAGGATCCGGGTGCGCAGTTCATTGTGGACCTGGTCGGCGAGGGTGGTGCGGACGAGCTTTCCATTCATGACCTCAGCTTGCCGGAAAGAACCGAAAACACAAGATTTAAAATAGAAAATTTTTTATTTGACAGGGCGTCAATTCCGTCCGAAACCGGCGGCGGCCCGCAAGTCAGGCGCAGGGAGAGGTTTGGGATGGCGAAGATCACCGCAGTCGAGACGCTACAAGTCGATCTCAAGCCCAAGGTTAAGCGGACAGACGCCATACAGAGCTTCGAAGCGCAGGAAACCCCGATCGTCAAAATTCGCGATGCGGACGGCGTCGAGGGCGTCGGTTACTCCTACACGATCGGAACCGGCGGCTCTTCGGTCATGAAACTGCTCGACGATCATTTGGTGCCGCTGCTTCTCGGACGTGATGCCGACGAGATCGAGAAGATCTGGCGCGATCTGTTCTTTCGCGTTCACGCCACCACGGTCGGCGCGCTCACCTCGATAGCTTTGGCCGCGATCGACACGGCCCTGTGGGACCTCCGATCGAAGCGTGCGAAGCTGCCGCTCCACAAAGCTGCAGGGGGCGCCAAGGACCGCATCAAGCTTTACTATACCGAGGGCGGTTGGCTTCACATCGATGAAAGCGAATTGGTCGACGAGGCGGAGAAGACGAAGGCGCGGGGCTTCGGCGGGACCAAGATCAAGGTCGGCCGGGCGCATGTCGCGGAAGATGTTCGCCGTCTGCGTGCCGTGCGTAAAGCCGTCGGCGACGACTTCGACATCATGACAGACGCCAATCAGGGATTCATGGTCGACGAAGCCATCCGCCGCGCCCGTCATTACGAGGAATGCGACATCGCCTGGTTCGAAGAGCCGATCCATGCCGATGACGTCATGGCCCACAAGCGCCTATGCGAATCGACGCAGATCCCGATTGCTGTGGGCGAGTCCATGTACTCCTTGTCGCAGTTCAAGGACTATCTGCAGAATGGCGCGTGCTCAATCGTCCAGGTCGATGTCGGCCGTATCGGCGGCATCACGCCGTGGCTGAAGGTTGCGCATTTGGCGGAAGCTTTCAACGTTCCGGTTTGCCCGCACTTCCTGATGGAGCTCCATCTTCCACTTTGTTGTGCTGTGCCCAACAGCCGATGGCTAGAATACATTCCGCAACTCGATCTTGTGACGAAGACGAGCATGCAAGTCGAGAATGGCTACGGCATTCCCTCGAACGAACCGGGCCTCGGAATCGACTGGGATTGGAGCGCGCTCGAACAGCTGGTCGTGCACCGCAAGAAGCACGGCTGACGCGGATCGAGAGAGTATCGAAGCCGAGCTGGCGGTCTTTGCAGGTCTTCGAGCCGTACAGTCTTTCCAGCATCGCGTGCGAAGTTTCTCCCCCCGCGGCGAAAGTCGCCTACGAAGCGTGGACGCGACATCTGTTCAGCGCCCTCATCTAAGTATTTCCATCTGTCAAAAGGCGCGCAACCGCATCATGCTCGGGGTGATACATAAATTGCATCGTTTTTCGATGCACTGATCGCTGCAACCCATTGTACTTCCGCAATTTTACGGCGGGGGCAGTGCCTAATTTTTTACCTTTCTCGAGCAAAATGCACATGAGCGCTTGTCGACGGCACGCGCGGCTATGTCAGTACTTTGGTGTTTCGGGGTTTGCGGAGCTGCCGCTCGTGACTGCGAATTTCGAAAGCGTTTGCTTGGGTGTCCGATGCTCAATCGTTTGACCGCATCTGCGTTGCTGAAGACGGTGATCCTGTTCACGGCGCTCGTCGTCGTGGCGGAATTCTCGCTCAATGCCTGGAATTCCTGGACCCGGCTGCAAACGGCCAACCGGATCGTCGCCGTCTCGGCGACCTCGGCCGAGGTGTTCAAGGCGATGGCGAACATCCGGACCGACCGCTCGAACACCAGTCGCCAGCTCTCCTCCGACGTGGCGATGGGCAGTGATGTCGACAAATACATTCGCGAGATTCGCGGTGCCCTGATGCCCGCGCTGGCCCGTACTCTCGAGCTGCTGCCCTCCACCTATCTCGCGCAGGGCGATATGTTCGTCGCGGATCTCGGTACGCTGAACAAGACGCTGCTGGCACAGCAAGCCGAGTTCTGGACCGAGGCGGCCAAGCCGAAAGCCGAGCGCCGCGCGGGACTTGCCAAAGAATATGTTGCGACCGAGGATTCGCTGATGACACAGCTCGAGAAGCTCGCCAGCGCGCTGGCCGCGAGCGTCAATCATCAGGATGCGACGATCGACCAGCTTCTGTCGATCAAGCAAATGGCCTGGCTGCTTCGCAATACTGCCGGCGAGTCCTCGCAGATCGTCGGCAATGCGCTCAACAGCGGTAAGGTCGCTCCCGACATGCAGCTTGCCTACACCAAGTTGCTCGGCGGCCTCGACACCGCCTGGACGGCGATCGAACTCGCTGCGTCGGGCATGCAGTTGCCGCCGGCGCTGGCGGCCGCGATCGCCGAGGCCAAGTCGGTCTATTTCGATCCGCAATATGGCGCCACGCGCGACGGCCTTCTTGCATCCGTCGCCAAGGGCGAGAAACCGTCGATGACCGCCAAGGAATGGACCCCCTATGCGGTACCCCGCATGATGACCGCGGTGAAGCTCGCTGACGCCGCCCTGCAGGCCGCCAACGATCACTCCGTGGACCAACGCGCCAGCGCGGTGCAATCGCTGATCGTCAATTTGGCCCTCCTCATCGCGGCGATTGCGTCGACAGGCGCAGCGATGCTCGCGGTCAGCCGTCGTGTGATCACGCCGCTGCACCGGATCCGCGACGCCATGCTGCAGGTAGCCGGCGGCGACCTTGACGTCGACAGCGGCTATCTCCACCGCCATGACGAGATCGGCGCGCTCGCCGGAGCACTCGAAATATTCAAGCGCCAGGCGACCGACAAGCTCAAGATCGAGGCCCAGGAGCGAGAGCGCAACGCCGGTGCTGTGGCACGCCAACGCGCGATCGATGGGTATATCGGCGAGTTCGAGAGCGTGGTGCGTACATCGCTGGGCGAGTTGAGCGAGGCTTCAGGAGAGATGCGTAAGACCTCGGGCGAGCTCTCTACCGTCTCGCGTCAGACCAATGAACGTGCCGAGGTCGCCGGAAAGGCCTCGAACGATGCCTCGATGAGCGTCGACAGCGTGGCTGCGGCGGCCGAAGAGCTGAGCGCCTCCATCAACGACATTAGCCAGCAGGCAGCCCATGCCGCGGGCATCGCCAGCCGGGCTGTGAGCCAGGCCCGGGAAACCGACAGCACAGTGCAGGGCCTTGCGAGGTCCGCCGGACGTATAGGTGAAGTCGTCGACCTCATCAACGGCATCGCAGCACAGACCAATCTCCTCGCTCTCAATGCGACCATCGAGGCGGCGCGTGCGGGTGAAGCCGGCCGAGGCTTTGCAGTGGTCGCCTCCGAAGTGAAGTCGCTCGCGAGCCAAACGGCCAAGGCCACCGAGGAGATTTCCGGGCAGATTGCCGATATCCAAAAGGTGGCAGGCGATACGGTCGATGCGATCCAGGCGATCGGCGGCATCATCGGGGAGGTCAACGAGGTCGCCACCGCGATTGCAGCCGCTGTGCAAGAGCAGGGCGCCGCAACTCAGGAGATTACCCGCAGCACGCAATATGCGGCGCAAGGTACAAAAAATGTTTCCGAGAACATCACGGGTGTGAAGGCCGACGCCGACACGGCGGCAGGGGCGGCCGAGAATGTCAAACAGGCTTCGGAGATGTTGGAGAGCCAGAGCCGGCAGCTCGGTCAGCAGGTCAGCGATTTCCTCGGCAAGATCCGCGCGGCATAAGAAGGCAGCTTCATCCTGTCGGAAGCAAAGGATAGCGCTCCGACAGCAGTTTAGCGAAATCCGCAAGCGCGGGAGGGACTTTCCTCATGCGCGCTGACGCTTGGTGTCTCGCTGCCGAAGGCGATTTGAATCGGTGTGCGGGCACCTCAAGTCTGTGTTTCAAGGCGGGAGATCTTGCCGACGATCACGAGGTAGCTGAAGACAGCGACAAGCGCGTTCGTACCGACGAAGACCAGAGCCCCGTTAAAGCTGCCGGTGGTGTCAATGATGTAGCCGATGACGATTGGCGTCACGATCCCCGCGGTATTGCCGAACATGTTGAACACGCCTCCGGAGAAACCGATCAGACGGCGCGGTGCGATGTCGGAGATGACGGCCCAGCCCAGCGCACCGACACCTTTGCCGAAGAAGGCCAGCGCCATGAAAGTCACCACCAGCCAGTCCGCCTGGACATAGTTGCAGCAGACCATGCTGGTCGACAGCAAGAGCCCGGCGACGATTGGAATCTTTCGTGCAGCCGTGAGTGAGAAGCCGGAACGCAACAATCGATCCGAAATCAAGCCCCCGAGAATTCCGCCGGCAAAACCGCAGATCGCGGGAAGCGAAGCCACGAAGCCCGCCTGCAAGATCGTCATGCCGCGCTGCTGGACGAGATAGACCGGAAACCAGGTCAGGAAGAAATAGGTCAGCACGTTGATGCAGTATTGCGCGATGTACACGCCCACGAAGGTGCGCGTAGTCAGCACGGCGCGTCGTTGACTGTCGCTCGCACCGACCGAAGATTGAGTGGACTCACCGGCGGTCCGGTCGCCATCCCGGATCAGCTGCAGTTCAGCGGCGTTGACCGCGGACACTTCGCCTGGCTGCCTTGCAAAGACATACCAAACGGCCGCCACGACAAAGCCGAGCAATCCCATCCAGACATAGACATGATGCCAGCTAAAGGCGTGGACCATCCAGGCCATCAGGGGAGTGAACACGACCGGCGCAAAGTATTGCGCGGAATTGTAGAAGGCAGAGGCCGTGCCGCGCTCGGCTGCGGGAAACCAGCTCGTCGCCATCTTTGCATTCGCTGGAAAGGCCGGCGCT